>NZ_PSWQ01000025.1:0-212693 GCF_002932915.1 Rathayibacter sp. RFBD1
AGGCCGGGGTATAAAATTGGCATTGAACATAGTGCACGCTGTTGAGTTCTCAAGAATCGGACACATCCCGCCTCCACACCAGAACGGTGCTTCACAACGGAAGTGATCGAAGTTTGCTGTACGAGGGCGTGAGCCACTCGATTTGTCTTGCTTGCCGAGACCGGTTAGGATTGCCAGAACCGAAGTCCCGATCGCCTCCGTGGCAACTCGACTAACTTAGCACATCCGCAGGCCGTGTCAAGTCCGGCTTCTTCGTGGTGTTCGCTGCACGATCGAGGATCGCACCGCTGCACCAGGCTCGGCCGTGAGGCCTTGCAACGAAGCCGGGACCGTGTCCCGTGGAGGCTTTGCATCTTACGCTCGCGATCCCGCAGTCTTCAAGAGACGAATCTCTAACAGGCCTGGGAGCGAGGGGATGGTCCCCGCTTGAGGTGGGCCAGCTGGTCTCGACGCTCTGCGCCTGACTCCCGCTTGCCGCTCCTTTGGGGTGACGAGGAGTTACATTACGTCGGGCCTCGGCCGAGCGGCAAATCGCCTGCGTCCCGGGCGTGTCGCGATTCAGGGGCCGTGCGTCGCTGAGTGTCCGACTCGGTACCCGACACCGGCTACCGGACACCGGCTACCGGACACCGGCTACCGGCTACCGGCTACCGGCTACCGGCTACCGGCTACCGGCTACCGGCTACCGGACACCGGACACCGGACACCGGACACCGGACACGGGACACGGGACACGCGACACGGGACACCGTGTTGATGAGACCGCCGACGCCGTCATCGCCCGCGTCCGCTCGAGGACAGCGGGCACGCGGTCAGCGGACGAAGGCCCCGGCGAAGCTCTTCTTGCCGCGACGGAGGACGGCGATCCCGTCGATCAACGGGAGCTCGCCGAGCGTGACGGTCTCGGACGGGAGGGCGGTGTTGTTCACCGAGAGCCCACCCTGGGCGAGAGCCCGCCGCGCCTCCCCCGTGCTGGCGACGAGTCCGGTCTCGACGAACGCCTGCAGCGCCGGCGTCTCCGGGGTCGCCTCCATCGAGGGCACCGCCTCGAGCGCGCCGCGGAGGATGACCGGGTCGATCCCCTCGAGCGAGCCCTTGCCGAAGAGCGCGGCCGAGGCGTCGATCACCGAGCGCGTCGCCTCCGCTCCGTGCACCAGCGACGTGACCTCCCAGGCGAGCGCGCGCTGCGCCTCCCGGCGGAACGGCTCGTCGGCAGCGGCCTTCTCCAGGCGCTCGATCTCCGTGCGCGGCAGGAAGGTGAAGATCCGCAGGCGGTCGGCGACGTCACGGTCGTCCGTGTTGACCCAGAACTGGTAGAACGCGTACGGGCTCGTGAGCTCGGAGTCGAGCCAGACGGCGTTGCCCTCGCTCTTGCCGAACTTGGTGCCGTCGGAGTTCATCACCAGGGGTGTGCCGATCGCGTGGACCGACACGCCCTCCGTGCGGTGGATCAGGTCGGTCCCGCTCGTCAGGTTGCCCCACTGGTCGCTGCCGCCGGTCTGCAGGACGCACCCGTACTGCCGGTAGAGCTCCAGGTAGTCGAGTCCCTGCAGGATCTGGTAGCTGAACTCGGTGTAGCTGATCCCCGCATCGGAGTTGAGGCGGGCGCTGACCGCGTCCTTCTTGAGCATCGTCCCCACGCGGAAGTGCTTCCCGATCTCCCGCAGGAAGTCGATCGCCGACAGCGGAGCGGTCCAGTCGAGGTTGTTGACCAGACGCAGCCCGTTGTCGCCGCCCGCGGGAACGAACCGGGACACCTGCGCCTGGAGGCGCTCGACCCACGCCGTCACCGTCTCGCGCGAGTTCAGCGTCCGCTCGGCCGTCGGACGCGGATCCCCGATCAGCCCGGTCGAGCCGCCGACGAGCCCGAGCGGCCGATGCCCGGCCAGCTGGAGCCGGCGCATGACGATCAGCTGCACCAGGTTCCCGAGGTGGAGGCTGGGCGCGGTCGGGTCGAACCCGCAGTAGTAGGTGATCGGCTCCCCCGACAGCAGCTCGCGCAACGCTCCCGCATCGGTCGACACGTGCACCGAGCCTCGCCAGACCAGCTCGTCCCACACGGAGTCGAAGGCGGGGTCGAGCTGCGGGCTCGTCGCGGACCCGGGGAGGTGCTGGTCGATCACCCGACCAGGCTACCGCGGCGGGACGGAGCCGGTCTCCGGGAGTCAAGCGCACAGGCTTGATCCCGGGCGATCAAGTGCCGATACTTGATCGAGGAGGTCCGATGTTCGTCATCACCGCGGATCAGCGCGACAGCAGGCACGACCACGACCGCGTGGACCAGGCGATCGCGAGCCTGATCGACGACGGTCGGGCGTCGTTCGTCCTGCCCCCGGAGCGGACGGCGGGCGACGAGTTCCAGTGCGTGCTCGACCGGGCCGATGCCGTCGTCGCGCTCGTGCTCGAGCTGCACCGGACCGGCCACTGGAGCATCGGCCTCGGGATCGGCCCCGTCGACCGGCCACTCCCCGCGACCACGAGAGCGGCGACCGGGGAGGCGTACTTCGCGGCGCGCCGGGCGGTCGAGGCGGCGAAGGGCCGGCCGACGCGCTTCTCCCTCGATCCGGACGCACCGGGAACGGCGGCGCCGGCACCGGCGGACGTCCAGGCGCTGATCGATCCGCTCCTCCTGCTGCGCGACGCGCGCTCCGAGGCCGGCTGGCAGATCGTCGACCTGCTCGAGAGCGGCCTCTCCCAGAAGGATGCGGCCGAGCGCCTCGCCGTCAGCCCGCAGGCGGTCAGCCTCCGGGTCCGCGCGGCGAGTGCTCGAGTCGACGCTCCCGCCCGTGACGCGCTCGCGCGCCTGCTGACAGTGGTCGACCGTACGCTCGACCCCACCGACGAGAGGACACCCCGATGACGGCACCCCCCGGATCCCCCGCCCTGCTCCTCGCCTCCGCGCTGCAGTCCGCCTCGTGGACGGGCGTGGTGCTCGTGCTGCTCGCCGGACTCGCCGGTGCGGTGCTCGCCGTGCGCCTTCGCCGTCCGCAGCTCGCCTGGATCCCCCTCGTGGCGGCGGCCGCCGCCTTCCTGCTCACGGCGGTCGCCGGACCGTCCGCGCCCCCGATCCACTCCGTCCTGGTGGCGGTGCTGGCCTTCGCGCTGGCGATCGCGGGCGGCGGGCCGGTCGTGCTGCTCACCCTCCGGCTCGCGACGGCCGACTCCCGCAGCGGCAGCCACGGCGGCATCATGGTCGCCGGAACCTCCCGCCCCGCCGCCGGGAGCGCGCCCTCGGCGATCGGCCAGCCGATCGAGGTGCTCCGCGGCGGGACGACGATCGGGGTCCTCGAGCGGATCGCGACGGCCGGCGCACTGATGAGCGGTCTCCCCGAGGGGATCGCGGTCGTGGTGGCGATCAAGGGCGTCGGCCGCTTCAGCGAGCTCGCCTCCCCGGAGGCGCGCGAGCGGTTCATCATCGGCACGCTGGCGAGCCTCGCCTGGTCGGCGGCTCTCGGCGTGCTCGCGCGGCTCTACCTCGCGGGCTGAGCTCCGGGCCGCCGCCGGGGCACTGCTCTCCGGTAAGGCGAGACGGTGGGGTCGCCCGGGATGCTGAAACGCCACGGGAAGTCGTCCCCGCCGCCCGGGCCCGAGACGCCGGTGCGCGGGCCCGCCGCCACGGAGGACGGCCTCTCCCCCGGCAGCAGCTCGAACGCCGCCTCGAGCGGGTCGCCCGACTCGCTGAGACGGACTCCGAGGGCCTTCGCCAGCCGTGCGGGTCCGCGGGCCAGATCCCGGCTGCGAACGGGTCCGCGCCGGGTCATCGCGAGCACCTCTCCCGACACGACCTCGCCGGCGCGCAGCAGCACCGCCGACGCCGTGCCCACCGGGGAGCAGACGATGTTCACGCAGGTGTGCATCCCGTACGTGAAGTACGCGTACACGGACCCGGGCGGACCGAACATGGGAGCCGTCCGGGGTGTCGGTCCGCGGTGCGCGTGCGAGCCCGGATCCTCACCGGTTCCGAGGTACACCTCGACCTCGGTCAGCCGGACGCCGACCACGCCCTCCGGCGTGCGGTGCAGGAGGACGCGGCCGAGCAGCTCCGGTGCCACCTCGAGGGCCGAGCGCGAGAGATCGGGGAGGTCGGCGCTCAGAAGAAGCTCTGGCCCGACACGAGGGTGATCACGATCACCGCGACGATGACGACTGCGGCGACGAGCACCAGAGTCCGCTGCTGCCAGGGGCGCAGCGGCGGACGTCCGTCGTCGCCCGGCGCTCCTCGAAGAGTCACGGGCGTTCCCCTCGGAGGGATCCGCGCACGACCCGGACGCGCTCGGTCAGCCGGGCGAGCTGCTCCGCGACGCGGTCGGGAGCCGTGCCGCCGACACCGTCCCGGCTCGCCACCGATCCCTCGATGCTGAGGACGGACCGCACGTCTGGAGTGAGCAGCGGCGACACCGAGGCGAGCGCGGCGTCGTCGAGATCCTCGAGCCCCCTCCCCTGCGACTCCGCCAGCTTGACCAGCTCACCGGTGATCTCGTGGGCGTCCCGGAAGGGCACGTGCTTCTTCACGAGCCACTCGGCCACGTCGGTCGCGAGGGAGAAGCCCTGGGGCGCGAGCTCCGCCATCCGGTCGGTGTGGAAGGTGAGGGTCGCGATCATGCCGCTGAACGCGGGCAGCAGCACCTCGAGGGTCGTCACCGAGTCGAAGACCGGCTCCTTGTCCTCCTGCAGGTCGCGGTTGTAGGCGAGCGGCAGCGCCTTGAGGGTCGCGAGCAGCCCGGTGAGGTTGCCGATCAAGCGGCCGGACTTCCCCCGGGCGAGCTCGGCGATGTCGGGGTTCTTCTTCTGCGGCATGATCGAGGACCCGGTCGAGTAGCCGTCGTCGAGCGTGACGAAGGCGAACTCCCGCGTGTTCCAGAGGATGACCTCCTCCGCGATGCGCGAGACGTCGATCCCGATCATGGCGGCGACGAAGGCGAACTCGGCGACGAGGTCGCGGCTGGCCGTTCCGTCGATCGAGTTCGGCACGCTCGACGCGAAGCCGAGATCGCGGGCGACCGCCTCGGCGTCCAGGCCGAGGGTCGAGCCGGCGAGGGCGCCCGAGCCGTAGGGCGAGACGTCCGCCCGGACGGCCCAGTCCCGCAGGCGCTCCAGATCGCGCAGCAGCGCCCAGCCGTGGGCGAGCAGATGGTGCGCGAGGAGCACGGGCTGAGCGTGCTGGAGGTGGGTGCGCCCGGGCATGATCGCCGTCGGGTGCGCCGACGCCTGTGCGGCGAGGGCGTCGATGAGCTGCACCACCAGCTCCGAGACGAGCGCCGCGTGGTCGCGGAGGTACATCCGGACGAAGGTGGCGATCTGGTCGTTGCGCGAGCGCCCCGCGCGGAGCTTGCCGCCGAGCTCGGGACCGGCTTCGAGCATCAGGCCGCGCTCGAGGGCGCCGTGCACGTCCTCGTCGGACTCGTCGGCGGCGAAGCTCCCGTCGGCGACGGCAGCCTCGAGCCGGTCGAGCGCCGCGAGCATCGCGGTGAGCTCGGCATCGTCGAGGTAGCCCGCTCCGGCGAGCGCCCGGGCGTGGGCGCGCGAGCCGGCGAGGTCGTAGGGGGCGAGCTGCCAGTCGAAGTGGGTCGACCTCGAGAGCGCGGCGAGCTCGGGCGAGGGGCCGCCGGCGAAGCGGCCGCCCCACAGGGCTCCGGCCTCGCCCGCGCGGGCGGAGGGTCGTTCCGTCATGGTTCTCCTCGGGTTCGGCTGTCGAGTCTACTGAGCGGCGTCGGCGGTGCCGGCGCGCTCCAGGAGCCACACGAGCAGGGCCTTCTGCGCGTGCAGGCGGTTCTCCGCCTCGTCCCAGATCACGCTCTGCGGGCCGTCGATCACGTCGGCGGTCACCTCGTAGCCGCGGTCCGCGGGCAGGCAGTGCAGGAACAACGCATCGGGAGCGGCGGCGGTCATCGTGGCCGCGTCGACCCGGTAGGCGCCGAAGGTCGCGACGCGCGCCGCCTTCTCGTCCTCCTTGCCCATCGACACCCACGTGTCCGTGATCACGATGTCGGAGCCGGCCGCGCCCTCGTCGGGGTCGGTCGTGGTGATCGCCGATCCGCCGGTGGTCGCGGCGATGCGCTGCGCATCGGCCAGGACCGCCGCGTCCGGCGAGTACGACTCCGGGGAGACGATGCGGACGTGCATGCCGGCCGTGGCCCCCGCCAGGAGGTACGAGTGCGCCATGTTGCTCGCTCCGTCGCCGAAGAACGTGAGCGTGAGGCCGGCGAGGCGACCGCGGTGCTCGCGGATGGTCAGCAGGTCGGCGAGGAGCTGGCACGGGTGGAACTCGTCCGAGAGCGCGTTGACGACCGGCACGCGCGTGCTGCGCGCCATCTCCTCCAGGCCCGACTGCGCGTAGGTGCGCCACACGATGGCGGCGACCTGGCGCTCCAGGACCCGCGCCGTGTCGGAGGCGGTCTCCTTGCCGCCGAGCTGGCTGCTCGCGGTCGAGATGATCAGGGGGCTTCCGCCGAGATCGGCGATGCCGACCGCGAAGGAGACACGGGTGCGCGTGGAGGACTTGTCGAAGATCACGGCGACGGTCTGCGGCCCGGCGAGGGGCTTCCGGGAGAAGCGGTCGCGCTTGAGCTCGAGGGCGAGGTCGAGGATCTCGGCCTGCTCGGCGGGAGTGATGTCGTCGTCGCGGAGGAAGTGGCGGGTCACGGTGCTGGTCGCTTTCGGTGGAGGTACGGGGTCAGAGGGTCTGCAGTGCGCGGCCGAAGCGCTCGGCGAACTCGGCGACGTCGGCGGCGGTCACCACGAGCGGAGGCGCGAGCCGGATGCTCGAGTCGTTCGCCGCGTTCACGATCAGGCCGGCGTCGAGGCAGGCGGCGGCGAGCTCGGCGGCGACCGGCCGGGTCAGGGCGATGCCCAGGAGGAGGCCCGCACCGCGGACCCCTCCGATCAGGGGCGAGTCGAGAGCGGTCAGCGCGTCGACGATCTGCGCCCCGCGCTCCCGCGCGTTGCCGAGAAGGTCGGCGCGCTCGATCTCGGCGAGCACGGCTCCGGCCACGGCGGTCGCGAGCGGATTGCCGCCGAAGGTGCTGCCGTGGTGGCCCTTCTGCAGGAGGTCGGACGCCTCGCCGAAGGTCACCAGCGCTCCGACGGGGAAGCCTCCGCCGAGCCCCTTGGCCAGGGTGACGGCGTCGGGCAGGATCCCCGCCTCCTGGTACGCGAACCAGCGTCCGGTCCGCCCGACCCCGGTCTGGATCTCGTCGACGATGAGCAGCGCGCCGTGCTCGCGGGTGAGCTCACGCGCGCGCTCGAGGTAGCCGGCCGGCAGCGGGATGACCCCCGCCTCCCCCTGGATGGGCTCGACGATCAGCGCGGCGACGGACTCGTCGAGAGCCGCCTCGAGGGCCTCGATGCTCGCCTCGAGGTGCTCGACCCCTCCCGGCATCGGCTCGAACGGCGCGCGCATGGCCGCCTTGCCGGTCAGCGCGAGCGCGCCCATCGTCCGCCCGTGGAACGCGTTCTGCAGCGCCAGGACGCGGTGCCGGCCGCCGGCCGCGTTCAGCCGCGCCAGCTTGAAGGCCGCCTCGTTGGCCTCGGTGCCCGAGTTGGCGAAGTAGACGCGGCCCGTCTCCCCGGCCCCGGTGAGGCGGCGCAGGGTCTCGGCCAGCTCGATCTGCGGGGCGGTCGCGAAGTAGTTGGAGACGTGGGCGAGCGCACCGGCCTGGCGCGTCACGGCCTCGACGAACACGGGATGCGCATGGCCGAGCGAGTTGACCGCGATGCCGCCGAGGAAGTCGAGGTACTCCCGCCCGTCGACGTCCCAGACCCGGCAGCCCTCGCCGCGCTCGAGCACGGCGAGCGGCGGCGCGAAGGTCTGCATCATCGCGGCGGAGTAGCGGTCGCGCGCCGAGCCGGTGCGGGACGCGGTCGTGGGGGTGGACATGGTGGCCTTTCGATCGGAGCGGTCCGGCCGCGAGGGCCGACGGTGCGCGCGTCCCGGACGGGACGGGCGCTCGGAGCCGGGGCCGCTGAGGATCAGCGGCCCGACATTCGCTCCCGGTCACGGGGGTCGAGCGAGGCGACGACCTCGGTGCCGATGCCCTCCGAGGTGAACACCTCGAGCAGGATCGAGTGCGGGATGCGGCCGTCGATGATGGCGGCCTTGGGCACTCCCCCGCGCACGGCGTCGAGGCAGGCGGTCATCTTGGGGATCATGCCCGATTCGAGCGAGGGCAGCAGAGCCGCGAGGTCGTCCGAGCGGATGTGCGAGACGAGCGACTCGCGGTCGGGCCAGTCGGAGTAGAGGCCGGCCACGTCGGTGAGGACGACGAGCTTCTCGGCGCCGAGCGCGACGGCCAGCGCGGCGGCGGCGGCGTCGGCGTTGACGTTCAGCGACTGCGTGGGGTCGTCCGAATCGGGGGCGATCGAGGACACGACCGGGATCCGGCCGGCCTCGAGCTGAGCGAGGACGGCGGCGGGGTCCACAGCGATCACGTCTCCGACGAGTCCGAGATCATGCTCCTCGCCGTCGATCACGACACCGCGGCGGCGGCCGACGAAGAGGCCCGCGTCCTCACCGGAGATGCCGGCGGCGAGGGGGCCGTGCTCGTTGATCCGGCGGACGATGTCGCGGCTGATGCTGCCGGTGAGCACCATCCGCACCACCTCCATCGCCTCGGGGCTCGTGACCCGGTAGCCGCCCCGGAACTCGCTCTCGATCCCGAGCCGGTCGAGCATCCGCGAGATCTGGGGCCCGCCGCCGTGGACGACCACGGGGCGGATCCCGGCGTATCGCAGGTAGACCATGTCCTGGGCGAAGGAGCGCTGCAGCTCCTCCGACACCATCGCGTTGCCGCCGAACTTGATCACCATCGTCCGCCCGTGGAAGCTCTGCAGCCAGGGCAGCGACTCGATGAGCGTCGCGGCCTTCCCGGGTGCGGCCTCGCGCTCGGCGCGGCTCTCGGCCGAGAGGGTGGTGTCGTCGCTCATGGCCGCCTCAGCTCGAGTACGCGGAGTTCTCGTGCACGTAGTCGTGCGTGAGGTCGTTGGTCCAGATCGTGGCCGTCGCGTCGCCGGCGTGCAGGTCGATGTCGACGGCGACCTGCCGAGGGGCGAGGTCGACGAGGTCGCGGCTCTCGTGCGGCTCGCCCGCGAGGCAGACCTGCACCCCGTTCATCGCCACGTCGATGCCGTACGGGTCGAACTGCGCATCGGTCGTGCCCACGGCGGCGAGGACGCGACCCCAGTTGGGGTCCTTGCCGAAGATCGCTGCCTTGAACAGGTTGCTGCGGGAGACGGCGCGGGCGACGACCACGGCCTCGTCCTCGCTCGCGGCGTTCAGCACGCGGATCGCGACGTCGTGGTCGGCGCCCTCCGCATCCGCCTGCAGCTGCAGGGTGAGGTCGCGGCAGACCGCGGTCAGGGCCGCGGTGAACTCGTCGGCGTCGGCCTCGACGCCGCTGGCGCCGCTCGCGAGCAGTGCGACGGTGTCGTTCGTCGACATGCAGCCGTCCGAGTCGAGGCGGTCGAAGGTGACGCGGGTCGCGGCCCGCAGGGCGGTGTCGAGAGCGGCGGACTCGAGGGCCGCGTCGGTCGTGATCACGACCAGCATCGTCGCCAGACCCGGCGCGAGCATCCCGGCGCCCTTGGCCATGCCGCCGATGCTCCAGCCCTGCTCGGAGCGGACCACCGCCTGCTTCGGGACCGTGTCGGTGGTCATGATCGCGCGGGCGGCCGCCTCGCCCGCCTCGGGTCCCCCGGCGAGCTCGGCGGAGGCGCCGGTCACGCCGGTGGTGAGCTTCGCGAGGTCGAGCTGGTCGCCGATCAGCCCGGTGGAGCACACCAGCACGTCGCCGGCGGACACCTCGAGGCTCTCGCCCACGAGCTCCGCGGTGCGGTGGGTGACCTGGAAGCCCTGAGCACCCGTGTAGCAGTTGGCGCCGCCGGAGTTGAGGACGATCGCCGAGACGACGCCGTCGCGCATCACCTGCTCGCTCCAGAGGACGGGGTTCGCCTTGCAGCGGTTGCTCGTGAAGACCGCGGCGGCGCTCTGCAGCGGGCCGAGGTTCTGCACGAGCGCGACGTCGCGCGCTCCGGTCGACTTCAGCCCGGCGACGACTCCGGCCGCCCGGAACCCTGCTGCTGCGGTGACGCTCACGGCGCGACTCCGTTCACGCTCAGGCCGAGGGACTCCGGGAGTCCCAGGGCGATGTTGGTGGACTGGACGGCCGCGCCCGCGGTGCCCTTCACCAGGTTGTCGATGGCCGAGACGACCACGACGCGGCGGGCCCTCTCGTCCACGGCGAGTCCGATCAGAGCGGTGTTCGCCCCCACCACGTCGGCCGTCCGGGGGAAGGAGCCCTCCGGGAGCAGCTGGACGAAGGTCTCGTCGCCGTAGGCGGTCTCCCACGCGGCGCGCACGTCCTGCGCCGAGACGCCGGGGGCGAGGCGCGCGGTCGAGGTCGCCAGGATGCCCCGGGACATCGGCACGAGGACCGGGGTGAACGAGATCGAGACGGATCCGGCTCCGGCGAGCAGGAGGTTCTGCCGGATCTCGGGATTGTGGCGGTGCACTCCGCCGAGGCCGTAGGCGTGCGCGGAGCCGAGGAGCTCGCTGGCGAGGAGGTCGGTCCGCAGGCTCTTGCCCGCACCCGAGGGGCCGACGGCGAGGACCGCGACGAGGTCCGACGACTCGATCACTCCAGCGTGCAGGCCGGGGGCCAGGCCGAGCGTGATCGCCGTGACGTTGCAGCCGGGGACGGCGATGCGCCGCACTCCGGCGAGCGCCTCGCGCTGCTTGCGTCCGCCGCCGCCGATCAGCAGCTCCGGGAGCCCGTAGGGCCAGGCCCCGGCGAAGTCGCCCCCGTAGAAGTCGGCCCAGTCCTGCGGGTCGGTCAACCGGTGGTCGGCGCCGCAGTCGACGACGAGGACGTCCTCGGGGAGGGTCGCGGTGATCTCGCCCGACTTCCCGTGCGGGAGGGCGAGGAAGACGACGTCGTGCCCGGCGAGGTTCCCGGTCGTCGTGTCGACGAGGACGAGGTCGCGGAGCGAGCGGAGGTGCGGGTGCACGGCGACGAGGGGCTGACCCGCGTTGGCGTGCGCCGTCACCGTGCGCACCTCGAACTCGGGGTGGTCGGCGAGCAGTCGCAGCAGCTCGCCGCCCGCGTAGCCGCTCGCACCGGCCACCGCCACGGAGAAAGTCATGCCCGAGAGCCTAGCCGGTGCGGGTGCGGGGCCCCGCCCGGCCGAACCGGACGGGACCCCCGGCCTCACTCGCGGAGTCGGGCGCCGAAGCGCTCCGCCGCCACGGCCACGCCGTTCTCCTTCGCGGCCGTCGCCTCGGCCGCAGTGAGCGTGCGGTCCGGCGCGCGGAAGCGCAGCGCGAAGGTCAGCGACTTCGTCCCCTCGGAGAGCCCGGTGCCGCGGTAGTCGTCGACCAGGCGGATCGCCTCGAGCAGCTCGCCCGCCCCCTCGGCGACGGCGGCGCGCACCTCGGCGGCCGCGGTGCCGACCGGGACGACGAGCGAGAGGTCCTGGGTCGCGGCGGGCAGCGCGCCCACCGGACGGGCCACGACGACCCTCCCGGCCCGCGCGATCAGCGGCTCCAGGTCGAGCTCGACCACGGCGACGCGGCGCGGGAGGTCGAGCTCCTCGGCGAGCGCCGGGAGCAGCTCCCCCGCGTGCCCGATGACCGCGCCGTCGAGAACGACCTCGGCGGTGCGGCCCGGGTGCAGCGCTGCATGTGCCCCCTGGCGCAGCACCAGCTCGGTGCCGGTCGCCGCGGAGACCTCGCGGACCACGTCGAGGGCGTCGCGCCAGTCGACGTCACGGCCGGCGACACCGGGCTGGCGCACGACGGCGGCGCCCGTGAGCAGCGCCGCGAGGTGCCGCGGCTGCGGTGGGATGCCCGCGTTCAGCTCGGCCTCGACCTCCGCGGACGGACGCGCCCCGCCCGCAGGGAGCGCCCCCGAGCCGAACGGGCCGCCGGCGGCCGGGAGGAAGACGGAGCCGAGCTCGTAGACCGCGAGATCCGTCAGGCCGCGCGAGCGGTTGCGGGCCGCGACCTGCACGAGACCCGGCAGCAGCGAGATGCGCAGCTGGCCCGCGGTCGCGTCGAGCGGGTTCGCGAGCGTGATCTGCTCCTGCGGCTCCCCGTCGACCGAGCCGAGCCGGTCGTTGATCGAGCGCGAGAGGAACGGGTACGAGAGCACCTCGGTCAGACCCGCGGCGGCGAGCGCCTGGGCGAGGGTGCGGCGCAGCCTCTGGCCCGGGGTCAGACCGCGGCCGGGAGGGGCGACGGGCAGGATCGCCGGGATGCGGTCGTACCCGGTGATGCGGGCGACCTCCTCCGCGAGCGAGGCGCGGTCGACGAGGTCCGGGCGCCAGCTCGGCGGAGTCACCAGCAGGCCCGCTCCGCCGGCCTCGACGGAAGCGCCGATCTCGACGAGCGCGCCGCGGATCTCCTCCGGGGTGTACTCCACCCCGATGAGGCCTGCGACGTAGCCGTCCGGCAGCTCGACCGGCTCCGCCGTGCGCGGGTCGGCCAGGACCGAGCCGAGCTCGTCCGCCGTGCCGCCGGCGAGCTCCACCAGCAGCTGCACCGCCCGGGCCGCGGCGACCGAGGCCACCTCGGGGTCGACGCCGCGCTCGAAGCGCCGCGACGCCTCGCTCGGCAGCTTGTGCCGGCGAGCCGTCCGGGCGATCGAGACCGGGTCGAAGTTCGCCGCCTCGAGCAGGACGTCGGACGTGGCGTCCGAGATCTCGGTGCGCGCGCCCCCCATCACTCCGGCGAGGCCGATCGCCCCGCCGTCGTCGGCGATGACGAGGTCCTCCGCGTGCAGGCGCCGGGTCTGGCCGTCGAGCGTCTCGAGGGTCTCCCCCGGCGCGGCGCGCCGCACCACGATGCCGCCCTGCAGGGTCGCCAGGTCGTAGCCGTGCAGCGGCTGGCCCAGCTCGAACATCACGTAGTTGGTGATGTCCACGACGAGCGAGATCGAGCGGACGCCGGCCAGGCGCAGTCGCGCGAGCATCCACGGCGGCGTCGGTCGCGAGACGTCGACGCCCCGGACGACGCGCGTGACGAACACGGAGGCGCCGACACGGCCGCGGATCGGCGCCTCGTCGGCCACGGACACGGGGAAGACGGGCGCCGTCTCCGTGCGCTCGTGCGGAGGGAGCGCCCGAGCGGGGTCGCGGAAGGCGGCTCCGGTGGCGTGGGCGTACTCGCGGGCGATGCCGCGGATCGAGAAGGCGTAGCCGCGGTCGGGCGTCACGTTGACCTCGACCGCGGCGTCGTCGAGACCGAGGAGCGCGACGGCGTCCGTGCCCGGCTCCGGGTCGAGCCCGAGCGAGGCGAGGCGGAGGATGCCCTCGTGGTCGTCCCCGAGGCCGAGCTCGCGGCTCGAGGCGATCATCCCGTCGGACACGTGCCCGTAGGTCTTCCGCGCGGAGATCGGGAACGGCCCGGGCAGGACCGCACCCGGCAGGGACACGACGACCTTGTCGCCGGCCGTGAAGTTGTGGGCTCCGCAGACGATGCCGCGGACGTCCTCTCCGCCGTCGGCGGCCCGCCCGCCCTCCGGAGCCACGCGGACGTGGCACCAGTTGATGGTCTTGCCGTTCTTCTGCGGCTCCGGAGCGAGGTCGAGCACCTCGCCGACGACGACGGGGCCGGTCACCTCGAAGCGGTGGACGTCCTCCTCCTCCAGGCCGACCGACACCAGGGCCGCGTGCACGGACTCCGTCGTGACGTCCTGCTCGAGGTCGACGTACTCCCCCAGCCAGCTCAGCGGGATGCGCATCAGATCACCATCCCGTACTGCTCGCTGAAGCGGACGTCGCCCTCGACCATGTCGCGCATGTCCTTCACGTCGTTGCGGAACATCAGGGTCCGCTCGATCCCCATGCCGAAGGCGAACCCGGAGTACTCCTCCGGGTCGATCCCGGCCGCGCGCAGCACGTTCGGATTCACCATGCCGCAGCCGCCCCACTCGATCCAGCGGGCACCGCCGACGAAGGTCGGGTGCCAGACGTCCAGCTCGGCGCTGGGCTCGGTGAAGGGGAAGTAGTTCGGGCGCAGGCGGATGCGCGCGTCGTCGCCGAAGAGGATCCGCGCGACGTGCTCGAGGGTGCCGCGCAGGTGCGCCATGGTCAGGCCGCGGTCGACGGCGAGGCCCTCGAACTGCGTGAACACGGGCGTGTGCGTCGCGTCGAGCTCGTCGGTGCGGTACACCCGTCCGGGAGCGATCACGTAGAGCGGCAGCGGGCGCTCGAGCATCGAGCGGATCTGCACCGGCGAGGTGTGCGTGCGCAGCACCAGGTGCGAGTCGACGGGGTCGACGAAGAAGGTGTCCTGCATGGCTCGGGCCGGGTGGTCCTCGTCGAAGTTCAGGGCGTCGAAGTTGAACCACTCGTTCTCGAGCTCCGGCCCCTCCGCGATCTCCCAGCCCATCCCGACGAACACGTCGGCGATCGACTCCTGGAGCAGCGAGAGGGGGTGGCGGGCGCCGCGGCGCACGAAGCTGGCACCGGCGGTGACGTCCACGCGCTCGGCCTCGAGCGCGGCCGCGTCCTCGGCCTCGACGAGCTCGGCCTCGCGGGCGGCGTAGGCGTCGCCCACCTGCTTGCGGGCACCGCCGACGAGCTTGCCGGACGCCGCCTTGTGCTCGGGCGGGACGGAGCGCATCCGCGCGTTGAGGCGGGCGAGGGCGGACCCCTCGCCGAGGTGGGCGGCTCGGGCGGACTTCAGAGCGGCGGAGTCGCCCGCCGCGCCGATGGCGGCGAGGGCGTCGGCGACCGCCGCGGAGACGGCCTCATCGGTGATCGGGTTGCTGTCTGACACGATCCCCCAGTGTAGGCGAGGGCCTCCGCCCCCTCCCGCCGCCCGCGCGCGGTGCTCGTCGCGCTCGCCCGCGGCCAGGCCACCGTCTGCGCCGACGGCCCTCGAAGCCTCGCCGCCGGCGCTGCTCGACCAGCAGGGGCGGGTTCTCGCTACGCCGGGGTCGGAGGCTGCTCGACCGGCAGGAGGGGGGGCACCGCCGGACGGGAGGACGAGAAGACGCCCGGATCGATCGCGACTCCCCGATCACCACCGCCTCCGCGTCGACGACGCCGGAGCGGAGCACCACCGCTCGATGCGCTGAGCGATCGCCGGACCCTCGAGGCGAACGGAGGAATCGCGTGCGAGCGATTCCTCCTAGCCGGACGCAGGACGCTCTGCGGAACCCGACCCCGTCAGGAAGCCGACCGCGGTGAGGATCGCCCTCGGTCGATCCTCACAGTTCAGTCCTGCACAGCGATCAGCTGCGTGTCCGTCTGCGCGCGGGCTGCGGGGTGGCCGCCGATGGTGCGGCCGCCGCGTCCGCCGCTCTTCGTGCGGATCTCGATCCACTTCGCCAGCCCCGAGAGGAGGAGGCAGATGCCGATGTAGATCGCTCCGATGACGATCGCCGCCGGGATGATCGGGCTGTCGAGGCTCGACTGGTTGCCCAGGTAGCGCGCGTAGTACAGCAGCTCGTTGTAGGTGATGATCGAGCCGAGCGCCGTGTCCTTGAGGGCGACGACGAGCTGGGCGATGATCACGGGCAGCATCGAGCGGATCGCCTGGGGGAACAGGATGAGCCGCATCACGCCGGACTTGCGCAGGCCGATCGCGTAGCCCGCCTCCTTCTGTCCTCGCGGGAGGGCTTCGATGCCGGCGCGGAAGATCTCGGAGAAGACGGAGCCGTTGTAGAGGGTCAGGGCGATGACGACGGCGAGGTAGGGGCTGAGCTTGAGGCCAGCGAACGGCAGGCCGTAGTACATCAGCATCATCAGGATCAGGACGGGGATCGCCCGGAACAGCTCGATGAAGAGCGTGACGGGGACGTTGATCCAGCGCCGGTCCGAGAGCCGGCCGATCGCCAGGAGGAGGCCGAGGACGAGGCTGGCGACGCCCGCCGTGGCGAAGGCCGCGAGCGTGCGGCCGAGGGCGCCGCCGATGCTCTGCCAGACCAGCGGGTAGCCGAACGCGCGCCACTTGGAGGCGTCGAACTGGCCGGACTCCGCGAAGCGCCAGACCACGAAGCCGAGGAACGCCGCGATCAGCAGGACGACGACGACGCCGATGACGCGGTTGCGCACGACGGCCCGGGGGCCGGGGTTGTCGAAGAGGACGGAGCTCATCGGGCGACCCTCCACTTCTTCTCGAGCTGACGTTGGACGAGCGAGAGCAGGGTGACCAGGACCACGAAGACCAGGGCCACCCAGAGGACGACGATGAGGCTGTTCTCGCCGCGCTCGTTGAGGACGCGGACGATGGTGCCCGCCTCCGCGACCGAGAAGCCGGCGGCGACGGTGGTGTTCTTCAGCAGCGCGATCAGGACGCTCATGAGCGGCGGGATCACGGAGCGGAAGGCCTGGGGCAGGACGACCTGCGTCATCGTGAGGCCGAAGTCGAGGCCGATCGCGCGGGCGGCCTCGGCCTGGCCGATCGGCACGGTGTTGATGCCCGAGCGCAGCACCTCCGCGATGTAGGTCGCGGTGTAGAGGCTGAGGGCGCAGATCGCCAGGTTCGTGTAGTCCACCTGCGGCAGGTCGAGCTTGGGGTAGCCGAAGGCGAAGAAGAACATCACCAGCGTGAGCGGGGTGTTCCGGATGGTGTTCACGTACACCGTGCCGACCGCGCGGGCGATCGGGACGGGCGAGACGCGCATCGCGCCGACCACCGTGCCGATCAGCAGGGCGAACACGAGCGAGACGCTGAAGAGGATCAGGGTGTTGCCGAAGGCCGGGACGTAGACGTCGAGGTTGTTCAACAGGACATCCATGCGGCTGGCCCTTCTGTCGGAGCGGTGGTGGTGGTCGAGGAGAGGGGACCCCCGGGCGGCGGTCGGGCCGCCCGGGGCGCCTCCTAGTAGTCGTTCACCGCCGGCTGGGTGACGGTCGTGCCGGACTGGCCGAGCGTCTCGTCGTAGATGGCGCTCCAGGTCTCGCCGCCGTCGGTCAGCATGCCGTTGACGAAGTGGCGCAGGGCGTCGTCGTCCTTGGGCAGGCCGATGCCGTACAGCTCGGTGCTGAAGGGCTCGCCGACGACCTTGAGCTCGTCGGGCCGCTGAGCGGCGTAGCCGATCAGGATCGCGCCGTCGGTGGTGACGGCGTCGACGGTGCCGTCGGCGAGCGCGTCCACGCACTGCGAGTACGTGTCGAACTCCTCGGTCTTCACCTCGGGGTAGTTGGTGCGGATGTTCTGGATCGGGGTGGAGCCGGTGGCCGAGCACACGGTGGTGTCGGCGGTGAGGTCGTCCGGTCCGGTGATCGTGTCGTTGTCGGCCGCGACGAGCAGCTGCTGGCCGGTCTCGAAGTAGGGTCCGGCGAAGCCGACCTGCTCCTTGCGCTTGTCGGTGATCGAGTAGGTGCCGACGTAGTAGTCGATGTCGCCGTTCACGATCGACGCTTCGCGGTTGGCGGACGGGATCGCCTTGAACTCGATGGCGTCGGCCGCGAAGCCGAGCGAGGCGGCGGTCCACTTCGCGATCTCGATGTCGAACCCGGAGCGCTCGCCGGTCGCCGCGTCGAGGTAGCCCAGCCCGGGCTGATCCTCCTTGACGCCGATGACGACCTTGCCGTCCGCGGTCATCGCGTCGAAGGTCGGGCTGCCCTCGAGGGTCACGTCGGAGGCGACCTCGTACGCGGAGGTCCCTCCCTCGGAGCCTCCACCGGCGCCGCCGCCGGCGGTTCCGGAGTCGCCGGAGCAGCCGGCGAGGGCGAGGGTCGCTGCTGCGAGTCCCGCGGTCATGAACATGAGCCTGGTGCGCATGATCGTCCTTCCTGGGGTTCGGCCCGCCGGAGCGGGCGATGTCGGGTCGGCTCCCGGGTCACGGGTCCGACCTGCCTGGTGGCTGCGGATCGCGCTTCTAGTGCGTGATGAGCTTGGAGAGGAAGTCCTTGGCCCGGTCGGTGCGGGGCGCGGTGAAGAACGACTCCGGGTCGGTGTCCTCGAGGATCTCGCCGTCGGCCATGAACACGACGCGGTCGGCGGCCTTCCGGGCGAAGCCCATCTCGTGGGTGACGACGATCATCGTCATCCCGTCCTTGGCGAGCCCGACCATCACGTCCAGGACCTCGTTGATCATCTCGGGGTCGAGCGCCGAGGTCGGCTCGTCGAACAGCATCACCTTGGGCTTCATCGCCAGCGCCCGCGCGATCGCGACGCGCTGCTGCTGCCCGCCGGAGAGCTGGGCCGGGGTCTTGGCGGCCTGGTGGCCGACGCCGACCCGGTCGAGCAGCGCCGTGGCCTGGGCCTCCGCGTCCTTGCGGGAGAGCCCGCGGACCTTGATCGGGCCGAGGGTGACGTTCTCGAGGATCGTCTTGTGCGCGAAGAGGTTGAACGACTGGAAGACCATCCCGACGTCGGCGCGGAGCGCGGCGAGGCCCTTGCCCTCCTCCGGGAGCTTCTGCCCGTCGATGGTGATGGTGCCGCCCGAGATCGTCTCGAGCCGGTTGACCGTGCGGCAGAGCGTCGACTTGCCGGATCCGGAGGGGCCGAGGACCACGACGACCTCGCCCCGGTGCACCGTCAGATCGATGTCCTTCAGAGCCTGGAAGTCGCCGTAGTGCTTCTGCACCCCGGAGAGGACGACGAGGGGTTCACCGGCGGGAGCGGCGGCGCGCTCGTCTTGCGGGGCTGTGACCATGCCGTCAGAGAAGCACACGGGGATGGGCCGGTCAAATCATGAGGGAATTCTTAACCGAAGGGTAACAACGCGCCCTGTTCTCCAGGTTCGCGGCACCCTCGGCCCGGTTCCTCTCAGGAACGCAGCGCGAAGGCGCTCTCGTACAGGCAGACGGAGGCCGCGGTCGCGAGGTTGAGCGACTCCGCCGCCCCGTAGATGGGCACCGCGACCACTCCGTCGACGAGGGCGAGCGACTCGTCCTCGAGGCCGCGCGCCTCGTTGCCGAAGACCCAGACGGTCGGCTGGGCGAGGTCCCCGCGTGCGCGGACGTCGAGCAGGTCCTCCCCCTTCACGTCGGCCGCGACGGAGCGGAGGCCCACGCCGCGGAGCCGGCCCAGCACGTCGGTGAGGTCGGCGCCGACCGCGACCGGGAGGTGGAAGAGCGAGCCGGTCGTGGAGCGCACGACCTTGGGATTGTAGAGGTCGACCGAGCGGCCGGACAGCACGACCGCGTCGGCGCCGGCGGCGTCGGCGGCACGGATGATCGTGCCGAGGTTGCCCGGATCGCGGACCTCCTCGAGCACCGCCACGAGGCGCGGCTCGGAGGCGACGACGTCCTTGAGCGACGTGGGGAACTGACGGCAGACCGCGACGAAGCCCTGCGGAGTGACGGTGTCGGCCATCGCGTCGAGGACGTCCTCGGTCACGTACTCGATCTCCACCTCCGCCTCGGCGGCGGCGGCGACGATCTCGGGGTGGCGCTCCAGAGCGGTCGGAGTCGCGAACGACTCGACGATCAGCTCCGGGCGGTACTGCAGCGCCTCGGAGAGTGCCTGCGGGCCCTCGAGGAGGAAGAGCCCCGTCTCGAGCCGGGCCGGGCGGCGGGTGAGCTTCGCCACGGAGCGGACACGGGGAGAGCGGGGGTTGTCGAGCATGCGGCGAGCCTATCGGCGCGGTGATCGCCGCCCCCGCAGACACGGCGCGGAAGGGCCTGCGGACGACGGAGGGGGCCGCGACCTCTCGGTCGCGACCCCCTCCGGGAAGCCGTGCTGACTACGCTGCGGCCTTGGGCGCCGAGGTGTCGGCGGGCAGCGCGCTCTTCGCGGTCGCGACGAGCGAGGCGAACGTGGCCGGCTCGGTGATCGCGAGGTCCGCGAGGATGCGGCGGTCGACCTGGACGCCGGCCAGGGCGAGGCCCTGGATGAAGCGGTTGTAGGTCAGGCCGTTCGCGCGGGACGCGGCGTTGATGCGCTGGATCCAGAGACGACGGAACTCGCCCTTCTTGGCGCGGCGGTCGCGGTACGAGTAGACGAGGGAGTGGGTGACCTGCTCCTTCGCCTTGCGGTAGAGGCGCGACCGCTGGCCGCGGTAGCCCGAGGCGCGCTCGAGGATGACGCGACGCTTCTTGTGGGCGTTGACGGCCCTCTTCACTCTTGCCATTGCTGTTTCTTCCTATCGATCCGTGTCGGCTGAGTAGCGACCACGCGGCGCAGCGGGCTGCGCCGGCGGTGGGCTACAGACCGAGAAGCTTCTTGGCGACCTTGGCGTCCTGCGGGGCGAGGACCTGGTCCTGGTTGAGGCGGCGGGTGCGAACGCTGGACTTGGACTCCAGGTTGTGACGCATGCCGGCCTGCTGCTTCATGACCTTGCCGGAGCCGGTCACCTTGAAGCGCTTCTTGGCACCCGAGTGGGTCTTCATCTTGGGCATGTTCTCTCCTTGTGAACGTCACTCCGCGCTCGGCGGGGCGAAACCGGTGCCCCGCGAGCGGGGCGTCCACCGGCCCCGAGGCCGGGGCGGCGAAGTACTAGACGGACTCGGCCTCGGCCGTGTCCTCGGGGGTGTTGGCCTCGCGACGAGCGGCGCGGACCGCATTGGCCTCGGCCTTCGCCTCGGACTTGTTCTTCAGCGGGCCGATGACCATCACCATGTTGCGACCGTCGATGGTCGGGGTGGACTCGACCTGGCCGAACTCGGCGACGTCCTCCGCGAAGCGCTGGAGCAGACGGACGCCCATCTCGGGGCGCGACTGCTCGCGACCGCGGAAGAGGATCATCGCCTTGACCTTGTCGCCGGCCTTCAGGAAGCCCTCGGCGCGCTTGCGCTTGGTCTCGTAGTCGTGCTTGTCGATCTTCAGGCGGAAACGGACCTCTTTGAGGATCGTGTTCGCCTGGTTGCGACGGGCTTCCTTGAGCTTCTGAGCCTGCTCGTACTTGAACTTCCCGTAGTCCATGATCTTGGCCACGGGCGGCTTGGAGTTGGGGGCGACCTCGACCAGGTCCAGGTCTGCGTCCTGCGCGAGTCGCAGGGCGACCTCGATCTTGACGACGCCGACCTGTTCTCCTGCGGGACCCACGAGGCGGACCTCGGGGACGCGGATACGGTCGTTGGTACGGGGATCGCTGATTGCGTTTCTCCTCTGATCTCGGTGAGTGCAGCTGCGCTGCCGGAGTCTTCTCCAGCGCACCCGAGAGAGGTGATCGTCCCGTCCACGTCGTGCCTGCAGCACGGCGCTCGCACCCTGTGACGCGGTTCCCGAGGCGGACCTCGAGAGCCGCAGCCCTGCCTCCGGTGGTCTGACGACCCTCGGGGGCGGAGTGCTTCTGACCCGGTAACCTTGTGAAGCGGTCAAGCGCGGGTGGGAGAATCTCCACTTTCGAACCGAGGACATGCCTCGGAGCCCGGACAACCATAGCAGACCGGCGGCCCGCCCGACAGAGCAGATCCGGCCGCCCCTCGATCCTCTGCTCCGGCGGCCGCGCCCCTCCACCACGCACGATGAACGAAGGACCCATGGCCCAGTACGACGACGACTACACGCGACGATTCGGCGAGGACGGCGGGGCCTCCGACGTGGAGGCCGCCCGCGACATCGCGGAGGTCCCGGCGGTGGAGATCATCACCACCGCGGCCGTGCACCTGATGAGCGCGGCCGCGGTCAAGTGCGGGCTCGCCGACGAGCCCGGAGCGCAGGTCGACCTCGACGAGGCGCGCAAGCTCATCAACGCGCTCGCGGGCCTGGTCACGGCCGGGGCGCCCGACATCAGCGACATGCACGCCCGGAGCCTGCGCGACGGCCTCCGCACCCTCCAGCTCGCGTTCCGTGAGGCTTCCCCCATCGCCGACCCGATCGGCAAGGGCCCGGGCGAGAAGTGGACCGGCCCGGTCACCTGATCGGAAGTCAGCGGGCGGCGGCGAGCTGCAGCGTCATCGAGTCGACGCGCTGCGCGACGGTCTCGTCGGCCGCCCACCGCTTCCCCAGGCGCGCGACGAGGGCGCCGAGCGCGTCCTGATCGAGCCCCGGGCGCAGGCTCAGGACCACCACGAGCTCGGGGCCCGCGAGGCGCTGCTCCGGGTCTCCCGCGCGCACCTCGAGCGAGGCGACCGCCCGCTCCCCCTCCGCAGCCGCGCGCAGAGCCCGGAGCACCTCCGCATCGGCGGGGGCCGGCCGCCAGTCGCCGCCCTCCGCGATCGCCCAGAGCGCCGGGCGCCGAACCGCGAACTCCCGCTCGGACGCGGGGTCGAGGACCATCACCTCGGTGCCCTCCGCGACGGCCGCCAGGGCCGCGCGGCGCCCGTCGACCGGGACGGGACGGGCGGCCGGGTCCCATCGGCGCATGCTCTCGACGCCGCTGAAGACGGGGAGCACCGTGCGGCCGTCGGGTCCGGCGACCGTGACGATCGCGAGCTCCTGCGTCTTGTCCGCCCGGAGTCCCCCGACCCCCTCGGCCTCCTCGCCGAGGCGGGCGACCAGCGGGATGAGCAGGCGGGACGTGCGTATCGCGTCGACCACGGCCTCCGGGCCGCGAGTGCCACCGGCGAAGGACTCGAGCGCTGCGACCAGCGCCTCCGGGGCGCTTCCGTCGTCCTCCGGTGCTGCGCTCGGCTCGAAGTGCCGGCCCGCCCAGGGGGTGCCGGCCGAGTCGGTCAGATGCGCCGGGAGCGGGCGGGGCTCACTCGGATGCGACATCCAGGGCCTCCGCGAGCGTGAACGCGCCCGCGTACAGCGCCTTGCCGACGATCGCGCCCTCGAGCCCCTGGGGCACGAGGTCGCGCAGAGCGGCGATGTCGTCGAGGTTCGAGATGCCGCCCGAGGCGATCACGGGGCGGTGGGTGCGGGCCATGACCTGCTCGAGGAGCTCGAGGTTCGGGCCCTTGAGCGTGCCGTCCTTCGTGACGTCGGTGACGACGTAGCGGGTGCAGCCGGCCTCCTCCAGGCGGTCGAGGACCTGCCAGAGGTCGCCGCCCTCCTTGGTCCAGCCGCGCGCGGCGAGCGTGGTGCCCCGGACGTCGAGCCCGACGGCGATCTGGTCGCCGTACTGCGCGATGACGCTCGCGGCCCACTCGGGGTTCTCGAGCGCCGCGGTTCCGAGGTTGATGCGCTTCGCGCCGGCGCTCAGCGCGGACTCGAGGCTGCGGTCGTCGCGGATCCCGCCGGAGAGCTCGACGTTGACGCCCTTCACCTGCCGGATGACCTTCTTCATGATGCCGTGGTTGTCGCCGCGGCCGAAGGCGGCGTCGAGGTCGACGAGGTGGATCCACTCCGCGCCCTGGTCGGCCCAGTCGCCCGCGGCGTCGATCGGGTCGCCGTAGTTGGTCTCGGTCCCGGCCTCGCCCTGCGTGAGCCGCACGGCCCTGCCGCCCGCCACGTCGATCGCGGGCAGGAGGACCAGGCCCGGGGCCTTGGTGAACTCGCTCATCGTCATCCTCAGTCTCGGAGCCGGTGCCGGCCCCTGGAGGCGCCGACCACCGGCCGATCCTAGTTCGTGCGGAGGGTGCGCAGCCAATTGGCCAGCAGCCGGAGCCCGGCGGCCCCCGACTTCTCGGGGTGGAACTGCGTGGCCGAGAGCGGCCCGTTCTCGACCGCGGCGATGAAGGGGCCTCCGTGATCGGCCCAGGTGACCGCGGGACGCGGGAACGGGGGCATCACGTCGAGCGACCACTCGCGGGCGCCGTAGGAGTGCACGAAGTAGAAGCGCTCCTCGGCGATGCCGTCGAAGAGCACCGAGCCCTCGGGAGCGGAGACGGTGTTCCAGCCCATGTGCGGGACGACCTCGGCCGGGAGGAGGTCGACCGTCCCCGGCCACTCGCCCAGGCCCTCGCTCTCGACCCCGCGCTCGACGCCGCGCTCGAAGAGCACCTGCATCCCGACGCAGATGCCCAGCACGGGGCGCCCGCCGGCGAGGCGCTTCTCGATGATCTCGCCGCCGCGGGCGCGGGTCAGTGCCGACATCACGGCGTCGAAGGCGCCGACGCCGGGCACGAGGAGGCCGTCCGCCTCCAGCGCCCGCTGCCGGTCCCCCGTCAGCTCGACGTCGGCCCCGGCGAGCTCGAGCGCCTTGACGGCGGAGTGCACGTTCCCCGAGCCGTAGTCGTAGACCACGACGGAGGGGCGGGCCGAGCTCACAGCGCGCCCTTCGTCGACGGCACGCCGGAGACGAGCGGGTCGAGGGCCTTGGCCTGACGGAAGGCGCGGGCGAACGCCTTGAACTCCGCTTCGGCGATGTGGTGCGGGTCCCTGCCGCCGAGCACCGTGACGTGCACGGTGAGGCCGGCGTTGAACGCGATCGCCTCGAAGACGTGGCGCACCATCGACCCGGTGAAGTGGCCGCCGATCAGGTGCAGCGCGAAGCCCTCCGGCTCGCCGGTGTGCACGAGGTAGGGGCGCCCCGAGATGTCGACGACGGCCTGCACGAGCGCCTCGTCGAGGGGGACGAGCGCGTCGCCGAAGCGGGAGATCCCGGCCTTGTCGCCGAGCGCCTGACGGATGGCCGTGCCGAGCACGATGCCGATGTCCTCCGCGGTGTGGTGGATGTCGATCTCGATGTCGCCGCGGGCCCGGACGTGCAGGTCCGTGAGCGAGTGCTTCGCGAACGCCGTCAGCAGGTGGTCGAAGAAGGGCACGCCGGTCTCGAGATCGGCGACGCCCGTGCCGTCGAGGTCGAGGGAGAGCTCGATGCTCGACTCGCTGGTGGCACGGCTGAGGGAGGCGGTGCGCCCGGGTGCGGCGCTCGGGGAGGTCATGCCTCCCAGTCTATTCGCGCCGCGTCGCCGCCCCCGGGCGGAGCTCACTCGCGCGAGAGCGCCACCGCGGGGTCGGCCGACGGTGCGGGGAGGGAGGCGAGCGCCTCGAGGAACGCGGTCGTCTCCTCCTCGGTGCCGGCGCTGACACGGAGGTGGTTCGGGATGCCGACGTCGCGGATGAGGACGCCGCGGGCGAGCAGGCCCTCGAACACGGCGGCCGGATCCGCGACACCGCCGAAGAGGACGAAGTTGCTGCCGGTCGCGTACGGGCGGTAGCCGAGGGCGCGCAGGCCGTCGATCATCCGGTCGCGCTGCACGATGATCTCGCCGACCATGGCGAGCATCTCGTCGGCGTGAGCGAGGGCGGCGGTCGCGGCGGCCTGGGTGAGGGCCGACAGGTGGTACGGGAGGCGGACGAGGCGGAGCGCGTCGATCACCGCGGGGTCGGCGGCGAGGTAGCCCAGCCGGACGCCGGCGAAGGCGAAGGCCTTGCTCATGGTGCGGGACACGAGCAGGCGCGGTCGCCCGGGGAGGAGGCTCAGCGCAGTGGGCGCGCCCCTGCCGGCGAACTCGGCGTACGCCTCGTCGACGACGACGATGCCGTCGGTCGCGTCGTAGACCGCCTCGATCACGGCGAGGTCGAGCGGCGTCCCGGTCGGGTTGTTCGGCGCGCAGAGGAAGACGATGTCGGGCCGGGCCCGGCGCACCTGCTCCGCGGCGTACTCGGCTCCGATCTCGAACTCCGCCTCGCGCGGAGCGGGGATCCACTCCGTTCCGCTCCCCGACGCGAGGATCGAGTACATCGAGTAGGTGGGCGCGAACCCCAGCAGCGAGCGCCCGGGACCGCCGAACGCCTGAAGGACGTGCTGGAGCACCTCGTTCGATCCGTTCGCAGCCCACACGCCGTCCGCGGTGAGCCCGTGACCGAGGTAGCCGGCGAGGGAGTCGCGCAGCTCTCGGAACTCGCGGTCGGGGTACCGGTTGACGGTGCGCAGCGCCTCCGAGACCCGCCCGACGATGTCGGCGATCACGTCGTCCGGGACCGGGTGGGTGTTCTCGTTGACGTTGAGGGCGACGGGCACGACCGCCTGGGGTGCGCCGTACGGGTGCTTGCCTCGGAGGTCGTCGCGGAGGGGCAGGTCGTCGAGAGTCGTCACCAGGGAATGGTAGCGAAGCGCCCGACGCGGACGACCGGGCAGCCCGGCTCAGCGAGCGGTGTCGTACTCGGCCGGGACGGCGAGGCGCTGCCCGGGCTCGACGCCCGCGCTCGAGAGCTGGTTGAGGGAGAGGATGTCGTCGACCACGTCGCGCGGGTCCGCCTGCGGGGCGAGCTCCTCGGCGAGCGACCAGAGCGACTCGCCCGCGTGGACGGTGACGTACTGGAACTCGACCACAGCGGCGTCGCTCGACGCGACCGCTCCACCGCCGTTGAGCCCGAAGGCGAAGGCGCCCGCGACGATCGGCAGGGCTCCCAGAGCGGCCACCACGGCGCGGCCGCGGCGCGTGAGGCGGAGACGGGTGCGGACGATCCGCGCCTCGCCGAACGCGTTCATCGGCTCGGAAGCGGACGGCAGGACCTCGACGGGCCGGGCCGCGGACGAGCGCTGCAGCGGGCGGGAGGTGAGCTGTGCGGTCATGGGATCGCTCCTTTCAACAGGGATTCGGAGAGGCCCTCGGCCGGGAGGGCCGCCCCGAACGCCTGTACCGAACATATCTTCGAACGACGGAGCGGTCAAGGGACCGTCCGGCTGATCCGCGGGCGGACTCGCGCGCGACACACTCGAACGAATGTTCCGAGTCGGGAGTTCCGGCGGATACAGTTTCGAGAGCCTGGTCGTAGTACAGCAGCGACCACCGACATTCCTTGTCGGGTCGCGACCGGGCGGGCGCGCACGCGGCGTGCGCACCGGGAAGAGGGAGCATCGTGAGCGACGCGCAGAGGGCCGGGACCCCGGCCGCCAAGACGAAGGCGGCCGCGGGCCGGCGCCGGAAGAGCCTGAGCGCCAAGCAGCTCGCGATCCTCGACGCGATCCAGCGCTCGGTGTCGAGCCGCGGCTACCCGCCGAGCATGCGGGAGATCGGCGACGCGGTCGGCCTCGCCTCGCTGTCGAGCGTCACCCACCAGCTCAACCAGCTCGAGCTCAGCGGCTACCTGCGCCGCGACCCGAACCGGCCCCGCGCCCTCGAGATCCTCATCGACGTCCCCAGCTCGACGGAGGACGACGGGTCGTTCGAGTCGACCGCGACGGTCGGCGACGCGGCGATGGTCCCCCTCGTCGGCCGGATCGCGGCGGGTGTGCCGATCATGGCCGACCAGCAGATCGACGAGGTGTTCCCGCTTCCCCGGCAGCTCGTCGGCAAGGGCGAGCTCTTCATGCTCAAGGTCGTCGGCGAGTCGATGATCGACGCCGCGATCTGCGACGGCGACTGGGTCGTGGTCCGCTCGCAGCGCACCGCCGAGAACGGCGAGATCGTAGCGGCCATGCTCGACGGCGAGGCCACCGTCAAGGTGCTGCGCCAGCGCGACGGCCACACCTGGCTGCTGCCCCGCAACTCCAACTTCGAGCCGATCCTCGGCGACGAGGCCGAGGTGCTCGGGAAGATCGTGGCGGTCCTCCGCTCGGTCTGACACCGGGAACGCAGGAGGGGCCCGACCGGCGTGCAGCCGGCCGGGCCCCTCCTGCGTTCGACGGGCACCGGCGATCGGGGCGCGCGCCCCTCCGTCGCGGTCACGGGAAGGCGGAGGAGGGCCGCCGAAACCCCGTCGCCGAACCCTCCGGCCGCCGCCGGTCGGCGGTGCGGGTCGCCGCACCCCCTCCCGGATGCGCCGAGCGCCCGCCTCCCTGACGGGGAGACGGGCGCTCGGGTGGTGGCGATCAGGCCTGGACGGCCGCGCGCGGAACCGCGAACTCGGTGAGCGAGCCCGCCAGATCGGCGTGCACGAGGGCGACCACGTGGGTGCCGCCCTCGACGTACTGCGTCGACAGGATCCGGCCGCTGCGGTGCAGATGCGAGATCACGTCGCCCCGGTCGTACGGCACGAGCAGGTCGATCTCGACGTCCGGCTCGGGCAGGATCTCGGCGATCCGCGCCTCCAGCTCGTCGATGCCCTCGCCGCTGCGCGCCGACACGAAGACCGCGTCGGGAGCGAGACCGCGCAGCACCAGCCGCGTGCCCTCGTCCACCAGATCGGCCTTGTTGAAGGCGATGATCTCGGGGATGGTGCGGGCGCCCACCTCGCCGATCACGTCGCGCACGGTGGCGATCTGCCCGGCCGGATCGGGGTGGGAGGCGTCCACGACGTGGACGATCACATCGGAGTCCGCGACCTCCTCGAGCGTCGACCGGAAGGCCTCGACGAGCTGGTGCGGAAGCGCTCGCACGAAGCCGACCGTGTCGGCGAGCGTGTAGAGGCGCCCGTCCTTCGTCTGGGCCTTGCGGACGGTGGCGTCGAGGGTCGCGAAGAGCGAGTTCTCGACGAGGACGCCCGCGTGCGTCATCCGGTTCAGCAGGCTCGACTTGCCGGCGTTCGTGTACCCCGCGATCGCCACCGAGGGGACGGCGTTGCGCTTGCGGTTCGCGCGCTTGGCCTCGCGGGCGGGCTTCATCGCCGTGATCTGCTTGCGCAGGCGCGCCATGCGGGTGTGGATGCGGCGACGATCGAGCTCGATCTTCGTCTCACCCGGACCGCGCGAGCCCATTCCGGCTCCCGCGCCCACCTGGCCGCCGGCCTGGCGGGACATGGACTCGCCCCAGCCGCGCAGTCGCGGGAGCAGGTACTCGAGCTGCGCGAGCTCGACCTGCGCCTTGCCCTCACGGCTCTTCGCGTGCTGGCTGAAGATGTCGAGGATCACCGCGGTGCGGTCGATCACCTTGACCTTCACCACGTCCTCCAGCGCACGCCGCTGGCTCGGTGCGAGCTCGGTGTCGGCGACGACCGTGTCCGCGCCGAGGGCCGCGACGAGCCCCGCGAGCTCCTGGGCCTTGCCCTTGCCGAGGTAGGTGCTCGGATCGGGGTGCGGGCGGCGCTGGAGCAGGCCGTCGAGGACCGTCGCTCCCGCCGTCTCCGCGAGCGCGGCGAGCTCGTGCAGCGAGTTCTCCGCGTCCTCCAGCGAATTCTGCGAGTACACGCCGATGAGCACGACGTTCTCCAGGCGCAGCTGGCGGTACTCGACCTCCGTGACGTCCTCGAGCTCGGTCGAGAGGCCGGCGACGCGTCGCAGCGCCTGCCGGTCGTCGCGGTCGAACTGCTCGCCGTCGCTGTTCTCGCCCTCGTGGCCGGCGCTCTGCAGCGCCTGGGCTCCACCCGCGACGAAGCGCGAGTACCCCGCCGAACGCGACTGCGCGTTCGCCAGGACCCTCGAGACGACGTCCACGGCCTCGGTCGTGTCGGTCTCGTTCAGGTCTTCCGTCATCCGGATAACACTAACTCCTCAGGTCTTGATAGGTTCACTTCTCATGGCCGCCGAGCACTACTTCTCGAGTACTCCCGACGGCGACCTCCGGCCCCGCAGGATCCAGGCCCGCCTGGCCGGCCGCGACCTCGAGGTCACGACGGCAGGAGGGGTGTTCAGCCCCGGTCACGTCGATCTCGGCACACGCGTCCTGCTGGACGCGGTGCCCGACGCCCCCGCTGACGGGGACCTGCTGGACCTCGGCTGCGGCTGGGGCCCGATCGCCCTCGCGCTCGCCCTCGCCTCCCCCGCCGCCCGGGTGTGGGCGGTCGACGTCAACCAGCGGGCGCTCGAGCTGGTCCGTCGCAACTGCGAGGAACTCGGCGTCCTCAATGTCAACGCCGTGCTGCCCGAGGATGTTCCCGACGACGTCCGCTTCCGCACCGTGTGGTCGAACCCGCCGATCCGCATCGGCAAGGAGGAGCTGCACCTCCTGCTCGAACGCTGGCTGCCGCGGCTCGAGGAGGGCGCGGACGCCTGGCTCGTCGTGCAGCGCAACCTCGGCTCAGACTCGCTCCAGACCTGGCTGGGCGCCGCGTTCGCCGGGCGGCTCGACGTGGAGCGCGTCTCCTCGGCGAAGGGCTTCCGCGTGCTGCGGACGACCCGCCTGGCCTGACCGGGTCCTCAGTCGATCCGGATCGTCCCGGTGAAGACGAGGTCGGCCGGGCCGGAGAGCCCGACGTGCTCGCCCTCCTCCGCCGCGAACATCGTCACGCCGAGCGTGCCGCCCGGGACCTCCACGCGCCAGGCCTGCGGAGCGCGCGCTCCCGCCCAGTAGCGCACCGCCAGTGCCGCCGCCGCGGCACCCGTGCCGCAGCTCAGGGTCTCGCCGCTGCCGCGCTCGTGCACGCGCATCCGGATCCGCCCGATGCCGTCGTGGACCAGGGGCTCGCCGGGAACCACGAACTCGACGTTCGCGCCGTCCTCGGGCTCCGGGTCGAGCTGCGGGATGTAGGAGAGGTCGGCGGAGTCGAGCTCCTCGTCGTTGCTGAGGGCGACGACCACGTGCGGATTGCCGAGGTCGATCCCGAGACCGGGGCGCGCGACCTTGAGCTCCTTCGCCCGCACCAGGGGCTCGCCGCCCGCCAGCTCCCAGCGGCCGAGGTCGACCTGGAACCCGGCACCGCTGCGGGTGACGTCGCGGACGCCGGCGCGGGTGCCGATCGGCAGGGTGTCGCCGGGCTCGAGCGTCGCGAGGCCGCCCGCGAGCAGGAACGCGGCGTAGACGCGGATGCCGTTGCCGCACATCTCGGCGAGCGAGCCGTCGGCGTTGCGGTAGTCCATGAACCACTCCGCCTCGCTCTCCTCGGCCAGGGCCGCGGCGCCCTCCGGGATCGCACGGGAGCGGACGGCACGGATGACGCCGTCGGCGCCGACGCCGAAGTGGCGGTCGCAGATCATCGCGATCTGCGCGGGCGAGAGGTCGACCTCACCGTCCGGGTCGCTGAAGAGCACGAAGTCGTTGCCGGTGCCCTGGCCCTTGGTGAAGTGCAGCTCGATCGTCATGGCGCACAGCCTAGCGAGGAGCGGGAGCGGCGGCCTGGGCGGCGGCGTGCGCCCGCGACACCAGGTCCGGCGCGTCGTACGGGAGCCGGTGGGCGCCGGCGTAGCGCCGGAACCAGCTGTTCTGCCGACGTGCGTAGCGGCGCGTGAGCGCCTGCGTCGCCGCGATCGCCTCCTCCTCGCGGAGGACGCCGGCACGCTGGGCGAGCGCCTGGGCGTACCCGATGGCCCGCCCGGCGGTGACGCCGCGCTCCAGGCCGAGGGGGACGAGCCGCTCGACCTCGTCGAGCATCCCGGCCGCCCACATCCGCTCCACCCGCCGGTCGAGGCGCTGCACCAGCTCCTCCCGCGGAGCCTCGAGGAACAGGATCGAGGCGGGGCGCCACGGAACCGGCTCGTCGGACATCAGCGCGCTGTGCGTGCTCCCGCCGGTGAGCTCCGCGATCTCGAGCGCGCGGACGATGCGCCGGGCGTTGTGCGGACCGATCCGCTCGGCCACTCCGGCGTCGATCCGGCGCAACCGCTCGACGAGGGCGCCCAGGCCCTCCCGCTCGGCGGTCTCCTCGAGCCGGCGCCGGACGGTCGGGTCGGTGCCCGCGAACGAGAACTCGAAGACGACGCTGGAGACGTACAGACCGGAGCCCCCGACCAGGATCGGCGTCGCCCCGCGCGCCAGCACGCTCTCGATCACCCGCCGCGCCTCGCTCTGGTAGCGGGCGACCGACGCCTCCTCCGTCACGTCGAGGACGTCGAGCAGGTGGTGCGGGACGCCCCGACGCTCGTCGGCGGGCAGCTTCGCGGTGCCGATGTCCATCCCGCGGTAGAGCTGCATCGCGTCGGCGTTCACGATCTCAGCGGCGCCGCCGTCCTGCCGGATCGCCTCGGCGAGCTCGAGCGAGAGGTCGGACTTGCCCGTGCCGGTCGCGCCGACGACCGCGATGAGCTCCGGCGCGGTATCGGGGGCTCCGGTCTCAGCGCTCGCCATCGAGGGCGTCGTAGATCGGCGTCGTCAGCGTGCCGGCGTCGCGCACGCGCAGCGACGGCAGGCCCAGCGAGACCCGGGGCGCCCCGCTCGCGCCCGGGGCGGCCGGAACTCCGCAGGACTCGGTCTGCGCCCGGTCCCAGGCGTCGCCCGCGCGGGTGCGGCGGATGCGGAGCGGCGCGCCGTCGGGCGAATCCGCCAGGAGGTAGAAGGGGGCGGCACGGGTGACCCGGACGGAGACCACGTCTCCGGGACGCGGCTGCTCGGAGCCCTCGGGCACGTCGAAGTGCACCAGACGGCTGTCCTCGGCGCGTCCGCTCAGCCGGTGCGTCTCCGTGTCGCGACGGCCCTCGCCGGTCGCGACGAGGACCTCGACCTCTCGGCCGACGACTGCGCGGTTCTCCTGCTCGCTGATCGCGTCCTGCAGGGCGACGAGCCGCTCGTAACGCTCCTGGACGACCGCCTTGGGGATCTGGTCGGGCAGCGTCGCGGCCGGGGTGCCGGGCCGGATGGAGTACTGGAAGGTGAAGGCGGAGGCGAAGCGGGCCGCCTCGACCACCCGCAGGGTCTCCTGGAAGTCGGCCTCCGTCTCGCCGGGGAAGCCCACGATGATGTCGGTGCTGATCGCCGCGTGCGGGATGCGATCGCGGACCCGGTCGAGGATCCCGAGGAACTTCTCGGAGCGGTAGGAGCGGCGCATCGCCTTGAGGACGCGGTCGGAGCCGGACTGGAGCGGCATGTGCAGCTGCGGCATCACCGCCGGCGTCTCGGCCATGGCGTCGATCACGTCGTCGGTGAAGGCCGCGGGATGGGGGCTCGTGAAGCGGATCCGCTCGAGCCCGTCGATGGTGCCCGCCGCGCGGAGCAGCTTCGAGAACGCCTGGCGATCGCCGAACTCGACGCCGTAGGAGTTCACGTTCTGGCCGAGAAGGGTGACCTCGATCGCGCCGTCGTCCACGAGCGCCTGGATCTCGGCGAGCACGTCGCCGGGACGCCGGTCCTTCTCCTTGCCGCGGAGCGAGGGGACGATGCAGAAGGTGCAGGTGTTGTTGCAGCCGACCGAGATCGAGACCCAGCCGCTGTAGGTCGAGTCGCGCTTCGTGGGGAGCGTGGAGGGGAAGACATCGAGCGATTCGAGGATCTCGAGCTGCGCCTCGTCGTTGTGGCGGGCGCGCTCGAGCAGGCTAGGGAGGGCGCCCATGTTGTGCGTGCCGAAGACCACGTCGACCCACGGGGCGCGGTCGAGGATGACGTTCTTGTCCTTCTGCGCTAGACAGCCGCCGACCGCGATCTGCATCCCCTCGTGTCGGCGCTTCACCGACGCGAGGTGGCCGAGGTTGCCGTAGAGCTTGTTGTCGGCGTTCTCGCGCACCGCGCAGGTGTTGATCACGACGACGTCGGCCTCGGCTCCATCGGCGGACACGTAGCCGGCCGCCTCGAGCGAACCGCTCAGCCGCTCGGAGTCGTGCACGTTCATCTGGCACCCGAACGTACGGACCTCGTAGGTCCTCGGCCGGGTCTCGGCGACGGGCGACGGGGCGGTACCGAGCGTGCTCATGGTGTGGGATTCTACGCTCCGGTCGGACCGCCCTCGGCCCGCCGTGTCAGCGGAAGCGGACGCTCGACCCCGGCTTGCGGATCGTCTCGCGGACGACGCGCTGCACGAGTCCGCCGGCGTAGCCGCGGCGCGCGAGGAATCCCGTGAGCCGGCGCTCGGCGACCTCGTCGGAGAGCGAGCGCAGGCTCGGCAGGCGCTTGCGCGCGAGCTCGAGCGCCGTGCGGTACTCGTCGTCGCCGTCCAGCTCGTCGAGCGCTGACGCGATCGCCTCGGGGTCGATCTTCCGCGCGCGCAGCTCCTGCTGGATGGAGGAGCGGCCGAGCTTCTTGCGGTCACGGAGCGAGACGACCAGCTGCTCCGCCATGCGGAGGTCGTCGAGGTAGCCGAAGCGCGTGAAGCGCTCGAGGATCTCGAGGGCGTCCTTCTCGGCGACGCCCTCCGTGTAGAGGCGCGCCTCGACCTCGGCGACCGAGAGGCTCTTGCGGGAGAGCCCCCGTACGATCCGATCCGCGACCTGCTCGGGATCGATCTCCTCCGGGATCTCGATCGCGTCGTCGTCGTCCTCGTCGTCCGCGTCCTCGTCGTCCGCGTCCTCGACGAACGCCGGCGCGCGCCGGGCGACATGAGCCGAGAGCTCGGCGATCCGCTCGGAGGCCGGAGACGCGGCGCCCCCGACGGCGGAGCCTTCCGACCCGCCTGCGGCCGCCCCGGGAGCACTGGTACGCGGCGTTCCGGCTCCGGACGGATCCGGAAGCGACCCGGCCCCGTCGGCGTCCGGCGCCGCCGGAGCCCAGCCGTCGTCGCCCGCCGCACCCCGGTCGACCCAGGGCAGGAAGGCCACGGGGCGGCCCTTCGCCCCCTCCGCGGCCTTCTCCGCCACGGGCTAGGCGCCCTTGCGCACGGGCTGCTTGGTCTCGATCGCGACCGGCGCGGCCTCGACGGCCGCGTTCGGGTCGACGATCACGCCGAGCTTGACCAGAATGCGCTTCTCGATCTCGGCGGCCACATCGGGATTGTCGATGAGGAACTGGCGCGCCTTCTCCTTGCCCTGACCGAGCTGGTCGCCGTCGTAGGTGTACCAGGCGCCCGACTTGCGGACGATCTCGTGCTCGACGCCGAAGTCGATCAGGCTGCCCTCGCGGGAGATGCCGACGCCGTAGAGGATGTCGAACTCGGCCTGCTTGAAGGGCGGGGCCATCTTGTTCTTCACGACCTTGACGCGGGTGCGGTTGCCGACCGCGTCGGTGCCGTCCTTCAGCGTCTCGATGCGGCGGATGTCGAGGCGGACCGACGCGTAGAACTTGAGCGCCTTGCCGCCCGCCGTGGTCTCGGGGCTTCCGAAGAAGACGCCGATCTTCTCGCGCAGCTGGTTGATGAAGATCATCGTGGTGTTCGTGGTGTTCAGTCCGCCGGTCAGCTTGCGCAGCGCCTGGGACATGAGGCGGGCCTGCAGGCCGACGTGGGAGTCGCCCATCTCGCCCTCGATCTCGGCACGCGGCACGAGGGCCGCGACGGAGTCGATCACGATGAGGTCGATCGAGCCCGAGCGCACGAGCATGTCGGCGATCTCGAGCGCCTGCTCTCCGGTGTCGGGCTGCGACACGAGGAGGGAGTCGATGTCGACGCCGAGCTTCTTGGCGTACTCGGGGTCGAGCGCGTGCTCCGCGTCGATGAAGGCGGCGATGCCGCCGTTGCGCTGCGCGTTCGCGATCGCGTGCAGCGTGAGGGTGGTCTTTCCGGAGGACTCGGGGCCGTAGATCTCGACGATACGGCCGCGGGGGAGCCCGCCGATCCCGAGCGCGACGTCGAGCGCGATCGAACCGGTCTGGATCACCTCGACGGGAGCGCGGTCGTCGCTTCCGAGGCGCATGACGGCGCCCTTGCCGAACTGGCGGTCGATCTGGGCGAGTGCGGTCTCGAGGGACTTCTCGCGGTCGGAGGAACTGGGCATGGCCGTCTCGCTCTCGTGTTCGTGGTGGTGTCGCCTACAGGCTGTCGCGACATGCCGGTGGCTGTCGGAGTGACAGTGCCGGCCGGCTGCGACAAGGCGGTGAAGCAGGTCCGTTCAGGTGTCTCCGACGGTACGCCCGACCACCGACATCGGGGCCGAGCGAGAGCGACTCCGTGGAGACGGGGCCGTTCCTGCTTCTGTGGAGGAGCCTAGACCCGTTCGAACACGGATTCGAGCACGAGCCGTCGGCGTGTCGAACACGGCTTCGGCGACGGGAGCGTCAGCGGTGGCGCTTCCGCGGATCCACGCCGTGCCACCGGGCCTCCGGGACGTCGTTGGCGCGGCAGAGGGCGAGCCAGACCTCGCGCGGCTCCGCTCCGTCCGCGAGGGCGCGCTCGGCGGTGCGGCCCCCGAGCTCGGTCAGCACGAGGTCCGAGACGAGGACACGGGCGTAGGCGCCGCCGAACTCGTCGTCCACCAGCTGCCGGAACTCGCTCAAGCGCATGCGTCCACGGTAGCCGCTGCCCGGAGGCCGCACTCCCCCGGGAACGCCGAAGGGCGCCCGGCCGGAGCCTGGGCGCCCTTCGCGTGGAACGGGTGCGGTGAGTGGAGGGGACGGGGGGCCGACTACTGCGTGACGAGGTCCGCGTCGAAGCCGGCGACCATGTCGGCCGGGATGGTGTCGGGGATGGTGTCGATGCCCTCGATGACGGCGAGACGATCGCCGACCTCGCGCATGATCACCGAGATGGGGGTGTCGAGGGCGTCGGCGACAGAGGCGAGGATCTCCGAGGAGGCCTCCTTCTGACCGCGTTCGACCTCGCTCAGGTAGCCGAGCGCAACGCTCGCCTTGCTCGCCACCTGACGGAGCGTACGACCTTTCTGCAGGCGAAAGTCCCTGAGGACATCGCCGATCTCCTGACGAACTAGAACCACTGGACCCTCCTTCTCCACGTCAACCGCATGTCGTGCACCTGCACCGCGAGCACGAGCGCCGGAGATTCCGGAGCGGGTGATCGGGGGGCTGGGACGAGAGAACCGGATAGCTGTTCACTACCCGGTTCGTATGGTGTCGACTCTAATACCGGATGACTGGACTTTGCGTGTGAGCGACACCAGTTGTAACCGGGCCGCAATGCGGCGCATTCCGATTCCCGGAGGGCCCTCGCTGGGTATCCGCCTCATGCGCCGCGGGCGATCAGCTCCGCACCGAGGGCGAGGGCCGCGTCGACCGAGGCGGCGCGGATCGCGGCGCGGTCGCCGTCGAACCGGTGCTCACGGACGAGCTCGTCCTCGCCGAGGACGGCCGCCACGAAGACGGTGCCGACGGCCGCGTCCCCCTGCGGATCCGGACCGGCGACCCCCGTGGTCGCCAGGCCGAGCGTCGGACGCCCGTCGGCTGCGAGCCGCGAGGACGCTCCGCGCGCCATCTGCACGGCGACTCCGGGATCGACGGGACCCCGCTCGCCGAGGACGCGCGCGTCGACCCCGAGGAGCCGGTCCTTGAGGTCGGTGGCGTAGCTCACCACTCCCCCGCGGTACACGGCGGAGGCGCCGGGCACCTCCACGAGGGCGGAGCTGAGCGCGCCGCCGGTAAGGGACTCCGCGACGGCGAGGTCGACACCCCGCCGCCGGAGCTCGGCGATCAGCTGCGCGGCCGTCACCGCGTCGACCGGGCGGCCCGGCTCTGGCGGGCGGCGTCGGCGAGGTAGTCGATCCCGGTGGCGACCGTGAGCACCACCGCGGCCGTCATCGTGATGCCGTTCAGCCAGTGGACCCACTCGCCGAGGACGGCCCAGAGCGGCAGCAGAGCGAGGGAGATCGCGATCGACTGCACGATCGTCTTGAGCTTGCCGCCCCGCGACGCCGGGATCACCCGGTCCGAGAGCACGGCCATCCGGAACACGGTGATGCCGATCTCGCGCACGAGGATGACGATCGTCACCCACCACGGCAGCTCCGCGAGGATCGAGAGCCCGACGAGCGCCGCGCCGGTGAGCACCTTGTCGGCGATCGGATCCAGGAGCTTGCCGAGATCGGTCACGAGGCCCCGGCTCCGGGCGATGTGCCCGTCGATGCCGTCCGTGGCGATCGCGACGATGAAGAGGAGCGCCGCGGCGATCCGGATCCCGCCGTCCTGCCCCCCGTCGGCCAGCAGGAGCCAGAAGAAGACGGGCGCCAGCAGGATCCGGACGACCGTGATCGCGTTCGGCAGGTTCCAGTTGCCCGACGCGGCCGGAGCCGGCGCGGTGGGGTGGGTCATCGTGCTCCGCCGTTCCTCGCAGTGCGGGCGACCGGGACGGTCACTCGCGTCCCGTCAGCGTCCAGGCGTCCTCGCCGGACCCCTCGTCGTCGTCGTGGTAGTCGGTGGCGGCGGGCCCCGTCGGCTCGGCCAGCGGATCCGCGTACGGGTCCGGGGCGACCGAGGACGGCGCGGCCGGCCCCTCGCCCGGGTCCTCGCCGCGCATCCGCGCGAGGACGCCCGGCAGCTGCTCGGCGGTGACCAGCACGTCGCGGGCCTTCGACCCCTCGGAGGGGCCGACGACCTCGCGCGACTCGAGCAGGTCCATCAGTCGGCCGGCCTTGGCGAAGCCGACGCGGAGCTTGCGCTGCAGCATCGAGGTCGAGCCGAACTGCGTGCTGACGACGAGCTCGGCCGCCGCGACCAGCAGCTCGAGGTCGTCCCCGATGTCGGAGTCGATCTCCTTGCGCTGCGCCTGCACGGTGATGTCCTGGCGGTACTCGGGCTGCGCCTGACGGGTGACGTGCTCGACGACCTTCGCGATCTCGTCCTCGCGGACCCAGGCGCCCTGGACGCGCATCGGCTTGTTGGTGCCCATGGGGAGGAAGAGGCCGTCGCCCTGCCCGATGAGCTTGTCGGCTCCCGGCTGGTCGAGGATGACCCGCGAGTCGGTCACGCTGGTCACCGCGAAGGCGAGGCGGCTGGGCACGTTCGCCTTGATGAGGCCGGTCACCACGTCGACGCTCGGCCGCTGCGTGGCCAGCACGAGGTGGATGCCCGAGGCGCGCGCGAGCTGGGTGATCCGCACGATCGAGTCCTCGACGTCGCGCGGGGCGACCATCATCAGGTCGGCGAGCTCGTCGACCACCACGAGGAGGTACGGGTACGGCTTGAGGACGCGGCTGCTGCCCGCCGGGAGCTTGATCTCGTCCGCGCGGACGGCCGCGTTGAAGTCGTCGATGTGACGGAACCCGAACGACGCCAGGTCGTCGTAGCGCATGTCCATCTCCTTCACGACCCACTGCAGCGCCTCGGCGGCCTTCTTGGGGTTCGTGATGATCGGAGTGATCAGGTGCGGCACTCCGCCGTAGATGGTGAGCTCCACGCGCTTGGGGTCGATCAGGACCATCCGCACGTCCTGCGGGCGCGCGCGCATCAGCAGGCTCGTGATCATCGAGTTGACGAAGCTGGACTTGCCGGAGCCGGTGGAGCCGGCGACCAGGAGGTGCGGCATCTTGGCGAGGTTCGCCACGACGTAGCCGCCCTCGACGTCCTTGCCGACGCCGATGGTCATCGGGTGCGTGGACGTCGTCGAGGCCGGCGAGCGGAGGACGTCGCCCAGGGAGACGATCTCGCGGTCCGTGTTGGGGATCTCGACGCCGATCGCGCTCTTGCCCGGGATCGGGGAGAGGATCCGGACCTCGTTGCTGGCGACGGCGTAGGAGAGGTTCTTGCTGAGCGCGGTGACGCGCTCGACCTTGACGCCGGGGCCGAGCTCGATCTCGTAGCGGGTGACGGTCGGGCCGCGGGAGAAGCCGGTGACCGTCGCGTCCACGTTGAACTGCTGCAGCACCTCGGTGATGGCGCGGACCATCTCGTCGTTGGCCGCCGAGCGCGCCTTGGAGGGCGTGCCCGTCGAGAGGGCGGCCGCCGAGGGGAGGCGGTACGGCGCGTCGTCCTCGAACGAGGAGTCGAACCCGGCGGTCGGGTCCTCCTCGGCGAGGGGCGCGATCGGGCCGGTCTCGATGACGGGCGGGACCGGGACGGCGGGCGCCACGTCGAGGCGGTCGAGCCGGATGACCTCGGTCGCGTCGTCGTCGACCACGCCGGTCGCGCCGCGGGGAGCGCCCGTCTGCTCGAAGCGGGCGAGCGCCGCCTCGGCGGTCTCGGCCTCGGCCAGCACCTCGGTGGCGTAGGAGCGGGTCGGCGGGTGGGCCTCGTCGTCGCGCTCCTCGAGCGCGGTGTCGAAGCCCTTCGCGCGGCCGCGGGCGGGCGCGGCGCCCTCGAGCACCTCGGTGAAGGAGTCGATCGGGAGCTCGGTCTGCACGGTCGGCTCGTCCTCGCGCCCGGACTCGGTGCGCCGCCACCAGGGCAGCTCTCCGCCGTCCTGCTGCGCGTCCTCCTCCTGCTCGGCCTCCGCCTTCGCCGCGGCCTTGGCGGCGGCCCGCTCGGCCTTGAGGCGGGCGCGCTCCTCGTCGTCGAGCACGGGGGCGCCGAAGAGGTAGCCGTAGAGCTCCCGCGAGCGCGCGCCGATGCGGTTCGGCGGGGTCTTGGTGATGATGAACAGCGACAGCAGGATCACGAGCGACAGCAGCACGGTCGCGCCGGGGACGGTGGCGATCGCCGCGAGCGGGGCGCCCACCAGCCAGCCGAGGACGCCTCCCGCGGCCGCCATGGTCTCGATTCCCTGGCCGGGCTGCGGCAGGCCGAGGTGCGCGTGGCAGATGCCGGCGGAGGCGACGAGCAGCGTGATGACGCCCACGCCGATCCGCCCGTTGTCGTCGACGGACCGGGGGTGCCGGAAGAGCCAGAGGGAGAAGAGGAGAAGGACGACCGGCAGCACGTAGGCGACACGGCCGAAGAAGCCGCCGAAGCTCCACGCGTCGAGCACCAGGGCGACCGGGTCGGTCGCGAGGAACCACTCGACCACCGCGCCCGCGACGGCCAGCAGCAGCAGCAGGAAGGGGACGCCGTCGCGGCGCTCCTCCTTCGCCAGCCGCTCGGGACCGAGGGCGCGGGCGGCGCCGCCCGCGAGGTGGGCCAGCGCCATCCAGAGCCGCACGGCGGGGTTGGTGCGCGGGGCGGACTCGAAGGCCACCGTCTTCGTTTCAGCGGCCGCCTTGCCCGAGCCCCGGCCGGATCGCGGCGCGCCGGAGCGCGGAGTCGCGCTGCCGCGCCCGCGCGAGGTCGTCTTGGTACTGGTCGCCATGAGGCCACCGTACCCGCCGCCCCCGTCAGGGCCGGTGACCCGCGCCGCGACGGCAGGCGCCGATCCGCCGCCGGCCGGGAGGCTCAGGCCTCGATGACGAGCGGCACGATCATGGGCCGGCGGCGGTAGGAGGTGTTGACCCAGCGGCCGACGACGCGACGGACGGCCTGCGAGAGCGCGTGCTGATCGCTCGCCCCGTTCCGCACCGCCTCCTCGAGCGCGGCCGCGATCCGCGGCTTGACCTCGTCGAAGACGCTGTCGTCCTCCGCGAAGCCCTTCGCGTGGATCTCGGGGCCGACGACGATCCGCCCCGTGCCCGCCTCGACCACCACGATGATCGAGATGAAGCCCTCCTCGCCGAGGATCCGCCGGTCCTTGAGGTCGGCGTCGGTGATCTCGCCCACCGACGATCCGTCGACGTAGACGAACCCCAGGTCGAGCCGTCCGACGACGGTCGCCCTGCCGTCGAGCAGGTCGATCACGGTGCCGTCCTCGGCGATGATCGTGTTCTCCTCCGCGATCCCGGTCTCACGCGCGAGCTGCGCGTTCGCGACCAGGTGCCGGTACTCGCCGTGCACCGGCATCACGTTCAGCGGCTTGAGGATGTTGTAGCAGTAGAGGAGCTCGCCGGCCGCGGCGTGCCCGGACACGTGCACCTTCGCGTTGCCCTTGTGCACGACGGTCGCTCCGAGCCGCGTGAGCCCGTTGATGACCCGGTACACCGCGTTCTCGTTGCCGGGGATGAGGCTGGAGGCGAGGATCACGGTGTCGCCCTCCCCCGGCTCGATCTGGTGATCGAGGTTGGCCATCCGGCTGAGGACGGCCATCGGCTCGCCCTGCGACCCGGTGGACATGTAGACGATCCTGTCCTCGGGGACGTCGCCCGACTTCTTCATGTCGACCAGGACTCCCGGAGGGACGTGCAGGTAGCCGAGATCCGCGGCGATGCGCATGTTGCGGACCATGGAGCGGCCGAGCAGCGCCACGCGGCGGCCCGTGGCGTGGGCCGCGTCGAGCACCTGCTGCACCCGGTGCACGTGGCTGGAGAAGCTCGCGACGATGACGCGGCGGGTCGCCCTGGCCATGACGCTCTCGATGACCGGGCCGATGTCGCGCTCGCTCGGCGTGAAGCCGGGGACGTCGGCGTTGGTGGAGTCGACCATGAACAGGTCGACGCCCTCCTCGCCGAGGCGGGCGAAGGCGCGCAGGTCGGTGATCCGGCCGTCGAGCGGCAGCTGGTCCATCTTGAAGTCGCCGGTGTGCAGCACCGAGCCGGCGTCGGTGACGATCGACACGGCCAGCGCGTCCGGGATCGAGTGGTTCACGGCGACGAACTCGAGCTCGAAGGGCCCGAGGTTCTCGACGTCGCCCTCCTTCACCGTGAGCGTGTACGGCGTGATCCGGTGCTCCTTGAGCTTCGCCTCGACGAGGGCGAGCGTGAGGGTGGACCCGATCAGCGGGATGTCGCGCTTCAGGCGGAGCAGGTAGGGGACGGCGCCGATGTGGTCCTCGTGGCCGTGGGTGAGGACCACTCCGACGATGTCGTCGAGCCTGTCCCGGATGGGCGTGAAGTCCGGGAGGATCAGGTCGACGCCCGGCTGGTCCTCCTCCGGGAAGAGCACGCCGCAGTCGACGACCAGGAGCCTGCCGTCGATCTCGAAGACGGTCATGTTGCGGCCGATCTCGCCGAGGCCGCCGAGGGGGATGATCCGGAGCGTTCCCGGAGCGAGCGGGGCGGGGATGATCACGGGACCGGGCATGCGCCCTCCTTCTCCAGCGGTGCTTTCTCGGGACGTGCCGCTCGGGCTCAGCGGGTGGTGCCGGCGACCTTCGGGAGGGCGCCGCCGGCCGCGGCGTTGCGGTCGGGCCGGAAGTTGCGGAAGTCGACGCCCGGGATGTCGCGGACCAGGCCGAGCTCGTCCTCGATGAGCGCCGCCTCCGACTCCTCCGGGCCGACCAGGGGCAGCCGCACGCGCGGCGAGGAGATGCGGCCGAGGCCGTGCAGGATGTACTTCGCGGCGACGGTCCCGGGGACGTGCGTCATCACGGCGCGCACGAGCGGCTCGAGCTGCTGGTGCGCGCGGGTGGCCGCGTGGAGGTCGCCCGCGTTCACCGCGTCGACGATCGTGCGGTACGGCGCGGCGGCGATGTTCGCGGTGACGCCGATGAGCCCCGTGGCGCCGATGGCGAGCTCGGGGAGCACGTTCGCGTCGTCGCCGCAGAAGTACATCAGGTCGGTCTGGTTGAGCACGCGGCTGACCTCGGAGAGATCGCCCTTCGCGTCCTTCACGGCCAGGATGTTCGGGTGCTTGGCCGCCCGCAGGATCGTCTCGTAGCGGATCGGCACGCCGGTGCGGCCGGGGATGTCGTAGAGGATCACCGGCAGGTCCGTCGCATCCGCGATCATCCGGAAGTGGGTGAGCACGCCCGCCTGCGTGGGCTTGTTGTAGTACGGGGTGACGATCATGTTGCCGTCGGCGCCGGCCTTCTCGCTCTGACGGGCGAGCTGCATGGCGTGGGCGGTCTCGTTCGAGCCGCCTCCCGTGATGATCTTCGCGCGGCCCCCGGCGACCGAGCGGCCGACCTCGACGAGGCGGATCTTCTCCGGGTCGGTCAGGGTGCTGGTCTCGCCCGTGGTCCCGGTGACCACGATGCCGTCCGCGCCCGCTGCGATGCAGTCGTCGATGTGCTTCTCGACACCGGGCCAGTCGACCTCGCCGTCGGCGGTGAACGGGGTGACCAGGGCGACCAGGACCTGGCCGAAGGGATTCTCCGGAGTTGACACGCTGCCAGGGTAGCGGGTCGCCGCCGCGCCGCCGGGAGGAGGTTCCCGGAGCCGCCCGCGCGGACGGCAGCAGGCGGATCGGGCGGGACGGCCCGCTCGTCCTCGCCGGGCGGCGGGCTACGGGGCGACGCGGCCGTTCGCTGTGAAGGCGGCGGCCGTGAGGGGCATCAGCTCCTGGAAGTGCGTCTCCATCTGCTCGGCCGCCATCTCGATCTCGCGCTGCGGGAAGGAGGGGAACGTCGAGTCCTCGCGCTTGGTGCGCAGGGAGAGGAAGTTCATCAGCGAGCGGGCGTTGAGCGTGACGTACATCGACGAGTAGATGTTCAGCGGGAGGACGATCCGGGCGACCTCGCGGGCGACGCCCTCGCCGAGCATCCGCCGGTACGACTCGTAGGCCTGCGTGCTGACGCGGCGCGTCTCCTCGGCGACGAGCTCGGCCTGCTCGGGGGTGCCCGGCTCGAAGGAGTAGGCGCCGGGCTTGCCGACCTGCACGAGGTTGCGGCGGGGGCCGGGCACGTAGAAGACCGGACGGAGCTCGCGGTAGCGGCCCGACTCCTCGTTGTAGGAGGCGATGCGGTGCCGCATGAACTCGCGGAAGACGAAGATCGGCGCCTGCACGTAGAAGGTCATCGAGTTGTGCTCGAACGGCGAGCCGTGGCGGTCGCGCATGAGGTAGTTGATCAGGCCGCGGTCGCGCTTGCGCTGCAGCTCGGCGTCGGACTCCTCGCCGTCGAGCGCCTCGGCGAGCGTCTTCTCGCCCTGGGTCGAGACGCGGGCCGCGAACAGCACGTCGGAGTCGTGGGCGCTCGCGCGGACCAGCTCGACGACGACATCGCTGCGGAAGACGGGCGCGTTCTCGTCGGATCCGCTGCTCGTCGGCTCGGGGCGTGGGCTCGTCTGCTCGGTCACGGCATCGAAGCCTAGACCACCGGCCTCGTGCCCTCTTCCTCTCGGCAGCCTCTCCCCCGGTTCCCGCCTCCTCCGGGCGAGCGCTGCTCCCGCGACGCGCTCGGCCGGCTCCCGGGCGTGAGGCTCTAGGCTGGGTCCGCTTCGCGGGCGGCCCGCGACCGGCTCCGGGAGGCACCATGAGCGACTCATCCGCACGGCACTCCGACCACGACGGGACCACGGACTCCGGCTCGCCGCGACGCGCCGCGCGCACGCCGGGCGAGCACGTGTCGACGCCGTCCGAGCTGCCCTCGGCCCGGCCGAATGCGTCCGCTCCCCGGCTCCGCGTCCTGATCTCGGGCGCCAGCGGGATGATCGGCTCCGAGCTGACCCGCCAGCTGCGCGCCGAGGGGCACGAGATCCTGCGCCTGGTGCGCCACGCGCCGTCGAGCCCGGACGAGTTCCACTGGGCGCCCACCTCGCACATGCTCGACTTCAGCGTGCTCGACCGCGTCGACGCCGTGATCAACCTCTCCGGCGCCTCGATCAGCCGCCTGCCGTGGACCGCGTCCTACAAGCGGGAGATCCTCGACTCGCGGATCCAGTCCACGCAGACCCTCACCGACGCGATGCGGATGTCCTCGACCCCGCCGACGACGCTGATCAACGCCTCCGCGGTCGGCTACTACGGAGACCGCCCGGGCGAGGAGCTCACCGAGCAGTCCTCGCGCGGCGACGGGTTCCTCGCCGACGTCGTCGACCGCTGGGAGAAGGCCGCCCACCTCGCGCCCGAGGCCACGCGGGTGGTCACCGCTCGCACCGGGCTCGTCCTCGGCGACGGCGGCGCGCTCAAGCCGCTCCTGCCCCTGACGAAGCTCGGCCTCAGCGGACCCCTCGGCAGCGGCAACCAGGCCTGGCCCTGGATCAGCCTCTACGACGAGGCCGCGGCGATCCGCCACCTGCTCACGTCCTCGCTCTCGGGCCCGGTGAACCTCGCCGGACCGGTGCCGGCGACCGCGAACGACGTGATGCGCACCCTCGCCGAGCAGCTGCACCGCCCGTTCAAGCTGGCCGTCCCCGAGAAGATCATCGAGCTCGCGCTGCGCGACGCCGGGCACGAGCTCCTGCTCTCGAGTCAGCGCCTGGTCCCCCAGCGGCTGCTCGACGACGGCTTCGAGTTCCGCCACCGCACGGTCGGCGAGGCGCTGGAGTGGGTGCTCGCCTGATCCGGGCCGCCTGAGCGGTACTCGCCGGAGAGCCGCGCTCGGGTCGCGGCCGAGCGGTCAGGCCGGAGCCTCGTGCTCCAGCGCGATGGCCCGGCGGATGGCGCCCCGGGCGCGCTTGCGGTCGCCACTGGCGTCGTAGGCGAGGCCGAGGCGGTACCAGGCACGCCAGCTCCCGGGCTGCGCGTCGACCTCCTCCGCGTACCGCGGGAACAGCGCGTCCGCCTCCTCCCGGAGCGGACGCCCGCTGGCCCGCGAGTCGAGGACCTCCTGCGGCAGCGCGTTCTCGCCCTCCAGCCGACGGGCCAGCTTCTCGGCGCGGAGCCCGAACAGCAGCTCGCGCACGAGCCCCCAGACGCCGACGGCGCCGAGGATCAGCAGGCCGACGCCCATCACGATGCCGGGCACCGTCGCCGCGGCGAAGGCGACGACGGAGTACTGCAGGCAGACGAACAGGTAGAGGGCGAGCAGGACCGCCATCAGGACGACGCCGATGCGGGTCCTCACGGGGTGCTCGTCGCTGCGGCGGCCTGGCCGGACGGAGCCCGGTCGATGACGGGCTGCTCGTCGACCGGCCGCTCGGCGAGAGGCGCGGCGTCGAAGGCGGCGCGCAGGTCGATCAGCGCGTCGAGGCCCACCACCACGCCCGTGGTCGTCCGGACCGCGTCGAGAGCGCGCAGGACGCCCTGCTCGTAGGACGCCTGCGAGGTGGTGTCGTGCCGGATGGTGACCGTCTCGCCGGTGCCGCCGAAGACGACCTCCTGGCGCGCCTCCACTCCGGGCAGGCGGAGGCTGTGGACCGGGACGCTCGCGACCTGCTGGCCGCGGGCCCGCTGGTCGGTGTGCGGAGCCTGCACCGGACCGAGCTCGGCCCGGGCGCGCAGCAGCAGCTCGGCCGTGCGGACCGCGGTCCCGGAGGGCGAGTCGACCTTGCGGGCGCCGTGGGTCTCGACGATCTCGGCGGCGTCGAAGAAGCGCGCGGCCACGGTGGCCAGCGCGGTCGCGAGCACCGAGCCCAGCGAGAAGTTGGGGATGATCACGACGCCGGCCTCCGGCTGCTCGGCGACGCTGCGCCGGAGGGCCGCGATCCGGTCGCCGGTCCAGCCGGAGGTGCCGACGAGCACCTTCCTCCCGTTGGCCACGGCGAAGTCGACGATCTGCTGGCTGACGGCCGGCACGGTCATGTCGACGACGACGTCGGCCGCGAGCATCTCGGCGGGATCGCTCCGCGAGCCGAGCCGCGCGACGAGCGAGAACTCGCTCGACGCCTCGATGAGCGAGCAGGTGAACGAGCCGAGTCGGCCGGACGCGCCGACCACGGCGACGGAGGTAGTCACCGACTCAGCGTAGCCCGCGGCTCAGTACGGCTGGGCCTCGGGCAGGCCGGTGCGCAGCTCCACGGGCAGGTGCGAGAGGTCGTTGTGCACGACGAGCACCGGCGGCTTGCGGGAGCGGACGCGGATGATCGTCAGCCCGCAGTTGGCCTGGTTGAGGCCCAGCCACCGCCAGTCGGGAGCGTCGAACACGTGGCGAACGAACCAGCCGATCACGAAGTTGTGGGTGATGAGGAGGTCGTGGCGGTCCTCGCGCGACGGCGCCAGGAACTCGGCCACCGCGTCTTGCATCTGCGCGTGCCCCGCCTCGATCTCGGCCGCGGTGACGCTGCCGAAGAAGGGCTCGAACGCCTTGGGCATGTCCGGGGTCGGCCCCGAGGGGATGCAGTCGAACAGCAGCGAGGACGGCTGGAGCGGCAGGCTCGGCAGAAGCGTCTGGAAGCGCGCGGCCGTCTCCTCGGCCCGGCGCAGCGGCGAGTGCCACGCTCCGGTGAAGGGGACTCCGCCGAGCCGCTCGGCGATGAGCCTCGCCTGGCGCTCACCACGGGCCGAGAGCGGGCCGTCCGGCATGCCGTGCTCGGCGTCCTGCTGCTCGCCGTGGCGGACGAGGTAGATGTAGTGGGACACGGGGTCCTCCCTGGTGCGGCGCGGCGGTGCGCGGTCAGCGGGCGTTCGACGATCGGATCAGATCGCGGAGGCGCTCTCGATCCCGGCGATCCCGGCGAAGGCCGACTCGTCGACCGCGCCGACGGCCGAGATCGACGACGGCCCCCGGGCCAAGTCTGCCGCGAGTGCCTGGACGTCCTCCGCGCCGACGAGGGCGAGTCGGCGCAGGCTCTCGTCGAGGTCGACGAACTCGCCGAAGGTCAGCTCGGCGCGTCCGAGGCGCGACATCCGGGTGTCGGAGTCCTCCAGCGCGAGCGCCGCCGCTCCCGAGAGCTGGCCGCGGGCGCGGGCGAGCTCGTCGTCGGTGACGCCGTCCTCGGCGAGGCGGTGGAACTCGGTGAGCAGGAGCTCGGCGACCGTCCCCGTCTTCGCCGGGGTGCACGCGGCGTAGAGCCCGAAGAGGCCCGCGTCCGAGTAGGACGGGGCGAAGGAGTAGACGGAGTAGGCCAGGCCGCGCTTCTCGCGCACCTCCTGGAACAGCCGCGAGGACATGCCGCCGCCGAGGATCGAGTTGAGGACGCCCATCGTCATCCGCCGCTCGTCGCCCGCGGCGAGACCGGGGAAGCCGACCAGCAGGTTCGCCTGCTCGGTGGGGCGGTGCACCACCGACAGGGCGCTGCCGCGGGTGTAGGACGCACGGCCGCCGACGCGCCGCTCGACGGGCGGGGCCGCCGTGCCGAGGTCCCAGCCGTCGGCGACGAGGACCCGCTGGAGCAGCGCGACGAGCGCCTCGTGGTCGACGGCGCCGGCGACGGTGATCACCACGTCTCGCGGGCGGTAGGCGGCGCGGTAGTGCGCCCAGACCGCGTCCCGGGTGGCCTCGCCGATGGTCGCGGCGGTGCCCCCGATCGGGCGGCCCAGCGGGTGGTCGCCGAACACGGCCTCGAACAGCTTCTCGCCCGCCACGTCGGCCGGATCGTCGTCCGCCATCGCCAGCTCCTCGAGGATGACCCCGCGCTCGGTCTCGAACTCGTCCGGATCGATCAGGCTCGAGGTCACCATGTCGGCGATCACCTCGACCGCCATCGGGAGGTCGCGGTCCTGGATCTTGGCGTAGTAGCAGGTGTACTCCTTGGCGGTGAGAGCGTTGTGCTCCCCGCCCACGGAGTCGAAGGACACGGCGATGTCGAGGGCGGACCGCTTCTGCGTGCCCTTGAACAGCAGGTGCTCGAGGAAGTGCGTCGAGCCGACGTTGGAGGGCACGGCGGGTTCGCCCGCGGTCGCGGGGCGGCCGGGCCGCTCGTCGCGAGAACCCGCGGCGACCCAGAAGCCGATCGTGGCGCTGCGGGCGCCGGGCACCGATTCGCTGAGGATGCGGACACCGCTCGGGAGGACGGAGCGGCGGACCGTGGATCCGCCTGCGGCCCGGACTGACGTCTCCGGCTGGTCGAGGGGCAGTGCGACTCCGTGATTCATCGTGCCCACCCTAGGCCACCGCGACGGCGGCCCGAGCCGGGCTGTCGCGCCGTGGCGGGAGAGGTGCAGGGGGCGTCGCGGACGGGCGCGGTCAGCGGCGCGCGCGCTCCAGCGCGGCCAGGTGTCCGGGGTCGAGCTCGAGCGAGACCGCGCGCACCAGCGCGTCCACGTCGGCGGGTGAGCGCGGGGCGACCGTCGCGGCGGTCAGCCGCGGCCGGCCGAGCAGCCAGGCCAGGGCGACGGCGGCGGGAGCGGCCGAGAGCTCGGCACCGATCGCGTCGAGGACGGCGAGGACCCGGCGTCCGCGGCGCCCGAGGTGGGCGGCGGCGAGTGCCCCGTCGGGCAGGCGGCCGAGCTCGCGGCGGGTGCGCTCGGCGCCGCGGAGGAACCCGTGGGCGAGGGGGACGGTCGCGAGCAGGGCGAGTCCCTGGCCGGCGGCGACGAGGCCGAGATCGCCCTCCGAGCCGGGCCGCTCGAGCAGGTTCCAGCGGACCTCCGCGCCGGCGAGGCGGGGCAGCCCGTGGGCGGCCAGGACGCGCGCCTCGAACAGCTCCTCCGGGGAGAACCCGGAGGCGACCACCGACCGCACCAGCCCGCGCGCCAGCAGCACGTCGACAGCGCTGAGGAGCTCGTCGAGGCGCCCGGCCCCGTCGGGGCGGACCGCCAGCACGTCGAGGCGATCGGTGCGGAGGCGGCGCAGCGCCCCCTCGACACCGTCCACCAGCGCACGTGGCGTCGCGGGGGCGCCGACCGGAGCGGCGAAGCGGCCGATCAGGAGGAAGCGGTCCCGGTCGCGGTGTCCGGCGGGCCAGCCGCCGACGCCCTCCGCGAGGCTCGAGTCGGTGACGACGACGCCGTTGCCGCCCCACGCCGCGTAGCGCTCGAGCAGCGCGGCACCGTCGTCGCGGCCGAGGGCCGCCGCGTCGAGCACGAAGGGGAAGAGGTCGTGGCCGGAGTCGCCCATCGGCCGACGGTGCGAGGGTGCGACGGCGGTCGGCTCGACGGGGCCGGTCTCGGCGAGGACGCCGCTCGAGGAGGCTGCGCGGGACGCCGCGGGCGGGAGCGGGACGGCACTGTGACGGGGAGCCCGCACGACGGCGCCGGTCCTGTCCCTGGGCACGCCACCACTCTCCCTGCGGCGGCTCGGGTCCCGCCAGGGGAGAGAGTATCCGAGCGCCGGAGCCGCCACTCCGCCGGGTCGCGCACGGTTCACCAGATCGTTACACGGGCGCCGCCGGCGGGGTCGACTCGCGCCGGGCAGCGGTGCGGCGGGCCCCTCCGTGTCGGCCGTCCGGGCTAGATTCGCGACCATGGACTCCGCCGCCCCGACCCCCTCCGAGACCGCCGCCCCGACCTCCGACTCCCCCGAGCGGGAGACGTCCGCGCCCTGGTGGACGAGCGCCGTCGTCTACCAGATCTACCCGCGCTCGTTCGCGGACTCGAACGGCGACGGCATCGGCGACCTGGGCGGCATCCGCTCGAAGCTCGACCACCTCGCCGACCTGGGGGTCGACGTGATCTGGCTCTCGCCGGTCTACCCGTCGCCGCAGCACGACAACGGCTACGACATCTCGGACTACGAGGACATCGACCCGCGGTTCGGGACGCTGGAGGAGTTCGACCTGCTCCTCGCGGAGGCCCACGAGCGCGGCATCCGCATCGTGATGGACCTCGTGGTCAACCACACGAGCGACGAGCACGCCTGGTTCGTCGAGTCCCGCTCCTCGCAGGAGGACCCGAAGCGCGACTGGTACTGGTGGCGCCGCGGGCGCCGCTCGGCCGAGCCCGGCCGCGAGCTCGAGGCGGCCGCCGGCGCCGGCCTCGACGTCGCCGAGCCGAACGGCTGGCGCTCCTACTTCTCCGGCCCGGCCTGGACGCTCGACCCGGCGACGGACGAGTACTTCCTCCACCTCTTCGCGGTGCAGCAGCCGGACCTCAACTGGGAGAACCCCGAGGTGCGGCACGCGGTGCACGCGATGATGAACCGCTGGCTCGACCGCGGAGTGGACGGCTTCCGGATGGACGTGATCAACCTCGTCTCGAAGGACGTCGGAGCCGTCGACGGCGAGCAGGGCGGCGCGGGCATCGTCGGAGGGGTGGGTCCGCGGCTCCACGAGTACCTCCGCGAGATGCACGAGGCCGTGTTCGCGCACCGCGAGGGCTCCTTCCTCACCGTCGGCGAGATGCCCGGGGTCACCCTCGAGGAGGCGGTGCTGGTGACCGATCCCGAGCGGCGTGAGCTCGACATGGTCTTCCAGTTCGAGCACGTCGGCATCGACCACGGAGTCGACAAGTTCCACCCGGTGCCGCTGGACCTGGTCGCCTTGAAGGCCAACCTCGCGCGCTGGCAGGACGGCCTGGCCGAGCGCGGCTGGAACAGCCTGTACCTCGGCAACCACGACCAGCCGCGTCTCGTCTCGCGCTTCGGGGACGACGGCGCGCACCGCTACGAGTCCGCGACCCTCTGGGCGACGCTCCTCCACCTCCAGCGCGGCACGCCGTACATCTACCAGGGCGACGAGATCGGGATGACGAACGTCCCGTTCGCCGGCATCGAGGACTTCCGCGACGTCGAGTCCCTGAACTACTGGGCCGAGGCCGTCGACGAGCGCGGCGAGGACCCGGCGACCGTGCTCGCCGGGCTGCGCGCGCAGAGCCGCGACAACGCCCGCACGCCGGTGCAGTGGGACGACAGCCTCCAGGCCGGCTTCACGACCGGCGAGCCGTGGATCGCGGTCAACCCCAACGCCGCCGAGGTGAACGTCGCCGCTGACCGGGCCGCCGAGCGGTCGGTCTTCGAGTACTACCGGGCGCTGATCGCGCTGCGGCACGCCGATGAGACGGTGCAGCTGGGCCGCTTCGCGCTGCTGGAGCCCGAGCACCCCGCGCTCTTCGCCTTCACGCGCACCGGACCGGGCGAGCTGCTCGTCGTCGGGAACGTGTCCGGCGAGCCGATCGACGTGCCGCTGCTCGAGGAGTGGGCGGCTGCCGAGACGGTCCTCGGCAACGTCGCCGGTGCGACCGGGTCGACGCTCGGCCCGTGGGAGGCGCGCATCCTGCGCCGCTGAACCTCGCCGCGCCCCGCTCCGAGCCCGGCGCGGGGCGCGGCGCCCGGCGGCGGCGGACCAGCGGGCGAGAGCCTCAGGCGGAGACGCGGTCCAGCTGGGCGATATCGCTCCGGGTCAGTGGGAGCGCGGCCGCCGCGAACAGCGACTCGAGCTCCGCGGCGTTCCGGGCCCGGACGATCGCCGCCGAGACCTCCTGGTGCGAGAGCACCCAGGCGAGCGCGACCACGCCGGGCTCCGTGCCGTGGGCGCCGGCGATCTCGTCGAGGGCAGCGAGCACGCGGGAGCCGTGGCGGCCGACGTAGTCCAGGCCCGCCTCGAACAGGGCCGACTCCGGCTCGTCCGTGCGGCTGCGCAGGGCGCCGGTGAGGTAGCCGCTCGCCAGGGGCAGCCGCGCGAGGGTGCCGAGCTCGAGCCGCACCACCTCGGGGGCGACGTCGGTCTCGTAGGTCCGGCGCTCCATCAGGCTGTACTCCGACACGACGGCCGAGAGCGACGGCAGCGCGAACGCGGTCGCCGTCTCGTGCAGCGCCGTGATCGCCGCTCCGCTGAAGTGCGCGGCACCCAGGGCGCCGACCGAGCCGTCCGCCAGGAACGGCGCGACCGCCGCCAGGCTGTCGGCGATGGGGATCCCGGGGTCCTCGCTGTCGAACGAGAGCAGGTCGATCCGGGTGCCGAGCCGCTCGAGGCTCCCCTCGATCGCGATGCGGACGTCCTCCGGGGCGAGGCCCGGCGCGTCCGGGTGCCGGCCGACCTTCGTCGCGACCAGCATCCGCTCGCGCAGCCCGCTCTGCTCGAGCCAGCGGCCGATCATGTACTCGCTCCGACCGGTCGCGTAGTGGTCCGCGGTCGAGATCAGGGTGCCGCCGAGACGGCCGAACGCGTCGAGCACCTCGGTGGTGTCGTCGATCCCGGCGGCCCAGCCGAAGACGGAGCCGTCGAGGGCGAGCGGATGCACGGGGAGGCCGGTCCGACCCAGGGTGCGTGAGAGGAGGGGCGTCTCCGGCTCGGTGGCCAGGGGCGTCGGGTCGGTCACGGAGTCCTCCGGTCGGGGCGGTGCGGCGCGGTCCCGCCACCGTACCCCATGCCCCCGCCGACGACGGACGCCCGCCCCACCGGAGTGGGACGGGCGTCACGGTCGTGCAGGAGGGATCAGCTCTCGGCGGGAGCCTCGGCCTCGGCCTCCTCGGCCACGACGGGCGCGAGGGACAGCTTGCCGCGGTCGTCGATCTTGGTGATCTGGACGAGCAGCTTCTGGCCGACTCCGAGGACGTCCTCGACGTTCTCGACGCGCTTGCCGCCGGCGAGCTTGCGGACCTCGCTGATGTGCAGCAGTCCGTCCTTGCCGGGGAGGAGCGAGACGAACGCGCCGAAGGTCGCGAGCTTGACGACGGTTCCGAGGAACTGCTCGCCGACCTCGGGGTTGGTCGGATTCGCGATGGCGTTGACCTGCGCACGCGCGGCCTCGGCCGACGGACCGTCGACGGCTCCGATGTAGACGGTGCCGTCCTCCTCGATGGAGATGTCGGCGCCGGTCTCGTCCTGGATCGCGTTGATCGTCTTGCCCTTGGGGCCGATCAGCTCGCCGATCTTGTCGACGGGGATCTGCACCGAGATCACGCGGGGCGCGGTCGGGGCCATCTCGTCGGGCTGGTCGATGGCCGCCGTGAGCACCGCGAGGATCGTGGTGCGGGCGTCCTTGGCCTGCTTGAGCGCGGCGTCGAGCACCGACGACGGGATGCCGTCGAGCTTCGTGTCGAGCTGGATGGCCGTGACGAACTCGGCGGTTCCGGCGACCTTGAAGTCCATGTCGCCGAGCGCGTCCTCGGCGCCCAGGATGTCGGTCAGCGCCGCGTAGCGGGTCTGGCCGTCGACGACGTCGGACACGAGGCCCATCGCGATGCCCGCGACCGGCGCGCGCAGCGGCACTCCGGCGTTGAGGAGCGACAGGGTCGACGCGCAGACCGAGCCCATCGAGGTCGAGCCGTTGGAGCTCAGCGCCTCGGAGACCTGGCGGATCGCGTAGGGGAACTCCTCGCGGCTCGGCAGCACCGGCACGAGGGCGCGCTCGGCGAGGAAGCCGTGCCCGATCTCGCGACGCTTCGGCGATCCGACTCGGCCGGTCTCACCGGTCGAGTAGGGCGGGAAGTTGTAGTGGTGCAGGTACCGCTTCTTGGTGACGGGCGACAGCGAGTCGATCTGCTGCTCCATCTTGAGCATGTTCAGCGTGGTGACGCCCAGGATCTGGGTCTCGCCGCGCTGGAAGATGGCCGAGCCGTGGACGCGCGGGATGACCTGCACCTCGGCGTCGAGCGGGCGGATGTCGGCGAGGCCGCGTCCGTCGATGCGCACGCCGTCGCGGAGGATGCGGCCGCGGACGACCACCTTCGTGACGGACTTGTACGCCGCTCCGACCTGGTTGTAGGCCTCGGCCGACAGCTGACCCGAGGCGATGCGCTCGGCGATCTGCTCCTTGACGCGCGCCTTGAGGGCGTCGTCGGCGTCCTGCCGCTCGACCTTGTCGGCGATCTGGTACACGCGGACGAGCTCGTCGTAGCTGAGCTCGGCGACGTTGTCGTAGGTCTCCTGCGCGTAGGGCAGGAACACCGGGTAGTCCTTGACCGGCTTCGCGGTCTCGGCGGCGAGCTTCGCCTGCGCCTCGACGAGTGCGCGGAGGAAGGGCTTGGCGGCCTCGAGGCCCTCGGCGACGACGTCCTCGCTGGGCTTGGTCGCACCCGCCTTGATGAGGTTCCAGGAGGACTCCGTGGCCTCGGCCTCGACCATCATGATGGCGACGTCCGAGGAGCCGTCCTCGTTGGTGACGACGCGGCCCGCGACGGTGAGGTCGAAGACGGCGTTCTCCAGCTGGGAGGCCTTGGGGAAGGCGACCCACTGGTCGTTGCCGGAGCCGTCGGACATGAGCGCCAGGCGGACGCCGGCGACCGGCCCGGAGAACGGCAGGCCGGAGATCTGCGTGGACGCGCTCGCGGCGTTGATCGCGAGGGCGTCGTAGAACTCGTCCGGCGCGATGCTGAGGACCGTGATGACGATCTGGACCTCGTTGCGCAGGCCCTCGACGAACGAGGGGCGCAGCGGCCGGTCGATCAGACGGCAGACCAGGATCGCCTCGGTGGAGGGGCGGCCCTCGCGGCGGAAGAACGAGCCGGGGATCTTGCCGGCGGCGTAGGAGCGCTCCTCGACGTCGACGGTCAGCGGGAAGAAGTCGAAGTTGTCCTTCGGGTTCTTCGAGGCCGACGTGGCCGAGAGGAGCATGGTGTCCTCGTCGAGGTAGGCGGCGACGGCGCCCTGAGCCTGCTGCGCGAGGCGGCCGGTCTCGAAGCGGACGGTGCGGGTGCCGTACGAGCCGTTGTCGAGAACGGCTTCGGCGAATGTGATTTCAGGACCTTCCAAGAGGTCTGTCTCCTTAACGTCTGCAGCGGCGCCCCTTCTGGGCGCCGGCGTTCGTCGGAGCAGCGGTCCGGTCAGGAATCGAGACGATCCCACGGCAGGGCTTCGCGCCGTGCCGTCGTGTGGAGGGCGTTCGTGCTGGCCACCAGTAGAAGAGCTCCGGGCTGTCGCGACCTGTGCCGCGAGCGGGACGTGCCGCCTGCGACTCGTGCCGCGGCGGCCCGTGCTCTGTCGCACGCTGCCGCTGTCCGGGACTCCACCACCGAGGACCAGCTTCCTGCCGGCCTGCTCCGTGGCTCGAATCCTGGGTCGACCGGCGGTCGCTTTCGGATTCGGAACCGGTTCATGCTATCAGCCGCGGTGCGGTTCCTCCATGGACCGCGCCGACCCGGCGGGCCCTCCGCCCGTCAGCCCCGCGTCTCGTGCATCAGCAGCTCGACGCGCAGCCCGCCCCTCACCGTCACGATGCGGGCCGGCACGCGGGGCGACCTCCCCGCCTCCGAGAGCCGGGCGAGGGCGGCCTCGACCACGTTCTCGAGACCGCGCGGCACCTGGCCGACGAGCCCCGAGGGGCGCTGGGCCGCGAACAGGCGGACCGGCATCGGAGCGTCCACGCGCTCCTCCTCCGCGGTGCGGCGCGGGATCACGGCCGTGACCTCGTCCTCGCCGAGGGCGAGCACCCGCGCGATCTCGTCCTGGTGCGGCCGGGAGTCGGCGAGGCGGAGGAGGGTGTCACCGCGCCGCGACTTCGGGCGCAGCTCGTAGTCGTAGTCGTCGAGCTTGCCCGAGCCGCGGTCGTCGGAGGGGAGGGGGTTCGCGTCGCCGCGTCCGAACGGGAAGAGCTTCATGCCTCCATTGTCCAGCGCGCGGCCCCTCCCCCGCTCGCGTCAGGCGGTGCGCCGCATCCGGGCGATCGCCGCGAGCACCAGGACGAGCACGACGGCGACGAAGCCGAGCAGGACCGGGACGGCCGGCAGGAGCGCGAGCGCGGCACCGATCGCCAGGACCGGCACCGCGAGGCCGAGGTAGGCGGCGAGGAACACGGCCGCGAGCACCTCGCCGCGGGTCTCGTCGGTGGCGAGCGAGCCGGCGACTCCGAGCGCCAGGCGGAAGAGCAGGCCCACGCCCGCTCCCGCGAGCACCCCGCCGACGATGAAGGCGGACACCGAGACGATCACGGCGCCGGTCGCGACCAGCAGCAGCCCGGCCGTCAGCGCCACGGCCGCGAGGCGGAGCGCCGTCCGCGAGGACAGCCGGATCGAGACCAGCTGCGCGACGGCTCCGGCGGCGAAGACCCCGAAGGAGACCGCGCCCGCCTCGAGGTGGGAGGTCTCGCCGAAGCGCCCGGCGAGGAAGGTCGGCGCCAGCGAGGTGAAGAGGCCGAGCACGGCGAACCCGGCGAACGCGCCGACCGCGGCCGAGAGGAAGACGCCGCGGGAGGCGGCCGGCACGGCCAGGCGCTGCGGACGGTAGGCCGGGAGGACCTCGCGCCGCTCGACCGTCTCGGGGACGAGCGCGACGCCGATCCCGAGGACGACCAGGAGGACGAGGAACACGGCGTACGGGACGACCAGGGGCTCGCGCACCGTCACGGCGAACACCCCGCCGACGAGCGGGCCGAGCGCCAGCCCGCCCATGTTGACGAGGGCGGAGACGGCGCGGGAGGTGCCGGGGCCCTCCTCCGGGCGGGCGACGGCGCGCAGCTCCGAGAGGTGGGCGGTGGCCGTCGCGGTGAGCGCGCCGACGCCGAGCCCGGTCAGCAGGCGGGCGAGGATCAGCCCGGGCACGTCCGGCCAGAGCAGGAACACGGCGGCCGCCAGGACCTCGACGAGGATCGACGCGAGCAGGATCCGGCGGCGGCCGAGCCAGTCGCTGACGTGCCCGGCGAGGAAGAGGCTCGCCACGACTCCGACCGCGTACGCGGCGAAGACCACGGTGACGACGAAGGCCGGGAACCCGTCGCGCTGCTGGTAGATCGCGTAGAGCGGTGTCGGCACGGTCGAGAACGCCATCACCGTGAGGAAGGCGACGGCGATCACCCAGAAGCCGTGGCGGTGCGGGAGCTCGCGGCGGTGGACGGACGGGAGGGAGCGCTCGGTGGTGGTCACGGTGTCCACAGTGCTCCGCCCCATCATCCGTGTCCAACGGAGGATCTCGGTTGGATTGATCGTCCCTGCTGGATAATGGGCGGATGGACGACCGCCAGCTCGCCGCCTTCGTCGCCGTCGCCGAGGAGCTCAGCTTCACCCGGGCGGCCGCGCGCCTGTTCGTCGTGCAGTCGACCCTCTCGGCGAGCATCCGCTCGCTCGAGCAGGAGCTCGGCTCGCCGCTGTTCGCCCGCTCGACCCGGCGGGTGGCGCTCACCGCGGTCGGCGAGGCGCTCCTGCCCTCGGCCCGATCGGCGATCGACAGCCTCGACCGGATGCGCTCGCTCGCGGCCGACGACGCGGCGGGGCTCCGCGGGCGGGTGCGGGTGGGCACCTTCTCCGCCCTCGACCTCGTCGACCTGCCCGGCGCGCTCGGCGTCTTCCGCACTCGGCACCCGCTGGTGGACCTGCTCCTGCGCACCTCGACCACCGGCTCCACCGGTCTCGCCGAGGACCTGCGCCGCGGCCTGCTCGACGCCGCTCTGCTGGCACTGCCGGCGACGCAGCTGCGGGGCCTGGCGGTGACGCGGCTGGTGCGCAGCGACTACGTCCTGCTGGTGGAGAGCGCGCATCCGCTCGCCGCGGCGGGACCGCCCTCCCCGCAGGACCTCGACGGGCTCACCTTCGTGGACACGCCCGCCGGCTTCGGCAACAGGGTCGCCGTCGACCTCGCCTTCCGCGAGGCCGGGGCGTCGCGCCGGGTGGCCACCGAGGTCGCCGATCTGCCGGGGATCCCCCGCTTCGTGCAGGCGGGGCTGGGGCCGGCGATCGTGCCGCGCGCGGGCGTCGAGCCGCTGGAGGGCGTCACGGCCCTCGCGCTCGACTGGCCGGGGCTGGTCTGGGAGCTCTCGGTCTGCACGGCGCCGCGCCCCTCCGCCGCGGTGCAGGCGCTCACGGCCGTGCTGGCGGAGCGGTCGGCCTAGGCCTCAACCCTCGCGCAGGGGGCCGCGGACGATCGAGTCGCCGGAGTGCTCCGGGTCGTCGTCGAACGGCTCCTGGGAGACGTCCACGAGCGGGTACTCGGCGAGGTCGACGTCGTCGGGCACGGCGAAGACGCCGTCGGTCCCGTCGAGCACGCCGAGCCCGACCAGCCCGGAGGCGTCGGCGGCGAGGAGCCAGACCTCCCGGTACGAGTCGTCCGCGCTCTGCGCATCGAGGTGCACGTGCAGGCGGCGGGTGCCGTCGGCGTCCTCCAGCTCGGCGGTTCCGCTCGCTCCCTGCCAGTCGGGGAGAGCGGCGAGATCAGCGCGCGCCACGACGGCGGCGGTGTCGTCGCTCCGCGAGGCCTGCCACCAGGCTCCGCCCGCGACCCCGATGACGAGCGCGCCGAGAGCGGCCAGCACGGCGCTCAGAGCGCGGGGCCGGCGGCGGCGCGCGGGACGGTGCCGTCCCCGGGGAAGGGCGAGCGGAGGCGGCACGGCAGCGGCCGACGACGGCAGGGCGCCGGGCCCGAGGTCGCCGAGGGCGAGCTCCTCGCGGATGCGGTCCCAGACGATCGCGGGCGGCGCCTCCAGCTCGACAGCACGGCTCGCACGGCCCAGGCCCGCGGCGTGGCCGAGCTCGACCAGCTGCCGGGCGCAGTCGGGGCAGTCGCGCAGGTGGGCCTGCTCGGCGTCGCTCGAGTGCTCGCCGAGGGCGAGCAGGGCGAGCTCGTCGGGATCGAGGTGGGTCATGTGCTGCTCACCTCCAGGCGGGAGCGGAGCCGGTCGAGGCTGCGGCGGATGTGGCTCTTGACGGTACCGAGCGGCAGGCCGGTGCGCTCGGCGATCTCGGTGTGGGTGAGGTCCTCGTAGAAGGCGAGGCCGATCACCCGCCGGGGGACGGGATCCAGGCGGGCCAGCTCGTCGGCGATCAGGATCCGCGCCTCGAGGTCGACGGGGGCCTCCCCCTCCTCGACCGGCGTGACGGCGACGAGGGCCTCGGTGAGCCTCCGCTCGCGCGCCCGCGCCTCGTGCGCGTCCGCGATCCTCCTCCGGGAGATCCCCACCAGCCAGGCTCCGAGAGCCGCCCGTCCGGGGTCGAAGCCCGAGCGCGAGGTCCAGGCCGAGACGAAGACGCGCTGCACCACGTCCTCCGCGTCGCCGCGGTCGCCCAGCGAGCGCAGCGCCAGCGTGAAGACCAGCGGCGACCAGCGCGAGTACGCCTCGGCGAGCGCCGCCTCCTCCCCTGCGGCGAAGCGGCGGCCGAGCCGGGCCACGAGAGCGCTGTCGGCCTCGGCGCCGTCGGCGGGCTCGATGGTCTCGATCAGGGGGTCCCTCCAGGGCTGCGGGGAGCGCTGCCGCCCGGGGGCGTGCGGCGCTGCGAGGCTCATCGTACGTCGCTGAGGCTCGGGCGGGCGGATCAGCCGGCCGGGACGGCCGTGACCACCACGTTGCTGAGGTAGTGGCGGGTGTCGTAGTCGAAGTCGCCGCCGCAGGTGATCAGGACCAGCCGCGGCGGTCCGTCGGCGGCGAACACGGCCGAGAGGTCGACCGTGGTCTTCTCCGTGGTCTCCACCGTCGAGACGGTGTACGCGCGCTCCGCGCCGTCCGCGCCGGTGAGGGTCACGGTCTGGCCCGGGACCGCCTTCTTCAGCTCGACGAACGGCCCGAGGCCGTAGGCGAGGGAGTCGACGTGCGCGGCGATCACGACCGTGCCCTCCGGCTCGTCGAGGCCGGCGCCGAAGCGGTACCAGCCGGCGACCTGCGTGTCGGGCACGAGCTCCATCGTGCCGTCGTCCGCGACTCCGACCGGCTCGACGGCCATGTCGACGGGGAGCCCGTCGACGACGAGCCGCTCGGGAGCGAGCGCGGTGGGGGCGGGGGTCGCGCCGAGCCGGGCGTCCGCCACCGGGACGGACGGCACCGCTTCCGGCAGGGCCGCCGCGGGCGAGGAGGGGACCGTGGCCGGCACCGGCTGCTGGGGCGCCGAGGAGACGGCGGCGGGAGCGGGCTCCACCCGGGACTCCTGCGCCGCGCATCCGGCGAGACCGGCACCGGCCACGATCAGCCCGACCACGGCGAGGACGCGCAGAGGGAAGGGGCTCCGGCTCATGGCGTCCTCCTGGGTCGTGGTCGGGGGTGCCGGGACGGCCGCGCTCCAGCACGGCCGACCCGGCGGTCGGATCCTCGGGTCAGCGACGCGAGGCGGCGGTGCGGCGGCCGATCAGCACGGCGCCGGCGGCGGCGAGGGCGGCGAGCAGTGCTCCGCCCCACCAGCCCGCGGCGGCGTCGGGGCGGTTGTCCGCCGCGAGGCCGGCCTCACCGGCGGGGACGCCCGACGGCGAGGAGTGCAGTCCGTCGATGGTCTGCGTCGCGAGAGCGAGGTTGCCCTTCTCCAGGCTGCCCCAGGCGTAGACGATCGTGTTCACGCCCTCCTGGACCTGCACGTCGGCCGGGCCGATGACCGGCGCGGTGGTCCCGGTCGCGGCGACCACGGTCGAGATCGTGGCCGGGGCGAGGTTCAGCACTCCCTCGTTCGGGTTCGTCACGTTCGTCAGGACGGGCGACCCTCCGGCGAGGATGTCCACGGCCGGAGCGGCGGCGATGTGGCGGACCGTGAGCCGGCCCTCGCCCGCGGCGGTCTTCGAGATGTCATTGGTGAAGAGGGTCGCCGTGGGGGTGTTGTCCGGCTTGAGGTGCGCCGCGACGGTGTAGCTCTTCCCCGCCTCGAGGCTGATGTCGATCGGGCCGATCACGGGGGCGCTGGCGTCCGCGGCGGTGGAGGCCGTGATGGCGACCTTGTAGGTGCCGGTGGGGAGGTCGAGCGGGCCGGCGAGCGAGCCGGGGGTGAAGTCGTCGAGCGTCAGCTTGCCGTCGACGTAGACGTCGACCGGGGTGTCGGGGACGGCGTGCAGGACCGAGAGGTCGGCCGAGTCGGCGTCGGCGGCGGCGGCGGGCGTGGCGGCGATGCCGACGACGGCCAGGGTTCCGATGCAGGCACCGGCGAGCAGGCTGCGGGAGAAGCGGGAGGTGGTCACGGTGTTCCTCTTTCACGATGGGACCCGCGTGGGGTCGGGGGGTGGTCGAGAAGGGCCTTCACCACTACTTCCGGCCGAGGCGCCTCCTCGGATGCACCCGGTCTGAGATTCTTCGAAAGAATTTCTGCCGGACACTTCGCGAGCCCCTCGCAGCGCTGGCCCGAGCGCCCGCGCCGGGCTAGCCTCCGACCAGGAGGTGCGGAGGATGGGCAGGCGCGGCGTGGTCCTCCTCCTCGCCGCCGCGGCGCTCACCACGGCGGCGGTCGCGGGCGTGCAGGGCTCCCTCGCCCCCCGGGCGCCGGTCGCCGACCAGGCCGCCGCCGCCTCCGACGCCCCCGCCCAGTGCGACGACGCCCGGGAGCTGCTGGCCGCCTCGTCCGCCTTCGAGGGCGGAGCGGGCGTGCCGGCCGGCCACCTCGTGGCCTGCCTCGACGAGGACCACCGGCGCCTCACGATCCACAACCGCACCCCCGTCGTCTGGAGTCTCGGCGACTCCTCGGTGCGGGGCGTGACGAGCGGGACGGACGGAGTGACGGGGCTGCTGAGCCTGCACGCGTCGCAGTCCTCCTCCGGGCTGCTCCTCGCACCCGGATCGGCGGCCTCGGTCTCGGCCGGCGACGGGAGGATCCGACCGCGGCCCGACGAGCCCTCGACCCGGCTGCAGCTCGCGCTCACCGCGGTGGTCGCGGCTCAGGATCAGGCGATCGGCCCCTCCGCCGGTCCCGACAGCATCATCCGCGGCGCCGCGCTCACCTGCGCGGTCGTGGTCGCGGAGTCGGACACCGGCTGGCGGGTGACCTCGCCGCGGGCTCTCGCCGCGGCGGCCGAGGACCCGGTGTGCGCGCGCGACTGGGCCCGCGCCCAGCGCAGCGCGGCGGCCTGGCGGATCGCCCTGCCCGGGCTCGTCGACGCCGTGGAGGCTCCCGGCCGCCCCGAGGAGGACACGGCGCTCCAGCGGGCCGCGGCCGACTGGTTCTCGGCCTCGAGCGGCTACTCGTGGGGCGGAGTCGACCGCCCCGCTCCCCTGCCCTGACCGGCGCCGCGCGCCTCGTCCGCCCGGGAACGCGGAACGGGCCGCCCTCCGCGAGGAGGACGGCCCGTTCGGCAAGAAGTTCGCGGTGTCATCGAGACCGCGCCCTGCTCCGGGAGGAGCTAGCGGCGCAGACCGAGACGCTCGATCAGCGAGCGGTAGCGGTTGATGTCCACATCCGACAGGTAGCCGAGGAGTCGACGACGCTGACCCACGAGCAGCAGCAGACCACGACGCGAGTGGTGGTCGTGCTTGTGCTCCTTGAGGTGCTCGGTGAGGTCCTTGATCCGCTTGGTCAGGACGGCCACCTGCACCTCGGGGGATCCGGTGTCACCGGGGTGGGTCGCGTACTCTTCGATGATCGCCTTCTTGACATCTGCTTCGAGTGCCATATATGGGATCCCCTCTCTCTCGTTGCGCGGTGCCCGGCGCCTGATGCGTGGGCTCTCTTGATCCGCGGCCGTCGAACGGCAACCGGACGACTCTACCAGAGGGAGGGCGGTATCAGGAGCCGGTGGCCCGGTTCCAGAGCACGACGAGCCACGGCGAGACCAGCAGCTGCCAGTAGACGAGCACGAGGACGTTGAGGACCACGCCGATCCAGCCGGCGATGGGCGGGCGCTTCTCGCGACGCCGGGCGCGGAGGGTGGAGACGGCGAGCAGGATCCCGGCGAGCAGGACCGCGTGCACGAGCGCGGTGTAGAGCACGCCGACCAGCAGGTCGCTGACGGCCTGGTCGCCCGGGTAGGCGCCGAGCGAGATCAGGGCGTACCAGACGAAGAACGACAGCGGGACGGCGAGGACGGCCAGGAGGACCGAGACGATCCCGGCTCCGTAGCGACGGAGGAACCCGCGGGCTCCCGAGCCCGTGGCACCGGTCCGAGCGGCTCCGGCGCGGACGCCGCCCGTGGAGCTGCGCCGACCGCCCGTGGCGGCCGCCGCGCGACGCGCGCCCGCCTCGGCGGCGGTGCGGATCGAGCGTCGCGAGGGGGCGGCTCCGGCTGCTCGCGGGGCAGGAGGACCCTGACGCCCGGGCGCGCCGTCGGATGACGTGCTCATGCCTCTCACCCTAGGGGATGACCCCTGAGCCCCCGGATCGGCGCGACGCGGCCCGCCGGGGCGGCGGAGTCAGCAGAATGGAGCGAGTGAGCCAGACCCCCCGCGCCCCCCGGCGCAGCCACGTCCTCGACGTCTCCCCCCTCCGCGAGTCCCCGGCCTTCGCCCGGCTCTGGGCCGGCAACGTGATCTCGGGCATCGGCGGCCAGATGACGATCGTCGCGGTCGGCCTGCACATCTACGAGCTCACCGGATCGACCCTCGCGGTCGCGCTGGTCGGCGTGGTGGCGCTGGTCCCGACCGTGATCGCCGGCCTCTACGGCGGGATGCTCGCCGACGCGTTCGACCGCCGCCTGGTGCTCCTGCTCGCCGCGGTCGTGGCCTGGGGCTCGACCGCGGGGATCGCGGCCCTCGCCTGGCTCGGCGCCGAGACCCCGCTCTCCCTCTACGCGCTCACCGCCGTGAACGCGGTGGCGACGACGGTGATCGTGACCACCCGGATGACGCTGGCTCCGCGGCTGCTCCGCACCGAGCTGGTCCCCGCCGCCGCCGCGCTGGGCGGCATCGCGAGCGGAGTCGAGGTGACCGTGGGGCCCGCCCTCGCCGGCGTGCTGGTCGCCTCCTCCGGCTTCGCGATCACGTACACGATCGACGTCGTGCTGTTCCTCGCCGCGTTCCTCGGCATCGCGGGGCTGCCGGCGCTCGTGCCCGAGGGCGAGCGGCAGCGGCCGGGGCTGGAGTCCCTCCGCTACGGCCTGGGCTTCCTGAAGGGCGCCCCGAACATCCGGATGTCCTTCCTGGTCGACATCGTGGCCATGACCTTCGGACAGCCGCGCGTGGTCTTCCCGGCGGCCGCCGCCGTGCTGCTCGGCGGAGGCGCGGTGACGGTGGGCGCCCTCACGGCCGCGTTCGCGATCGGGGCGCTGATCAGCGGCGTCTTCTCCGGCCGGCTCACCGGGGTCCGCCGGCAGGGCCTCGCGATCGGCCGCTCGATCCAGGTGTACGGAGCGTTCGTCGTCGCGTTCGGCGCGGTCCTGCTCGGTGCCGCGCTCGTGCAGCACGACGCGTCGGCGCCGAACGCGGTGCTCATCGCGCTGGCGGCGGTCGCCCTGGCCGGCGCGGGCGCCTCGGACAACGTCAGCTCGATCTTCCGGCAGACGATGCTGCAGACCGCGGTCCCCGACAACATGAGGGGTCGTCTCCAGGGCGTGTTCATCGTCGTGGTGACGGGCGGCCCGCGGGTCGGCGACCTCTACACGGGACTGCTCGCCTCGCTCGCGCTGCTCTGGCTGCCGCCGCTCGCGGGCGGGCTCGCGATCATCGCGATCCTCGCCGCGGTGCTGCGCCTGCGGCCGGGGTTCCGCGCGTACGACGCCCTGCACCCGACGGCCTGAGCGGAGGGGCGTCTCCCTCGAGGCGGACGGGACAGCGCGCCCGCCCGCTCGGCTCAGGCCGGCGGACGGGCGCGCCGGGGATCAGTCTCCGGAGGCCGCGTCGGCGCCGCCGCCGTCGGTCAGCCGGTCGTCCGAGACCAGTCCGCTGTCGTCGTCGCGGCCCTCGACCCGCACCGGGCGGTAGACGTGGAAGCCGTCGTCGTCGGGCTCCAGCTCCCAGACCACCTCGACCTCCTCGCCGTCGATGTCGGCCAGGCGGGTGAAGGAGCGCTGCGGGGAGCCGTCGATCATCTCGAGGCGGATGCTCTCCTGCTCCGCTCCGCTGTCGAGGATGGCGGTGTACGTCGATTCGGTGTCCATGCCTCGACGCTAGACACGCGCGGGGAGGCGTCGCCACCCCTTGCGGCGGCGCACGGTCCGCGTAGCGTCGGCACCATGACCGACACCGACATCACTCCCGCCGACTCCGACGACCGCGAGCAGATCACCGAGATGGTGAAGAGCGCCGGGATCGGGCTCCTCACCACCGTCAACGCCACCGGGCAGCTCGTCAGCCGTCCGCTCAAGGCCCAGGACATCGACTTCGACGGCGAACTGTGGTTCTTCACGCAGGACCCGTCGCCCAAGGTCGACGACATCCGCGCGAACCCGAGCGTCAACGTCGCGTTCGAGTCGAAGAAGGGCTACCTGTCGGTGGCCGGCTCGGCGACTGTCGTGCACGACCCGGCGAAGGTGGACGAGCTGTGGTCCCCGGCCGTCGCCGGCTGGTTCCCCGACGGCAAGGACGACCCGACCGTCGCGCTGATCCGCGTCGAGGCCGAGACCGTCGAGCTGTGGGCGACCGACGAGCCGCGTCCGGTGGTGCTGTTCAAGGTCCTCAAGGCCGCCGTCACCGGCGGACAGCCCGACATCGGCGAGAACCGCACCGTCTCCTTCGAGTGATCCCTCCCCCCGGGGCGCCGCCGGGGCGCGGCGCCTCGCGGGGAAAGGCGTCAGGCGCCGCCGAAGCGCTCGGTGCGGACGCGCTCGGGCGCGTGGCCCTGCTCGACCAGGGCGGTGGCGACGGCCTCGACGAACGAGGTCGGGCCGCACACGTAGACGGTCGGCTCGAGCGGGGCCGGCAGAGCCGCCTCGGCGAGCAGCTCCGGAGTGACGCGGCCGGCCGGACGCGCCGCTCCCGCCGGCGCCACCCGGGTGAAGACGTGGTCCACCGCGACTCCGCCCGTCGCGGCCGGCCGCTCGGCGAGCGCCGCCAGCTCCTCGCGGTAGTAGGCGAAGACGGGCGAGCGGACCGAGTAGAGCAGCTGCATCCGCGCCGCGCTCCCGGACCGGGCGTGCTCGCGCGCCATCGCCATCAGCGGCACCACGCCGCTCCCGCCCGCGATCAGCTGCACCGGCTCCGCCTGCTCGGGGCGCCAGACGAACCAGCCGCCGATCGGACCGCGGATCTCGAGCCGGTCGCCCGCTTCGAGTCCGTCGACCAGGTACGGGGAGACCTCCCCGTCGTCCAGCCTCTCGACCGCGAGCTCGACCCGCTCCCCGTCGGCCGGGGCGCCGATCGAGTAGGAGCGGCTCGCCTGGTAGCCGTCGGGCGCGGTGAGGCGCACGTCGAGGTGCTGCCCCGCCAGGTGGCCCGGCCACCCGGGCACGCGGAGCACCAGGAGGCGCGACGTGGGCGTGAGCGGCGCGACCGACTCGGCCACCGCCTCCGTCCACATCACCAGTAGCGCTCCTCTTTCCAGGGGTCCCCGTGCATGTGGTAGCCGTTCTGCTCCCAGAAGCCGGGCTCGTCGCCGGGCATCAGGCGGAGCGTCCGGACCCACTTCGCGCTCTTCCAGAAGTAGAGGTGCGGCACCAGGAGCCGGGCGGGGCCGCCGTGCTCGGCCGCGAGGGGCTTCCCCTCGAACTCGGTGACGACCCAGGCCCTCCCGCCGCGGATCTCGGCGAGCGGGAGGTTCGTCGTGTAGCCGCCGAAGCTCTGCGCCATGACGAAGCCGGCGTCCGTCTCCAGGCCCTCCAGCAGAGTGTCGACCGAGACGCCGCGCCAGCTGGTGCCGAGCTTCGACCACCGGGTCACGCAGTGGATGTCGGTGTGCACGTCCTCGTGCGGAAGCGCGTCGAACTCCTCCCGGTTCCAGCGGCGGACGCCCGCGGGGCCGCCGTCGATGGAGAAGGCCCACTCGTGGATGTTCGGGGTGGGCCCGATCGAGAGGACGGGGAAGCCGTTCTCGAGGTGCTGGCCCGGCGGGAGGTCCGGGTCCGCCTCCCTCTTGCCGAAGAAGCCCCGCGTGATGATGCCCATGTCCGCCCTCGTCGTCCTCGGGGCCTGGCCCCGGATCGCTGGAAACCGCTCGTCGCGCTCACGCTACCGCTCGGTGCTACCGCATGCGGGCCCGCCGGGCGAGCCCGGGACCGTGTCGGACGTCGGTGCCAGGATCGGGGCATGAGACGAACCGTCGTGCCGCCGTACCTCCTCGTCCGCATCGCCCGCCTCGACGATCCGGCCTTCGCCCGGGCCGCGCGGGCCGCGAGCCGCTCGCTCGAGCAGGACGTGCCGTTCCGGCGCGTCCGGCCCGGAGAGCCCGCGCCCGACCGCGGGGCGCCGACCGCCACCGCGACGTCCTCGCCGCGCACCCGCGTGCAGTCGCTCCAGCGCACCATCGCGGACGCGCGGACCGAGGAGACCCTGCCCGGCACGGTCGTCCGCCGCGAGGGCGAGGCGGCCACGGGGGACGCGGCCGTCGACGAGGCGTACGACGGCCTCGGCGCGATGTCGGCCTTCCTGCAGGGTGCGTACGGCCGCGACTCGATCGACGACGCCTGGCTGCCGCTCGACGCGACCGTGCACTTCGGCGACGACTACGACAACGCCTTCTGGGACGGCTCGCGGATGGTCTTCGGCGACGGGGACGGCCAGGTGTTCCGCCGCTTCACCGTCTCGCAGAGCGTGATCGGCCACGAGCTCGCCCACGGCATCACCGAGTACACGGCGAACCTCGTCTACCGCGGCCAGTCCGGAGCGCTCAACGAGTCGGTCTCGGACGTGTTCGGAGCCCTGCTGGAGCAGTACGGCGCAGGCCAGAGCGCCGACGAGGCGAGCTGGCTGATCGGCGAGGGGCTCTTCACCGACGAGGTGCAGGGCACGGCCCTGCGGTCGATGATCGCCCCCGGCACCGCCTACGACGACGACGTCCTCGGCTCCGACCCGCAGCCGGGCTCGATGGCCGACTACGTCGAGACCGACGACGACAACGGCGGAGTGCACATCAACTCGGGGATTCCCAACCGCGCGTTCGCCGTGGCGGCGACGACCCTCGGCGGGAAGGCGTGGGAGCGCGCTGGGCAGGTCTGGTACGACGTGCTGACCGGGGGCGTCCTCACCGCGACGGCCGACTTCGAGGCGTTCGCCGCGCTCACCGTGCAGGCCGCCGCCGAGCGCTACGGATCCGGCTCCGAGGTCGAGGCCGCCGTGCGCACCGGCTGGACGACGGTCGGCGTGACCCTGTCCGCCTGAGCCGGTCCGATCGAGGGCGGAGGCGGGTAGCATCGCGCGCATGGACGTCATCGTGTCGCGCAGCGGCGGATTCGCCGGCCTCCGCCGGGTGTGGCGGGTCGACGTCGAGCAGCAGCCCGACGAGGGCGCGTGGCGCGACCTGCTCGGCTCGCTCCCCTGGGACGCCGCCGACGGCGAGTCCCCCGGCCGGGCCGACCGCTTCGTCTACGAGATCCGCGTGCAGACGCACCACGTCCGCCTCGGCGAGACCGAGCTCGACGGAGCCTGGCGCGAGCTGGTCGACCGCGTGAAGAAGGCGCAGCCCCGTTAGGAGCTGCGCCTTCGTCGTGTGCTCGGAGCTACTTGGTGCCGAGCAGGTCGATCACGAAGATCAGGGTCTTGCCGGAGAGCGGGTGCCCTCCGCCGGCCGGGCCGTACGCCAGCGCGGGCGGGCAGATCAGCTTGCGGCGGCCGCCGACCTTCATCCCCGGGATGCCCTGCTGCCAGGCGCGGATGAGGTTGTTGAGGGGGAAGTTGATCGACTGGTCGCGGCTCCAGGAGGAGTCGAACTCCTCGCCGGTGTCGTACTCGACGCCGAGGTAGTGGACCTCGACGGTCGAGCCGGGCTGCGCCTCGGCGCCGTCGCCGACGACGATGTCCTCGACGACGAGGGTGTCGGGGGCCGGGCCCTCAGGGGCGTCGACCTCGGGCTTGGTCAGGTTCTCGCTGCTCATGCCTCGATCCTACGGCGCGCGGGAGCGGAGTCTGGGAGCGGGCTGCGAGCACTCACTCCACGAGCGTGAGGCGCTGCGTCGGCCGGGTCATCGCGACGTAGAGCGATGCGGCGCCGCGCTCGCCGGTCTGCGCGATGAGGCGAGGCCGGGCGATGATCACGGAGTCGAACTCGAGCCCCTTGGCGTCGTTCGTCGACAGCACGGCGATCGCGCGGTCGAGCCCGGTCGCTCCGCGGCCCACCTCCCGGCCGAACCGCTCCTCGAGGCGCTCGGCGATCGCGGCGAGGTCGTCGTCGGGCGCGATGACCGCGAGCGTCCCCTCCGCCTCGATCGCCCGGTCGTCGACGACGGCCGCCAGCACGCGCTCCGAGAGGCTCGCGTCGCCGCGATCGCGGATCGTCCGCACCGGCCACTCGGTGGAGCGCACGGCCTCCCCCGGCGTGATCTCCAGCCCGTTCTCGCGCGCCGTCCGCTCGGCGAAGGCGACGATCTGCGCGGGCGTGCGGTAGTTGACCGTCAGCTCCTCCAGGCGCCACGGCGCCGCCTCGACTCCCCGGCCCTGGCGGCCGAAGGTGTCGCGGAGGGCGGCGTCCCAGCTCGAGGCGGCGGAGGCGCCGGACGCCTGCGCGACGTCGCCCACGATCGTGAACGAGCGCATCGGGCAGCGGCGCAGCAGCACCCGCCACTGCATCGGCGAGAGCTCCTGCGCCTCGTCGACCACGACGTGCCCGTAGGTCCAGGTGCGGTCGGCCGCGGCCCGCTCGGCGGTGGTGCCGAGCACCGAGCGCTCGGCGAAGCCGGCCGCGAGGTCCTTGGCGTTGACGAGGCCGTCGACGCCCATGTTGCGGATGGCGGCCTCCGCGTTCTCGACGTCGCGCTTGCGCTGCTCCTTCTCGGCCTTCTTCGAGGCGTCGGCGTGGTCGTCGTACGCGCCGAGCAGCTCCGCGGCCTCGTCGAGCAGCGGTACGTCGGAGACCGTGAACGGAGCGTCGCGGTCTCGGCGGAGGAGGGAGCGCTGCGCGGCGGTCCAGCGCGGCGTGAGGGTCGCGAACCAGTTCGGACGGGCGTAGAGGTCCTGCAGCAGCTTCTCGGGGGTCAGCGGGATCCACGCGGTGTTGAGAGCGACGCGGACGTCGTGGGCGGTCCGCACGTCCTCGCGCAGCACCGCCTCGTCGGCCTCGTCGACCGTGCTGCCGTGGCTCCGCAGCTGATCGGCGAGCTGGCGGGTGAGCTGCGAGAGCAGCGTCTTGACGAAGGAGACGCGCGCCTCGTTGTGCGGCTTGCGGGTGTCGCGCGCGCGGGTGATCGCGCGCTCCACGTCCTGCGGCTCCAGACGGAGCTTCTCGCCGTTGACGTCGAGCACCTGGGTCTCGGCCGGGACGGTCTGGCGGGAGCGGACCGCGCGCTTGAGCAGCTCCGCCATCCGCGCCGAGCCCTTCACGCGGGCGACCGCGGGCACGTCCTCCTCGACGAGGTCGAGGCCCGGGTAGAGCTGGCCGAGCGTCGAGAGGACGACACCCGTCTCGCCGAGCGAGGGCAGCACCGCCTCGATGTAGCGGAGGAAGGAGCGTGAGGGGCCGACCACGAGCACGCCGGAGGAGGCGATGCGGTCGCGGTAGGAGTAGAGGAGGTAGGCGGCCCGGTGCAGGGCGACCGCGGTCTTGCCGGTGCCCGGCCCGCCCTGCACGACGAGCACGCCGCGCAGCTCGGACCGGATGATGCGGTCCTGCTCGCTCTGGATGGTCGCGACGATGTCGTGCATCCGGCCGGTGCGCTGCGCACCGAGGGCCGCCATGAGCGCGCCCTCGCCCTGCAGCACGGTGCCCTCGCGCAGCAGCTCCTCGTCGAAGACCTCGTCCTCGAAGCGGAGGACCTCGCGGCCCCGAGTGGTGAGGTGGCGCCGGGCGCGCGTCCCCATCGGCCGGGCGGCGGTGGCCTGGTAGAACGCGGCCGACTGCGGGGCGCGCCAGTCGAGCAGCAGCGTGTCCTGCTCCTCGTCGCGCAGGCCGATCCGGCCGATGTAGCGGTGCTCGGCGTCGGCGTCCGCGAGCGTCAGCCGGCCGAAGGCGAGCCGGTCGTCGGCGCCGGTGAGCGAGCGGATGCGATCCTCGTAGAGCCGCGCGTAGGCGTCGCGCTCGGAGCGGCTCTGGTGGTTGCCGCCGACGCTCTCGATGCGGACCGTGTCCAGAGCCTCGCGGGCCTGGGCGATCAGCTCGTCGAGGCGGGCGTAGAGCGCCGCCACGTAGTCGCGCTCCCGAGAGAGCTCGGTGGCCTGCACAGTGCTGCCGTCCGTCATCGTCCGCCTTCCGAGGGTCCGCCGCCGCGGGCCGGGAGGCGCGGGATGCGCTCCGGGGGCCGCGGGAAAACAGGCGGTCCAGTCTACCGAGCGATCCGAAGCGGCCCGTCCCGACAGCGGGATCCGGATGCCTCTTGCGCTCGGCGCCGCGGAGGAGCATCCTCTCTCTCACGAAGAGCTCGACGCCCCGTCCGAGCAGCCGGCCCTGCCGCTGCCGCAGGGCGTCGAGCTCTTTCTCGCGGGTGTCCGTCCTCCGTCCGGTCATCGACCGGGAAGAGAACCGGACGGCCCCGCGTTGCACGCCCCATGGCCACTCCGAGCAGCAGCGTCACCGCCCCCTCCCGCGCCTCGATCGACCTCACGGAGTCGGCACGCGCCGGCTGGGAGTCGTGGCTCGCCCGACGCGTCGAGCGCGTCACCGGACCCCGGGGCGATCTCGCCCTCGTCGAGACGCGCTGGCTCGAGCCCGGCGAGAGCGTCGACGACGAGCAGGCGCTGGCCGGCTACGGCCCCTCGGCGACCCTGACGCGGATGCGCCGCGAGAACCTCGACACCGGCGAGCCCGAGTACGGCTACCGCGTCTGGGACGCGGCCTCCGACGGCATCCGCTCCTTCGACGCCATCGAGACCTTCCCGTTCGACGCCGCCTGGGTGCTCGAGGCGTGGTTCGAGCCGGTCGCCGAGGACCGCACGGTCCCGTTCGAGCACCTGCGCGACAACGGCGCCACCCGCGAGCTCGTCGTGCCCGGCGACATCACCTTCTCGCTCGTGGACGACGGGCGCGCCCGCGAGTACACGGTCGCGGCGTTCGACGACGGCGGCACGCTCCTCGTCCCGTTCGGCGATCCGACCAACCGCAGCGACGACCCGGAGCTCGCGAGCTACCCCGTCGGCCGCTTCCTCGTCGTGCAGCGGATCGGCGGCGCGGCCGACGCGGGCACCCCCGGTCCGGTGCTCCTGGACTTCAACCGGGCCTACATCCCGCCGTGCGGCTTCTCGCCCCACTACAACTGCCCGCTGCCGCCCGCGCAGAACCGGCTCGGCGTGCCCGTGACGGCCGGCGAGCGCCGCGTGCGCAGCGCCTCCGCCTAGCGCGCCGGGGCTGAGCGGGGGCGGCCCCGGCTCAGCGGGTGAGCACCGCCCGGCGGGCGACGAGCTCGTCGAGCAGGACCTGCTCGTCGACCGCTCCGGTGCGTCCGCCGCGGCCCAGCAGCAGGTGCTGCCGGTGGTGCGCGAGCCTCGTCGCCGAGCGGAGGAAGTCCCGCATCGCCCGCGGCCGGTCCCCTCCCGCGCTCCGGGCCCAGCGGGCGGCGGTGCGGCGCCCCTCCGCGGTGCCGATCATCCGCACCTCGGCCGGCGAGAGCCAGCCGGCGACGGCGTAGTCGTCGAGCCGCTGGAGCGTCACGCGCCGCTCCTGCCGGCGCAGCAGCACCACGACGACCACGGCGACCGCGAACAGCGGCACCTGGACCACGCCGTAGAAGCCGAACCAGTCGGACACCAGGAACGACGAGCCGTTCCAGAGCGCGTGCAGGAACGCGGCGAGCGCCAGCCCGAGCAGAGCGATGGGCAGCCGCGCGACGGCGGGCCGGTTCGAGGCGAAGCCGAGGGCCGCGCCCGTGCAGGCGGTGAAGAGCACGTGCGCGAAGGGCGAGAGCACCCCGCGGAGGAAGAAGGTCACGGCGAGCGAGCCGAGACCGCCCTCCACGAGCGCGCTGCCGAAGTAGAGGATGTTCTCGACGAAGGCGAACCCGGAGGCGACGACGGCCGCGTAGACGATGCCGTCGACGGGTCCGTCGAAGGTCCGGCGCCAGATCAGCAGGACGAGCAGGACGCCGATCCCCTTGGCCGTCTCCTCGACCAGCGGCGCCTGGATCACGGCGCCGACGAAGTCGGATCCGCTCGGCTGCTGCCCGGACGCGTAGACGGCGATCTGCACGCCGAGGTCGACCAGGAGCGCGATCGCGACGGACCCGGCCGCGCCCCAGAGGAACGCGAACCACAGGCCCAGCGCTGGCTCCGGCTCCCACCGGTCGACCCAGCGGACGCCCAGCAGAACCACGGTCAGCGGGACGAGGGCGATGACCGCGCAGATCCCCGCGGCGCTGACGCCGAGTCCGAGAACCACGTAGGCGAGCACGAGCAGCAGCAGGATCCCGAGGAGCGCCACGCCGATCGAGCCGAGCACGGTCGGCACGACGGAGGGGCGGGCGGTGGCGGGCGGTGCGGGCGGCGGATAGGCGCTCATGGGGCCGACAGTAGGGCACGGGCGGGGTGCGCTGTCGGCGGTTGACACGCGCCGAGCGCGTGGAGGAGGGCCGGGGTGCGGACGCCCGTGTCCGATTCCCGCTCCTGCTCGACGTCGCCGCGTGCGAGGCTCGAGGCGTGCCCGACTCCGATCCGCTCTTCGAGGAGCGCTACCGCGCCGTCGCCTCCCGCGACTCCCGGTTCGACGGGCGGTTCCTGACCGGCGTGCACTCCACCGGCATCTACTGCCGTCCGAGCTGCCCCGCCATCACGCCGCGGCGCGCGAACGTGCGCTTCTACCCGACGGCCGCCGCCGCGCACGAGGCGGGGCTCCGCGCCTGCAAGCGCTGCCTGCCGGACGCCGTCCCCGGCTCCCCCGAGTGGAACCTGCGCGACGACACGGCGGCGCGCGCCATGCGTTTGATCGCCGACGGAGTGGTCGACCGCGAGGGGGTCGAGGGGCTGGCCGCCCGGCTCGGCTACGGCGCGCGCCACCTCGGCCGCATCCTGCGCGAGGAGCTGGGCGCGCCTCCGCTGGCGCTCGCGCGCGCCCAGCGCGCCCAGACCGCCCGGCTCCTGCTCACGAGCACCGACCTGCCCGTGTCCGACGTCGCCTTCGCCGCCGGCTTCACGAGCATCCGGCAGTTCAACGCGACCCTGGCGGAGGTGTACGAGCGGACCCCGACGGCCCTGCGCGCCTCGGCCCGCGGCACGCGCTCCGAGGCGAGCGTCCACGACGGCGCGACCACGCTGGAGCTCCGGCTGGCAGTGCGGGCTCCGTTCGATCCCGGGGTGCTCGACGTGCTCGGCGGCGCCGCGCTCCCGGGCATCGAGGAGGCGTCCCCCGGCGGCTACGCGCGCTCGCTCGTCCTGCCCGGGGGCGCGGCACTGGTGCGGCTGGCGGCGGACGGGGAGAGCGTCCGCTGCAGCGCGACGCTCGTCTCCGTCGCCGACGTCGGGCCGCTGGTCGCCCGGGTGAGGCGGGTTCTCGACCTGGACGCGGACGCCCGGGCCGTGGACGAGGCCCTCGCGGCCGATCCCGCACTCGCTCCGAGCGTCGCCGCCCGCCCCGGTGTCCGCGTGCCCGGCTCCGTCGATCCGGCCGAGACGCTGGTGCGCGCGCTGCTCGGCCGGCGGGAGGCCGCACGGCTGGTCGCAGCGCTCGGCGCGACGCTCCCGGAGTCCGTGGCGAGCGGATCGATCGCACGCGCCTTCCCCTCCCCCGCGGTGATCGCCGAGCACGCCGCCGACGTGCTCCGCGGATCCGCCGACGTGCTGGTGCGGACCTGCACGCTGCTCGCCGAGGGAGCCCTGCGGCTCGACGCCGACCGGGAGGAGCTCGCCGAGCAGCTGCTGGCGGTCCCCGGGATCGACGCGGCCACGGCGGCCGAGGTGGCGCAGCGGGCGACCGGAGATCCCGACGTCCTGCTCACCGGGGATCCCGCGCTCCGGCGGGGCGCGGCGGCGCTCGGCCTGCCCGCGGGCGAGCGCGCGCTGGCCGAGGCCGGGCGCCGCTGGGCGCCCTGGCGCAGCTACGCCGGGGCGCGCCTCGCGGCCGCGGTCACGCCTCCGGCGCGGGGTCGATGATCGGGAGCGCCGCGGTCATCGCCTCGATGCCCGAGAGCCGCGCCGGCGAGATCAGCCGCATGACCTCCTCGCGGGACATCAGCCCCGCCTCGACCACGAGGTCGGCGATGTTGCGGCCGGTCGCGAGGGCGGCCTTCGCGAGGGCGGCGGACGCGGTGTAGCCGATGCTCGGGGTGAGCGCCGTCACGACGCCGACCGAGGAGGCGACCATGGCCTCGAGCCGGTCGACGTTCGCGGTGATGCCGTCGATGCAGTTCTCGCGGAGCGTCCTGCAGGCCTGCGTCATCCAGGTGATGCTCTGCAGCAGCGAGTGCGCGATCACCGGCTCGAAGGCGTTGAGCTGGAGCTGACCCGCCTCGGCCGCCATCGTGACCGTGACGTCGGCCCCGGCCACCGAGTAGGCGACCTGGTTGACCACCTCGGGGATGACCGGGTTCACCTTGCCGGGCATGATGCTCGATCCCGCCTGGCGCGGAGGCAGGTTGATCTCGCCGAAGCCGGCCTGCGGGCCCGAGGAGAGGAGCCGCAGGTCGTTGCAGATCTTGGACAGCTTGATCGCGGAGCGCTTGAGCGCGCTCGAGAACGACATGAAGACGCCGGTGTCGCTCGTCGCCTCGACGAGGTCCTGCGCCATCTCGAGGTCGAGGTCGGTGATCTCGTTGAGGTGGCGGACAGCGGCCGCGCCGTAGCGTGGATCGGCGGTGATGCCGGTGCCGATCGCGGTGGCTCCGATGTTGACCTCGGCGAGCAGCCAGATGGTCTCGGAGAGACGGGCGTGGTCCTCGCCGAGGGTCGTCGCGAAGCCGTGGAACTCCTGGCCGAGCGTCATCGGCACCGCGTCCTGCAGCTGCGTGCGGCCGACCTTCAGGACGCTGCCGAACTCGACCGCCTTGCGGGAGAACGACTCGCGCAGCAGCGCCAGCTCGTCGAGCAGGCGGCGCAGCGACCAGGTCATCGCGATCTTGATCGCGGTCGGGTAGACGTCGTTGGTGGACTGGCTGCGGTTGACGTCGTCGAGCGGGTGCAGGTGGGCGTAGTCGCCCCGCTCGAAGCCGCCGATCTCGAGTGCGACGTTGGCGACGACCTCGTTCGCGTTCATGTTCGTCGAGGTGCCGGCGCCGCCCTGGATCACCCCGACCACGAACTGGTCGTGGAACTCGCCGTCGATGATGCGGCGGCACGCGGCCTCGATCAGCTCGGCCTTGGCGGGGGCGAGACTGCCGAGCTCGGTGTTCGCCCGGGCGGCCGCGAGCTTGACCGTGGCGAGGGACCGGACGAGATCGGGGTAGATCGAGATGGGGCGCTTCGAGATCGGGAAGTTGTCGAGGGCCCGCGCCGTGTGGATGCCCCAGTAGGCCTCGGCGGGTATCTCCATCGAGCCGAGGGAGTCGCTCTCGGTGCGCGTGGCGGGGGTCTCGGTGTCGTCCAGGGCTCTGCCTTCCGGGTCGCGGTCGGGGAGGGTGCTCGGTGCGAGGGTCACGTCCAGCTCCGTTGCTGTCGTCGTGCGGCCCCGGAGGGTGCAGGGGGCTCGCGAACTGCGCGGCCAGCCTATCGCCGGGGCGCGGGGCGGCGGCGGACGCGGGCGCGGAGCGTCCGGTCGACGGGCGCGGAACGACCGCGCCTCCCGCCGCCGGAGCGGACAGGAGGCGCGGGACGCGGGAAGCGGCGGATCAGCGGTAGTCGCTGCCCGACGCGAGGGCCGCGAGCGGCACGAGCACGACCACGACGAGCACGGCGATCGCGAAGAGCAGGACGAGGCCGAGCATGACGGAGTTGAGCACGATGCCCCAGATCGAGAGCGTGCGGCCGGTCGGCTCCCTCCGCAGGCCCAGGATGCCGAAGACGAGGCCCGCGGCCGGAGCGATCACGGTCAGTCCGAAGAAGACGGAGGTGACGCCGAGGATCAGGCTGGTGAGCGAGAACGGGGTCGAGGGCGCCGGGGCGAGCGCCGCGGGCGGGACGGCGGGGGTGCCGTAGGGGGCGCGGGCCTGCTGCGAGGAGGCGGACTCCTCGGCGGCGGGGCGCTCCCCGGCGGACGGCCGCTCCTCGGTGAGGACGGCGGTCGCGCCCAGGTCCACGGTCGGCTGCTCGTCGGCGGGGGTGGAGAGGCGGGCGGTGCGGTCGTCGGTGGTCACGGTGTGCTCCTTCTCGGGTGCCGGTCGCCCGGCGGGATGCGGTGCCGCCGGGCGGGCCGGCGGTGCTGCCGGTGTGCTCCGGCGATGCCTCCACGCTACGGACGCGCCCGGACCCGCCCCATCCGGGGAACCCCCGGAACTCGGGGGCGATCCCCCGCCTCGAGGCGGGGGCGGGTGCGAGACTGGTCCCGGCGCGAGGAGGCGGCGACGATGGACGACGACGAGCTGCGGCACCGCACCCGGGACCGCAAGGGCGCCCGGGCCGTCTGGTTCGCCGGGCTCTCGGCGCTCGCCGGCTTCGTGGTGATCTCCCCCGTGATCTCCCTCACGGCGACCGTGATGGTGTGGGGGTCGCGGCGGCGGATCGGCACCCTCAGCGACCGGAACGGGCTGGTCGCCGTCAACTGGCAGCTCACCTACCTCGCGCTCCAGCTGATGCTGGTCCCGCTGCACCTCGCGCTGGTGTCGGTGCGCGACTCGCTCGGCGCCGACTGGCCGCTCGCGACGATCTCGGCGATCCTCGCGCTGGCCGTGCTCAACCTCGTGCTGTGCGTCGTCCTCGGGATCCGGTCCGGCCGGGGACGCACCGTGCGCCTCTGGATCGCCGTGCCCTTCGCCCGCTCCACCCGTCCGCCGCGCTGACCGTCGGGGCACCCCGGTCCGCACGGCTCCCCGCTCCCGGGACTCCGCCCGGCGTGTCCGCGGCGCGGTGCCCCCTCGACCCCGCGGCGGCGGGCAGGGTGGTGGAGTGATCGCCTTCCCTCCGCCCGTGTACGTCGTGGCCGACGACGGAGTGCGGCTGGCCACCTACTCCGTCGGCGAGGAGAGCGCCCCGACCGTCCTCGCCGTGCACGGCTTCGCCTCCCACGCCGTGCTCAACTGGGAGACGTCGGGCTGGCTGCGGACGCTGCACCGGGCCGGGTACCGCGTCGTCGCGCTCGACCAGCGCGGGCACGGCGCGAGCGAGAAGCCGCACCACTCCGACTCCTACAGCGTGGACGCCATGGTGGCCGACCTGGTGCGGGTGCTCGACTCCTACGACCTCGACGCGCCCCACGTCCTCGGCTACTCCCTCGGCGCCCGGATGAGCTGGGTGCTGGGGCTCGAGCACCCGGAGCGGCTCGCATCGCTGAGCCTCGGCGGGCTGACGGTGGGCGAGCCCCTCCGCTCCTTCGACGCGGAGGCGGCCCGGGCCCGCGTCGCCTCCGGCGGCGAGATCGACGACGGCTTCACCCGCGCCTTCATCGGCATGGCGGAGGGCGTGCAGGGCAACGACCTCGCGGCACTGGTGGCGGTGGCCGACGGCGTCCGCGGCGGGGCGCACCCGGAGCACGGGCGGCACCCCGGCCTGCCGACGCTGCTCGTGACCGGCGGCGCGGATCCGATCGCTCCCGGCGGAGAGCTGCTGGCGGCGGAGGCGGGGGCGCGGTTCGTGAGCGTCCCCGGCCGCGACCACACCAGCACCGTGCCCGCGCGGGGCTTCAAGGACGCGGTGCTGGCGTTCCTGGCGGAGCAGCGCTGAGCAGGCCTCGCGCCGGGCGGGAGCACCGCGAGCGCCGAGGCCCGCGGCGTAGCATCCCCCTCATGCAGGCGATCCGCATCGAGAACCCCGGCCCCGACTCCCGACTCGTGCTGGAGGAGGTGCCGACGCCCTCCCCCGGACCCGGCGAGGTCCTCGTCCGCGTGGCGGCCGCCGGCGTCAACCGCGCCGACCTCGGCCAGCGCGGCGGGGTCTACCCGCCGCCGCCCGGCGCCTCCGAGATCCTCGGGATGGAGGTGTCCGGCACGGTCGTCGCGCTCGGCGAGGACGCGACCGGGTTCTCGGAGGGCGACGAGGTCTGCGCGCTGCTCTCCGGCGGCGGCTACGCGGAGTACGTCGCGGTCGACGCGGGCCTGGTGCTGCCGGTGCCGGACGGCGTCGGCCTCGTCTCGGCCGCCGCCCTCCCGGAGACGACGTCCACCGTCTGGTCGAACCTCGTGATGGTGGCCGGGCTCGGATCCGGCGACACCGTCCTCCTCCACGGAGGCGGGAGCGGGATCGGGACCACGGGCATCCAGGTCGCCGCCGCCCTCGGCGCCCGCGTCGCCGTCACGGCCGGCAGCCCCCGCAAGCTCGAGGCGTGCCGCGCGCTCGGGGCCGACGTCCTGATCGACTACCGCGAGGAGGACTTCGTCGAGCGGATCCGCGAGGCGACCGGCGGGCGCGGCGTCGACGTGATCCTCGACCCCGTCGGCGGCGACTACCTGGCCCGCGACCTGGAGGCGCTGGCCGTGGGCGGGCGCGTGGTGTTCATCGGCAACCAGTCCGGCGCGCTGGGCTCGCTCGACCTCGGGGTCCTGATGCGCAAGCGCGGGGCGGTGCACGCCACGACCCTCCGCGCCCGGCCCCTCGAGGAGCGGCGCGCGATCGTCGCGCGGGTGCGCGCAGAGGTCTGGCCGCTGGTCGCCGCCGGGACGGTGCGCCCGGTGGTGGACGAGGTGGTCCCGCTCGCCGAGGCCGAGCGGGCGCACGACGTGATGCTCTCCTCCGGCCACATCGGCAAGCTGCTGCTCACCCCGTGACGCCCCGCACCGGAGGAGGCCCCCGCCGCCCGCGGTGAGCGGGAGCGGGGGCCTCCTCCGATGACGCCCTCCGGCGGGGCGTCAGACGGCGGAGCGCAGGAGTCCGAGCGAGCGGTTGATGCCGTCGACGTCCACCGCGGCCGGATCGAACGATGCTCCGGCGGCGAGGCCGAGAGCCTCGAGCGCCTCCGCGTGGTCGGCCGAGGACGGGTCCGTCGCCGCCCGCACCGTGTCGGCCCAGGCCGCGGGGCCTCCCGGCACGTCGAGCGGAGCCGCGCCGCGCGCGCCCGTGCAGCGCGGCAGAGCCGACGACAGCGGCGCGATCGACTCCAGGCGGATCACGTGGCGCCACTCGTCCTCGAGGTCGTAGACGTAGAAGAGCTCGTCCTGCTCCTGCTCGAGCACCTCGGCGAGCGCGACGCCCGCCTCGTCCACGAGGTCGGCGCCGAACTCCTCCGCGTCGGACGGCGAGCCGATCGGAGCCTGCTCCTCATCGGGCACGCCCACGCTGAAGTAGTGCGGCTGTGCGTCGGTCCAGCCCAGCGAGAGCTGGAGCGCGAGGTGCAGATCGCGCAGCGACGACTCGGAGGAGAGCTCGAGGCGTCGCCAGACGACGGGCTTGGTCCCGAGCAGGGCGACGTGGAGCGCGTAGGCCGTCGCCGTGTCCTGGGTCGCCTCGTCGAGGATCTCGAGGCGGGTGGCCTCGCGCTCGCCGAGGAGGACGACCGTCGCGCGGACGACGGAGGCGAGGACGGGCGCCAGGCCCTCCGGCACGGCGTAGCCGAACTCGGGCGAGTGCAGCAGCAGCCCGAGCTCGGCGGTGTCGTCGAGCATCCGCTCGGCCGTGCCGACCATGCGCTCGCGCTCGTCGAGGGCCTCGTCGAGCGAGACTCCGGAGTCGGCTGCCAGCTCGTCGACCAGCTCGCCGACGACCAGGCCCGGGTGGATCTCGGCCCGGCAGGCTACCGCGATGCGGACCAGCACGGCGTCGGTGGTGGTGACCGCGCGCTCCTCCGGGGAGAAGGCGCCGTCCTCGGTGTCGGCGGCCGCCAGCGCGGTCTGGGCGCTGAGGATCCACTGCTCGAGGAAGCGGGCGACGTAGGCGATGCGCTCGGCGGCGGCCTCGTGCGCGTCGGAGCTGCGCCAGAGCACGGCGGCCTCGCCGAGACCTGCGGCGGATCCCTCCTGCTCGAGCACCGCGGAGCCGACCAGCGCGTCCCACCAGGCCGAGACCGGGATGCGGACGGAGTCGTCGCTCGGGGTGGATCCCGCGGAGGAGATGCCCGCCTCGACCGCGATCTCGCGGGCGGCGCGCTCGGTGAGGGTCGCGCCGTCGTCGGCGGCGAGGTGCTCGACCACGACGTCGGCCGCGTGCACCAGAGCGGTGGCGCGGACGGCGGAGAGCTGCTCCTCGGCCGGGACCTCGTCGAGCTCGTCGAGGTCGTCGAGGACGGCCTCGACGAAGGAGCCGGCGAGGTCGAGGACCTCGTCGAGGACGGCCTGGCACTCGTCCAGCTCCTCGTCGGTGCCGGTCCAGAGGTCCTCGTCGGTGAGGAAGTCGAGGAAGTGCTCGACGACCTCGGCGACGGTGAAGAGGGTGTCGTCGAGGTCGGCCTCGCTCTCGTCCCCCGACAGGTCGGCCTCGATCTGGTCGAAGACGGCCTCGAGCAGCTCGGCGTCGGGCTGGGCGAAGGAGCCGCGCGGGCGCAGGTCGCGGGTCATCGCGAAGAGGTCGGTCAGCACCTCGACGGCCTCGTCGGCCTCGAGGTGCTCGTGCTGCATGCCCACCTCGGCGAGGTGCGAGCGGTACCAGCTGCGGAACCGCACCATCAGCGCGGTCTCGGCCGTGCGGCCGCCGCCCTGACCGCCGGACCCGCCCTGACCGCCTCCGGATCGTCCCTGGTTGCGCTTCTTGCCCATGATTCCTCCGCGACCGCTCCACTCACGACGAAGCGCTCCAGCCTACCCAGTGCGGGCGCACGGCGGCACGCGCGGTCGCCCCCTGTTCACCCTGTGCGCACCGGGTCCGCTCCCTCTGGTGCGGCCGATCGCCCGAGTCCCGGGATCAGCGCGCGGTGGGAGGCCTCGCCGCCCGGGCCCCTGCCACACGGGCCGCGATGATGAGAAATCTCGCAGCGATCGGGCAGCGAGGCTTGCGCTCGGCCCCCTCGCTTCGGTGGAGTGTCCGGATGACCGACACGACGGACACCGCCGAGACCGCTCCCGGGAAGGCGTCGCTCAAGCGGGTGATCACCGGACCGCTGCTGTTCGCCTTCATCGTGGGCGACACGCTCGGAGCCGGCATCTACACCCTGGTCGGCACGATGGCGGAGGACGTGGGCGGCGTGATCTGGCTGCCGCTGCTGATCGCGCTGGTCGTCGCCCTGCTCACCGCGGGCACGTACGCCGAGCTGATCACCAAGTACCCGCACGCCGGAGGGGCGGCGCGCTACGTGGACCGCGCGTTCGGGAAGCCGTACCTCTCGTTCCTGATCGGCTTCCTGATGATGGCGTCCGGCATCACGACGGCGGCCTCCCTGGCGAACGCGTTCGCGGGCGACTACCTCGGGGCTCTGCTGGACGTGCCGCCGATCCCGACCGCGATCGTCTTCATCGCGATCCTCACCCTGGTGAACCTGCGCGGGGTGAAGGAGTCGCTGACCGCGAACCTGGTCGCCTCGGTGATCGAGGTGAGCGGACTGGTCATCGTCATCGTCTGCGCCGCGGTCTTCTTCGGCGCCGGCGACGGCGACGCCTCCCGCGTGCTCGAGTTCAACCCCGACGTCGCTCCGCTGCAGGGGGCGTTCGCCGCCTCGATCGTCGCCTTCTTCTCGTTCCTCGGCTTCGAGGCCGCGGCGAACATGGCCGAGGAGGTGCGGAACCCCTCGAAGGTCTACCCGCGGGCCCTCTTCGGTGCGCTGATCACCGCCGCCGTGGTCTACCTCCTGATCGCGCTCGGCGCCGTGATCGTGCTGCCGAACGACGAGCTCGCGGCCTCCAGCGGTCCCCTGCTGGACGTGGTCGCGGCGAGCGGAGTGGCGGTGCCGCCGTGGCTGTTCGGCCTGATCGCGCTCGTCGCCATCGCGAACGGCGCTCTGCTGTTCATGGTGATGGCGTCGCGGGTCGGCTTCGGGCTCGCCACCTCCGGGCTGCTGCCGAGCGCCTTCGGCAAGGTGCTCCCGGGCCGCCGCACGCCGTGGGTGTCGATCGTGGTCGTCGGCGGAGTGACGATGCTGCTCAGCCTGATCGGCGACGTCGGCACGCTCGCCGAGACGACGGTGCTGCTGCTCCTGCTGGTGTTCATCGCGGCGAACGTGTCGGTGCTGGTGCTGAAGAAGGACCGCGTCGACCACGCCCACTACTCCGTGCCGCGGGTGGTGCCGGTGCTCGCGACCATCGCGAGCGTGGTGCTGCTGACGCAGCAGACGGGCGTGGTCTGGCTGGCGACAGCGGGCTACGTGGTCGTGGGGACGCTGCTGTTCCTCGCCACCCGCCTGGGGAAGCGGAAGCACGCGGAGCGGACCCCGGACTGATCCGGGCCGGCGGCGATCCGTCGCGAGCGGCCCGTCCGCGGATCCCCTGCGGGCCGTCCGCGGCGGATCGATCGCGGGGGGCGGTGAGGAGTGGGATCGTGAGGCTATGACCGTCACGCTCGCGCGGATGCCCGCCGCCGCTCTCGCCGCCTGGATGCGGGTCCAGCGCTCGGCGTACATCGAGGACCGGATGCGGGCGGGCGACGACGAGGCGGCCGCGACCCGCAACGCCGACGCCTCGTACGAGAAGTACTTCCCGGGCGGCTCCCCCGCCGCCGGGCACGACGTGCTCCTCGTCTCAGAGGACGGCCGCGCGGTCGGGTCGCTCTGGCTCGGCCCGCACCCGAGCGGACTCGAGGGCGTCGGGTACGTCCGGGACGTGCAGATCGACGCCGCCGAGCGCGGCCGCGGCCTCGGCCGGGCGGCGATGCTGCTCGCGGAGTCGCACGTCCGCTCCCAGGGCGGCTCCGCCCTCGCGCTGAACGTGTTCGGCTTCAACACCGCCGCGCGGGCTCTGTACGAGTCGCTCGGCTACGAGACGACGTCCCTGTAGATGCGCAAGCCGCTGGTCTGAGCGGGGCCGCTCGACGCCGGGCAGGGGCACGACCCGGTCGCGCAGAACGCCGCACGCCGTGCTCGAGGGCGGACGCCGACGGGCGCCCACCGACGAGCACGGCGGCGGTGGTGGAACCGCCGGAAATCAGCGGGACCCTGCGGTCAGCTCGTGGAGGCGACGGCGGTCGGGTCGCCGGTGCCGGACGGACGCGGGGCGTCACCCGATCCGGTCGCCACCGACGCGCCGGTCGGAACGACGGTGCCGCCGGTCGCCATCCCCCGGCCGAAGGCCTGGCCCTGGAGGATCGCGCCGAGGTCGACGCCGGTCGCCGACCTGACGCTGTCGAACGTCGCGGCGAGACCCGCCGCCTGCTCGCGCGCGATGTGGGTGCCGGCGGTGTCGCCGCCGATCAGCGTCACCGAGCCGACGTTCTGGTAGCCCTTCGCGAACTCGGCCATGAGCGAGGGCAGCTGCCCGATGAGCTCGCGACCCAGGATCGCCTCCTGGTTCTCGCGGAGCGCCTCCGCCTCGGCCGCGATGGCCGCCGCGCTCGCCTCTCCCTTCGCGCGGATGGCCTCCGCCTCGGCGGTCGCGTTCGCGCGCAGCGCCTCGGCCTCGGCGCCCGCCTTGGCCCGCAGTGCGTGGGCCTCGGCCTCGGCGCGGGCGCTCACGGCGGCGGCCTCGGCGGCGGCGGACGCCTGGCGCGCCTCCGCCTGGCGCTGGACGGCGTACGCCTCGGCGTCCGAGACCTGCTGCGCGACCTGGCGGTCCGTCTCGGCCTTCTTCTCGCGTCCGTAGGCGTCGGCGTCGGCCTCGGTCTGACGGCGGTACTTCTCGGCGTCCGCGACGCGCTTGACGTCGGCGTCGAGCTCGGCCTGCCGGTTCTCGGCGCGCTGCACGAGGACGGCCTGCTCGCGCTCGGCGCGGGCCAGGTTCTCGGCCTGCTCGGCCTCGGCGTTGGCGCGGCCGACCTCGGACTTCGCGGCGGCGGTGTTCTTGTCGTAGGCGGTCTGCTCGATCAGGTTCGCCTCGTCCGTGGCCAGCTGGCGAGCCTTGACCTCGCGGGCCGCGTTGATCCGCGCGACGTCGGCCTCGCGGCGGACGCGCTCGATCTCCTGCGCTCCGAGCGCCTCGATGTAGCCGTTGCGGTCGGTGACGCCCTGGATCGCGAAGGAGTCGAGCACGAGGCCCTGGGCGAGCAGGTCGCCCTTGATGCCCTCGGCGATCTCGTCTCCCAGCTTCTGCCGGTCCTGCATGACCTCCTCGACGCTGAGCTTCGCGACGACGCCGCGGAGGGCGCCCTCGAGCTGCTCGGTCGTGAAGACGTCGATGGACTGGTCCTGCGACGCGAAGCGCTCGGCGGCGGCGCGGACCTGGTCGGCCGTGGACCCGATCTTGACCAGGGCGACGCCCGCGAGGTGGATGGTCACGCCGTTCTTGGTCTGCGCGACCGGCTCCATCTTGATCTGGCGGGAGCGCAGCGAGATGCGATCGGACCGCTGGGTCAGCTTGTTCACGAACGCGCCGCCGCCGGTGATGACGGTCATGTTCGAGGTGAGGCCGTCCTCGCCCTTCTGCTTCTTCCCGACGATCACGATCGCCTCGTCGGCCTGCGGCACCTGGTACCAGGCGCGGAAGAGGAAGAAGCCGATGAGGGCGACCAGCAGGAGTGCGCCGACGGCGACTCCGGCGAGGACGATCCAGAGGAGATCCGGTTCCATGGGCGGGCGACCTTTCGTCCGACCCGCGCGACGCGGGTACCTGAGAGACGTACAGGTTCCATCGTGTCACAGCGCCTCGGACGGCCGCGTCGGCCGGAGGGGGGATACTGCGGACGCCGCCGAGAGCGGTTCGCGAGGGGGCGGGCCCGGACGAGGACGCCACGAACGAGGGCGTCGCGCGGAGTGCCACGGAGGAGATCAGTGCTGGGGTACCTGGACTCGAACCAAGAACAACTGAACCAGAATCAGCCGTGTTGCCAATTACACCATACCCCAATGGCCATCCGGAGGTGATCCCGGGACCAGGCGGCGACCGGATCGAGACCCGAGCGCCGAGAGACGACAGTACCCTACGCGGGCATCCCGCTCAAATCGAGCCGCGGACGACGCTGCCCTCGGACTCCGGGGCGGCCTCGCCGAGGCGGGCGCGGACGAGGTCGCGGTTGATCGCGGAGGCGACCTGGGCGCCCGATCCGGCGGCGACGATCAGCTGCTGCGGGCCGGGAGGGGTGACTTCGCCGGCGGCGTAGAGGCCGGGGACGGACGTGCGGCCACCGGCGTCGACGCGGAGGAAGCCGTCGGCGTCGCGGTCGGGGCCGGCCGCGTCCAGGTAGTCCAGCGCGGGCGTCCAGACTGGGCGGACGAACGCGCCGGTGCGCGGCACGACGTCGCCGTCGACGAGGCGGACGCCGGTCATCTCGGCGCGCTCCCCGGCGAGGTCGGCGACCGGGCGCCGGTCGACCCGGATGCCGATGGAGGCGAGCAGCGACTCGTCGGCGTCGCTCACCGTCCCGACGCCGTTGGTGAAGACGATCAGGTCGGTCGACCACTGCGAGAGGAGCATGGCCCGCTCCGCGAGGTCGTCGGTCTCGCCGATCAGGGCGAGCGCCTCCCCCGCCTTCTCGTAGCCGTCGCACTCCATGCAGCTGTGCACGGCGGTGCCGTAGTAGGCGCGCAGGCTCGGGAGCGCGGGCGGCGTCTCGAGGAGCCCCGCGGCGACCACGACGGCGGTGGCGACGACGGAGCGGTCCGCGCTGCCGCGCACGCCGCGCGCGCCGACCACGAACTCGCCGCCGGAGCGCTCGACCGATGTGACGAGGGCGTTGTGCACCTCGGCGGCCTCGTAGCGCTCGAACTCCTCGCGGCCGAGGCGGCGCAGCTCGAGCGGCGAGATGCCGTCGCGGGTGAGGAACCCGTGCGAGTGCAGGGTCGCGGCGTTCCGCGGGCGGTTGCTGTCGAGCAGCAGCACGCTCCGGCGCGCCCGGACGAGGTTGAGCGCGGTGGAGAGCCCGGCGGGGCCCCCGCCGATCACGACGACGTCGTAGCGTCCGCCGACCGTCTCCGCCACGGTCAGGCCTGCCGGGAGGCGCCGAGGTGAGCGCCCAGGCGGTCGAGGCGGGCGATCGACTCCTGCTTGCCGAGGATCTCCATCGATTCGAACAGCGGCGGCGAGACGCGGCGTCCGGAGACCGCGGTGCGCAGCGGTCCGTAGGCGATGCGGGGCTTGAGGCCGAGGCCCTCGATCAGCGCGGAGGCGAGCGCCTCCTGGATCGAGGCCGTCAGCCACTCGGACGCGGGGACGAGCTCGAGGGCGCCGATCGAGGCGGCGAGCACCTCGCCGGCGTTCGCGGGCAGGCCCTTCAGCGCGTCCTCGTCGTACTCGAGCGCGTCGGACGCGGTGAAGAGGAACCCGAGCATGACGGGGGCCTCCCCGAGCAGGCCGATCCGCTCCTGCACGAGGGGCGCGGCGGCGTCGAGCACGGCGCGCTGCTCGGCGGTCGGCTCGCCCGCGAGCACTCCGGCCGCCACGAGGTACGGGATCGTCCGCTCGGTGAAGTCGTCGACGGCCAGGAGGCGGATGTGGTCGCCGTTGATCGACTCGGCCTTCTTGAGGTCGAAGCGGGCCGGATTCGGGTTCACGTCGGCGACGTCGAAGGCGGCGACCATCTCGTCGATCGAGAAGACGTCGCGGTCGTGCGTGAGCGACCAGCCGAGCAGGGCGAGGTAGTTGACCAGGCCCTCCGGGATGAAGCCGCGGTCGCGGTGGTGGAAGAGGTTCGAGGACGGGTCGCGCTTGGAGAGCTTCTTGCTGCCGTCGCCCATCACGTAGGGGAGGTGCCCGAAGCGCGGGACGAAGGTCGTCACTCCGATGTCGATCAGCGCGTGGTACAGCGCGATCTGCCGGGCGGTCGAGGGGAGGATGTCCTCGCCGCGCAGCACGTGGGTGATCTGCATGATCGCGTCGTCGACCGGGTTCACCAGCGTGTAGAGCGGCTGGCCGTTGGGGCGCACCACGACGAAGTCGCTGAAGGAGCCCGCGGGGAACGTGATCGGGCCGCGGACCAGGTCGTCGAAGGACAGGTCGGCGTCCGGCACGCGCAGACGCAGCGCCGGGGCGCGGCCCTCGGCGCGGAAGGCGGCGCGCTGCTCCTCGGTGAGGTCGCGGTCGTGGTTGTCGTACCCGTGCTGCTTCGCGCGGCCGGCCGCCTCGTTGCGCGCATCGATCTCCTCGGCCGTGGAGTAGCTCTCGTAGAGGTGCCCCGAGGCCGTCAGGCGCGCGATCACGTCGAGGTAGACATCGGTGCGCTCGGACTGCCGGTACGGGCCGTGCGGGCCGCCGACTCCGACGCCCTCGTCCCAGTCGAGCTTCAGCCAGCGCAGCGCGTCGAGGATCTGCTCCACGCTCTCCTCGCTGTCGCGGGCGGCGTCCGTGTCCTCGATGCGGAAGACGAACGTGCCGCCGGTGTGGCGGGCGTACGCCCAGTTGAACAGGGCGGTGCGGATGAGGCCGACGTGCGGGGTCCCGGTCGGCGACGGGCAGAAGCGGACGCGGACGTCGCTCCCGGTCGCGGTCGTGAACGGGTGCGCGTCCGGCGCGCTTTCCAGGGGCGGGGTGAGCTCAGACATACGAGGCCGATCCTACCGGCGGGAGGCGGTGCGGCGCCCGGGATCGCGGGGGTGGCAGCGCCTCGACCGCGGGCACGGACCCGCCTCGCGGGCAGTGCTTCTACCGGACAGCACTGCTCCGAGTCAACGGACTCCCGGAGCGGGCAGGAGCAGTGGTGCGCTGACCTCGGGCCTCTCGTCGAGAGGGCCTGAGCGCCGCACCGCAGGCCGCGCCGGGCCTCCGCGCGAGCGTGCCCGGAAGGAGCACTGATGAGCACGATCGATCTCGACACCCGCACCGACCGTCCGAGCGTCCTCACCGAGGCGGCGCGGGAGGAGAAGGACGCCCGCACGCTCTCGCTCTTCCAGGCGGCGGTGAGCGCCGAGGCCGCCGAGGGCGCGCGCATCCGCGAGCGCATCGTGCTCGACCACCTGGGCCTGGCCGAGGCCATGGCCCGCCGGGTCTCCCGGAGCGGAGGCGACTGGGCGGATCTGCGCCAGGTCGCCTACGTGGGCCTCGTGAAGGCCGCCCGCCGCTTCACTCCCGAGCGCGGCGACAGCTTCGCCGCTTTCGCCGTCCCCACGATCACCGGCGAGCTCAAGCGCCACCTCCGCGACCTCGGCTGGATGATCCGGCCGCCGCGCGGCGTGCAGGAGCTGCACCGCCGCTCCGCCGTCGTCGCCGACGAGCTCGCGCAGGAGCTCGGCCGTCACCCCACCGACCAGGAGATCGCCCGCCGCCTCGGAGTGGACGCGACGGAGGTGGCCGACGCGCGCCTCGCGGGGCATCCGCTCTCCCTCGACGAGACCGTGGGCGAGGGGGGCGTCGGCCTGGGCGACACCCTCGGCGGCGAGGACGAGCGGCTGCTCGAGATCGACCGGCGGCACGGGCTCGCCGAGGCCCTCGCCGAGCTCGAGGAGGGCCAGCGCGAGCTCCTGCGGATGCGCTTCGTCGAGGAGCGCACCCAGCAGCAGATCGCCGACGCGCTGGGAACGACACAGATGCAGGTCTCGCGCCTGCAGCGGCGGATCCTCGCGCAGCTCGCCGACAGGCTCGGCGCCCCCTCGCGCAGCCATCAGCCGCGCGCTCCCCGGGCCCGCGTGGCCACGGTCACTCCGGTCCGACCGGCGACGCGGCTGAAGTCCGCCTGAGGTGGGCCTCGGCACGCGACGGGAGCGACGCGAGGGCGGCGAGGACGTCGTCGACCTGGACCGCGAGCAGCGCCGGGTCCGGCTCGGCGGAGAAGACGTCGCCGCGGCGGAGGGAGGCGTCGGTCAGCACGACGTGCGGACCCGAGGCCGGAGGGCCCCAGGCCTCGGGCGGGGCCGGACCGAAGATCACGACCGAGGGGACGCCGTACGCGGAGGCGAGGTGCGCGGCCCCGGTGTCGACGGTCACCACGACCTCGGCGGCCGCGACGACCGCGGCGAACCCGCTGAGCGTGAGCTCCCCCGCCAGCACCTCGCCCGTGCCGGCGAGCTCGGCGACGCGGCGGGCGCGGTCGGCCTCGTTCGCGCCTCCGGTGTAGACGACGCGGTGCCCCTCGGCGGTGAGGGCGCGCGCCACCGCGGCGAAGCGCTCCTCCGGCCACTCGCGAGAGCCGTAGAAGGCCCCGATGTGCACGACGGCGGCTCCGGGGGCCGAGGCGGGCTCCTCGGGGACGGCGATCGCGACGTCCTCGGGGTCGGCGTCGAGACCGATCGAGTTCACCAGGCGGGCCCAGCGGGCGCGCTCCAGCTCGCCGTCGATCCAGAGCGGCCGCGGGTCCTTCGGGCCCGCGCCCGGGTCCAGCGCCGGGACGCGGAACTCGAGCGTGCGCTCGGGCGCGATCTCGCGCAGCCGCAGCCGCGACTCCGGGCCGTTGCCGTGGAGGTTCACGCCGAGCTCGACCCGGCCGGCGGCCATCGGCAGCGGGTCGTCGAGTCCGCGGAGGGTGGGCACGAGCGCGTCCAGGCCCTCGACGAGGTCGACGATCGGCTCGAGCCAGGGCGTGGTCGCCATGATCAGCCGGTGATCCGGGAAGCCGCGGCGCAGGGCCTTGAGCGCCGGGACGGCGACGAGCAGGTCGCCGAGCTTGAGGGCGCGCAGCGCGAGGATCTCCGGAGTCCCGTCCGGGGCGGTGAGAGCGCGCACGGCGCCTCCTTCCTGTCGGAGTCCCCGTACCCCGCTGCGCGCACCTCAGACGCGCCGCCCGCAGATGCGAGCGACGCGCCCGGACGGACCGACTTCTCCGGAAGGGGGTTTACATCCCCGGTCGAGGGGTACGAGGAGAAGGTGAACGACTCCTCCTCCCGGAGCGCCGACGAGCGCGCGAGGGCCCCGCGCCTGCGGGGGATCCTCTTCGACCGCGATGCGACGCTCGTGGTCGACGTGCCCTACAACGGCGACCCGGCGCAGGTCTCCCCGATGCCCACCGCCCTCGCCGCGGTCGAGCGGGCGCGCGAGGCGGGGTTGGCCGTGGGCGTGGTCACCAACCAGTCCGGGATCGCCCGCGGGATCATCGACCGCGGCCAGGCCGACGCGGTGAACCGGCGCGTGGACGAGCTCTTCGGCGGCTTCGACGTGTGGATGCTCTGCCCCCACGGCCCGGAGGACGGCTGCTCCTGCCGGAAGCCCCGGCCCGGCATGGTGCTCGGCGCCGCCGAGCAGCTGGGACTGCCGGCCCGCTCCCTCGCCGTGATCGGCGACATCGGGGCCGACGTCGGCGCCGCCGCCGCGGCCGGCGCCCGTGGAGTGCTGGTGCCGACTCCGATCACCCGCGCCGAGGAGGTGGACGCCGCTCCGCTGCAGGCGGCGACGCTCCTCGAGGCGGTCGAGCTGCTGCTCGCGATGCAGCCCGACGAGGACGCCGAGTGAGGCGCCGCGTGCTCGTCGCCCGCCTGGACAGCGCGGGAGACGTCCTGCTGTGCGGACCCGCCGTCCGCGCGATCGCGGCCGACGCCGAGGTGCTGCTGTTGAGCGGTCCGCAGGGAGCGCCCGCGGCCGCGCTGCTGCCGGGTCCCTCCTCCGTCCGCACCTGGTGGTGCCCGTGGATCGGCGACGCCTCCCGCCCCGTCGACTCCGAGCTCGTCGACGAGCTGCGCGCGATCGTCGAGGAGTTCGCGCCGGACGAGGCCGTGATCCTCACCTCCTTCCACCAGTCGCCGCTTCCGCTGGCCCTGCTTCTCCGCCTCGCCGGTGTCGCCCGCATCACGGGCGCCTCGGTCGACTTCGCGGGCGCCCTGCTCGATGTGCGCCTCGTCCCGGGCGAGACCCTCGAGGAGGACCAGCCGGAGCCGGAGCGCGCGCTCGCGATCGCGGCGGCGGCCGGCTTCGCGCTGCCCGCCGGCGACGACGGACGGCTCCGCGTGCGCCGCGAGGGCGTGCTGCCCGCCGCTCTCGAGGGGATCGGCCCCTACGCGGTCGTGCACCCCGGGGCAGCCGTCCCCGCCCGCGCCTGGCCCGCGGCGAACGCGGCCCGCGCCGTCGAGCTGCTGGCGGACGCGGGCCTCGCCGTCGTCGTCACCGGCGGCCCGGGCGAGCGCTCCCTCACGGCCGAGGTCGCGGGCTCCCGCGGCATCGACCTCGGCGGGGCGACGGACTTCCCCGGCGCCGCCGAGGTGCTGGCCGGCGCCGAGGTCGTGATCTGCGGCAACACCGGCCCCGCGCACCTCGCCGCCGCGGTCGGCACCCCCGTGGTCAGCCTCTTCGCGCCGGTCGTCCCGGCCGTGCGCTGGGCGCCCTACGGCGTCCCGGTCGCGCTGCTCGGCGACCAGGAGGCGCCCTGCGCCGGCTCGCGCGCCCGCGTGTGCCCCGTCCCCGGCCATCCCTGCCTCGCGGGGGTGAGCGCCGAGGAGGCGGTCGCCGCCGCCCTCCGACTCCGACCCACGACTTCCCCGAGAGAGGCCATCGCATGAGGATCCTGCTCTGGCACGTGCACGGCGGCTGGGCGGACGCCTTCGTCCGCGGCGCCCACACCTACCTGCTCCCCACGACTCCGGCCCGCGACGGCTGGGGCCTGGGCACCGGCGGCCGCGACTGGCCGAGCGCCGTCGAGATCGCGCCCGAGGAGCTGCACGACGCCGACGTCGACGCGGTCCTCCTTCAGAGGCCCGAGGAGCTCGCCGAGGCCGAGCGCCTGCTCGGGCGACGCCTCGGCCGCGACGTGCCCGCCGTCTACGTGGAGCACAACACCCCCCGCGGGGACGTGCCGGACAACCGCCACCCGCTCGCCGACCGCGACGACCTGCTGATCGTCCACGTCACCCACTTCAACGCCCTGATGTGGGACACCGGATCGACGCGGACGACGGTGATCGAGCACGGGATCCACGACCCGGGCCCCCTCTACACCGGCGAGCTGCCGCACTTCGGCGTGGTCGTCAACGAGCCCGTCCGCCGGGGCCGGGTCGCGGGGACCGACCTGCTCCCCCGCTTCGGCGCCGTCGCTCCGCTGGACGTCTTCGGGATGAAGACCGACCGGCTCGCCGAGCTGCCGGGCCTGGAGGACGTGACGGTCCTCGGCGACGTCCGCACGCAGGCGATGCACGCGGCCCTGGCCCGCCGCCGGGTCTACCTGCACCCGTTCCGCTGGACCTCCCTCGGCCTCGCGCTGCTGGAGGCGATGCACCTCGGGATGCCCGTCGTCGCGCTCGACGTGACGGAGGCGGGGCGCGCCGTCCCGCCCGAGGCCGGAGCAGTCTCGAACGACCTCGACGCCCTCGTCGCCTCGGCCCGGGCGCTCGTCGAGGACCCGGACCGCGCCGCCCGCGCCGGCGCCGTCGCCCGCGAGGCCGCGCTCGCGCGCTACGGCCTCGCCCGGTTCCACCGCGACTGGGACGAGGTCCTCGCCGACCTCCCCGGACGCCGGTCGCCGGAGCCCGCTCTGGAAGGGAGCACCCGATGAAGCAGCACCTCTCCGCCGCGCCCGCGCTGACGATCGCCATGGTCTCGGAGCACGCGAGCCCGCTGGCGACCCTCGGCGGCGTCGACGCCGGCGGCCAGAACGTCCACGTGGCGGCGCTCGCCGACGCGCTCGCCCGCCGCGGCCACCGCGTCGTCGTCTACACCCGCCGCGACGACCCCTCCCTCCCCCGGCGCGTGCCCTTCACCTCGGGAGTCGAGGTCGTGCACATCGACGCCGGACCGCCGCGCCGGGTGTCCAAGGACGAGCTGCTGCCCTTCATGGGCGACTTCGCCGTCGACCTCGCCGAGGAGTGGCTGCAGGAGCGGCCGGACCTCGTGCACAGCCACTTCTGGATGTCCGGGGTCGCCGCGCTCGACGCCTCCGAGCGGGTGGAGCGAGCCACGGGTCGGCGCGTGCCCGTCCTCCACACCTTCCACGCGCTGGGCGTGGTCAAGCGCCGCCAGCAGGGCGCGCTCGACACCAGCCCCGAGGAGCGCGCCTGGCTCGAGCCCGGAGTGGGTCAGAAGGCCGACGGCGTCGTCGCCACCTGCTCGGACGAGGCTTTCGAGCTCAAGGGGCTCGGCGTGCCGACCTCGCGCATCTCGGTGGTGCCCTGCGGAGTCGACATCGACCGGTTCTCGGTCGAGGGCCCGGTCGCGCCCCGCAGCGAGCGCTCGCGGCTGATGACCATCGGACGCCTGGTGCCGCGCAAGGGCATGGGCATCGCGATCGAGGCGCTCGCGCACCTGGTCGCGGCCGGCCACGACGCCGAGCTCGTCGTGGTCGGGGGCTCCGGCTCCGGCGACGCGCTGACGGCGGACCCCGAGTACCAGCGGCTGCACGGCGTGGCCGAGAGCCTCGGCGTCGCGGACCGTGTCGACTTCGTCGGCCAGCTCTCGCAGACCGAGATGCCCGCGATGCTCCGCTCGGCCGACGTCGTGGTCTGCGCGCCCTGGTACGAGCCGTTCGGCATCACTCCGCTCGAGGCGATGGCCTGCGGCGTGCCGGTCGTCGCCTCCTCCGTGGGCGGCCTGATCGACACCGTGGTCGAGGACGTCACCGGGGTCCACGTGCCTCCGCGCGATCCGGTCGCCCTGGCCGCCGCCCTCGGCTCGCTGCTGGAGGACCCCGACCGCGCCCGCGCCTACGGGGCCGCCGGCCGCGAGCGCGTCGAGTCCCGCTACTCCTGGGACCGCGTCGCCGCCGACACCGAGCGCGCCTACGTCACGACCCTCGCCGGCCTCGGCGACGAGTCGCTCCTCACCGGCGCCACGAGCGCACCCTCATCCCCCACCACCCGGAAGGCGGCTCCGCGACGATGACCATCGACACCGCGACCATCGACACCGTTCTGGACACCCCGGCCGACGCCGCCCGGCGCCTCGTCGACGACCACGTGGCGCGCGCGCTCGACGCGGTCGCGCAGCTGGAGCGCCACTCCGACAGGATCGCCGCCTGGGGCGTCGAGCTCGCCGACCGCCTGCACTCCGGCGCGCGCCTGCTCGCCGCGGGCAACGGCGGCTCCGCGGCGGAGGCGCAGCACCTCACCGCCGAGCTCGTCGGCCGCTTCGACGGCGACCGCGTCCCCTTCTCCGCCATCTCGCTGCACGCCGAGACGTCGAGCCTGACCGCGATCGGCAACGACTACGGCTTCGACCACGTGTTCTCGCGCCAGGTCACCGCGCACGCCCGGGCGGGCGACGTCGTGGTCCTGCTCTCCACCAGCGGACGCAGCGCGAACCTCCTCCACGCCGCGGAGGCCGCCCGTGCGGCGGGCGCCCGGTCGTGGGCACTGACCGGCGAGGGGCCGAACCCGCTCACCGAGCTCTGCGACGAGGCGATCGCCCTCGAGGGCCACGGCTCCAACGTGCAGGAGGCGCAGCTGGTGCTCGTGCACGCGCTCTGCCGGGCCTTCGAGCACCGGATCCGCGCGCGGACGGCGGCCGCCTCGTGAGCCGCCTGCGCCTCGTCGTCGTCGGCGACGTGATGCTCGACGTCGACCTCTCCGGACCCGCCGAGCGGCTGAGCCCGGACGCCCCCGTCCCCGTGGTCGACGTGTCGGCCCGCAGCGCCCGCGCCGGCGGTGCCGGGCTCGTCGCCCGGATGCTCGCCCGCGACGGGCACGAGGTGACGCTGGTGACCGCGCTCGCCGAGGACTCGGATCCGGACGTGGCGGAGCTGCGCGCCGAGCTGTCCGGCGTCCGCCTGGTCGCCGGGCCCTCGGGAGCGCCGACGCCGGTGAAGACCCGCGTCGCCGCCTCCGGCCAGGCCGTCGTGCGGATCGACCGCGGCTGCGAGACGCCGCCCGTCCCCGGCGTCACCGACGCGATGCTCGCCGCGCTCGCCGACGCCGACGCCGTGATCGTCGCCGACTACGGCCGCCGCCTGACCGAGGAGCCGTCGCTCCGCACGGCGCTCGACGCGCTCACCGTGCCGCTGGTGTGGGATCCGCACCCGCGGGGCTCCCAGCCGGTCGCCGCCACCTCCCTCGCCACCCCGAACCTGGCCGAGGCCACCGCCTTCTCGGGAGCCGTCGGCCGCGGAGTGACGCGCGCCGAGTCCGCCGCGACCACCCTCCTCGAGCGCTGGGGCTGCGGTGCGGTCACCGTGACGATGGGATCCTCCGGCGCCCTGCTGCGCTCCCGCGGCGCCGGCGTCCCGGTCGTCGCACCGGCCGTCGCCGTGCCGCCCACCGACCCGTGCGGCGCGGGCGACCGGTTCGCCGCCTCCGCCGCCGTCGCCCTCGCCGAGGGTGCGAGCACGTCGGAGGCGGTGCAGGCGGCGGTCGCCGCAGCCGGCGCCTACCTCCTCGCGGGAGGGGTCGCCTCCCTCTCCGCTCCCGCCGACCCCGCACCCCTCCACGGCGGCGGGGTGGACGCCCTGCGCGTCGCCGAGTCCGTCCGCGCGGCAGGAGGAACGGTGGTCGCGACGGGCGGCTGCTTCGACCTGCTCCACGCCGGCCATGCCCGCACCCTCTCCGCAGCACGGGCTCTCGGCGACTGCCTGATCGTCTGCCTCAACTCGGACGACTCCGTCCGGCGCCTCAAGGGCGCGGCGCGGCCGATCATCCCCGAGGACGACCGCGTCGACCTGCTGCTCGCGCTCGAGTGCGTCGACGCCGTGCTGGTCTTCGGCGAGGACACGCCGGACGAGGCGCTGCGCCGCATCCGCCCCGACGTCTGGGTGAAGGGCGGCGACTACTCCGCCGAGTCCCTCCCCGAGACGGCGACGGTGGCGGAGTGGGGCGGCCGGGTCCTGACCGTGCCGTACCACCCGGGCCGCTCGACCACCCATCTCGCCGCCGCGCTCGCGCGCGTCGGCTGACCCGCGGCCCACGAGGCCCGCAGACCACCCCCGGAAGGAAACCATGAGCACCACTCCCACCCCCATCGGCCGCGTCCTGATCACCGGAGGAGCCTCCGGGCTCGGTGCGGCCGTCGCCGCCGCGGTCACCGCCGCCGGCGGCACCCCGATCGTGCTCGACCGCGACGTCTCGTCGGTGAAGGAGGGCGTCGCCGCCTACCAGGTCGACGTCGCGAAGACCCGCGAGGCCGAGAAGGCGGTCGTCGAGATCGCCCGCGAGCACGGCGGGCTCGACGCCGTCGTGACCGCGGCCGGCATCGACCGCTGCGGCCGCCTCGTCGATGTGGAGCCGGAGGAGTGGGAGCGCGTCATCTCCGTCAACCTCCTCGGCACCGCGGCCGTCGTCCGGGCGGCGCTGCCCTTCCTCACCGAGACCCACGGCCGCGTCGTCACCGTCGCCTCCTCGCTCGCGATCAAGGCCGTCTCGGACGCGACCGCGTACTGCGCCTCGAAGTTCGGCGTGCTCGGCTTCACCCGCGCGCTCGCGGCCGAGACCAAGGGCGAGATCGGAGTGACCACGCTGATCCCGTCGGGCATGAAGACGCGCTTCTTCGACGACCGCGACGAGCAGTACAAGCCGGGCCCGGACGCGCTGCTGAACGACCCGGAGAACGTGGCGAACGCCGTCATGTTCGTCCTCGGCCAGCCGCGCGGCTGCGAGGTCCGCGAGCTCGTCATCACGCACGAGGAGGAGCCGTCCTGGCCGTGATCCGCTGACGCGGACCCCGGGATCCCCCCTGCTGCGAGATGCCACCTGTGACGCCGACACGCCGATGTCGAGCACCACAGGTGGCATCTCGCGGTTCAGCGGGTGGAGGCGAGCACTCCGCGGACGTCCTCGAGCACGCGGTCGACCGGCACGTCGTCGACGAAGGTGAGCTCGTGCTCGCAGCGCGGAGCGGTCCAGCCCACCTGCGTCACGTCGATGCCGCAGACCGGGCAGCGGGTGGTCCAGCTCAGCTGCACCCGGTGGCGCTGCCGTCCGAGGGGCTGCGCGTTGATCGCGTTGCCCACCCAGAAGATGCCGACCGTCGGAGCACCGACCGCGGCGGCGAGGTGGCGGGGGCCGGAGTCGTTGCCGAGCACGAGGTCGGCGAGCGAGAGCAGCGGAGCGAGGTCCGGGAGGTCCACGACGCCCGCCCAGGAGACCGCTCCCGGCGCTCCGGCGACGATCTCGTCGGCGGCGGGCACATCGGAGGCGTCTCCCACCACCAGCACTCGCGCCCCGTCGGCGAGGAGAGCGGTCGCCACCTCGGCGAACGACGCACTCGGCCAGCGGCGGCGGACATCGGTCGCTCCGGGGTGGATCAGCACGAGCGGGCCGCCCGCGGGCAGGGCCGCGGCCAGGCGGTCGCGGCGCTCCGGGTCGACCGGCAGGACGGGCTCCAGGCGGACGGCTCCGGCCCCGGCCAGCCCGACGATCTCGAGCGCCCGCAGCATCTCGTGCTGGTAGTAGACGTAGGGGATCGTCCGCTCGAGCTCCGCGGCGTCGTCGGTGCGCGAGCCGATCGTGTGGCGCGCTCCGAGCCGCCGGAGGAACGGATTGGAGTAGCGCCCGCCGCCGTGCAGCTGCACGGCCAGGTCGAAGCGGCGGGCGCGCATCCGCTCGGTGAAGTCCTCGACGACGCGGGGGTCCTCCCCTTCGCCGTCACGGACGCCCTGCGCCACCGGCAGGATCTCGACGTCGGCGATCGGCGACTCGACGCCCGAAAGCAGGACCCGGTGCGCAGGCGTCCCGAGCAGGGTGATCTCGGCGCCGGGGTACGCGCCCGCGAGCGCGTCGACGGCGGGCAGCGCGAACAGCAGGTCGCCGAGTCCGCCGCCGCGCAGGACGGCGATCCTCTCGACTCCGGCGAAAGGCTCTCGGAGGGGGGCGATGGCGACCACGACGGGTTCCTCTCAGGTGCGGAGGGCGCGCGGGCGCCGCTCCGGGGACGGTGCACTCCTCCACTTCCCCGCCGGGGCCGATCCGAAACCGGATCGGGGGCGAGCCCGTCGCCGATCCGGGGGCGGATTCCGGAGGCGGCGTGTCTAGGCGCGCACCACCCGGGTACCGGACGGATGCGTCCGCCACTCCGCGGGCGCCCCCGACCGAGAGGTGACCGTGACCATCGACATCACGACCCCCGCCACGACCGCCGCCGACGCCGTCCGCCGCGCGCGGACCGCGTTCCCCGCGTGGGCCGCCACCGCGCCCGCCGAGCGCGGCGCCCTGCTCCGTGCCGCCGCCCACCGCGTGGCCGAGCGCGAGCAGGAGCTCGCCGACCTCAACACGCAGGAGACGGGCAAGCCCGCCGGCGACGCCCTGGGCGGCGTCCGCGCCGGTGTCGACACGCTGCTCCAGTACGCCGAGCTCGGCCCGCTGCACCGCGGGAGGAGCCTGCGCGGAGGGGCCCTCAACGTCGATCTCGCCCTGCCGCACCCGCGCGGTGTCGTGCTCGCCCTCACTCCGTGGAACGACCCGGTCGCCGTCGCCGCGGGCCTCCTGGGCGCCGCGATCGTCTCCGGGGACGTCGTCGTGCACAAGCCGAGCGAGCGCAGCCCGGGCACGGGCGCCCTCTTCACGAGCATCCTCGCCGAGGCGCTGCCCGAGGGCGTGCTGACCCTGGTCGAGGGCGACGGGGCGGTCGGCGACGAGCTGGCGCGCACCGAGGGCGTCGATGTCCTCGCCCACGTCGGCTCGACCGCCACCGGCCGCGCGCTCGCCCGGGTCGCCGCCGTCACCGGCGCGCACGTGATCCTCGAGAACGGCGGCAACGACGCGCTCGTCGTCGACCGCGACGTCGACCCGGTCTGGGCCGCCGAGCAGGCCGCGCTGGGCGCCTTCGCCAACGCCGGCCAGATCTGCACCTCCGTCGAGCGGATCTACGTGCACCGCGACATCGCCGAGGCGTTCACGGCGGCGCTGGTCGCCGAGGCCGACCGCTGGAGCGCGGGCCCTCTCCCCCGCCTCGTCGACGCCCGCATGCGCGACGCCGTCCACGAGCACGTCACGGAGGCGCTCGGCAGCGGCGCGCGCGCCCTCACCGGCGGCACTCCCGGGGACGGCACCTTCTACCCCGCGACCGTCCTGGCCGACTGCACCGAGTCGATGCTGGTGATGACGGAGGAGACCTTCGGGCCCGTCGCGCCGATCCGCGTCGTCGACTCCTTCGACGAGGGCCTGGACCTGGCCGCCGCGAGCCCCTACGGCCTGGCCGCCTCGATCCTCACCGCCGACATGGAGCACGCGCACCGCGCCGCGGCGACGCTGCCGGTCGGCACCGTCAAGGTCAACGGCGTCTTCGGAGGAGCGCCGGGCGGCAGCGCCCAGCCCCGCGGAGCATCCGGCTCCGGCTTCGGCTACGGCCCGGAGCTGCTCGACGAGATGACCACCACCACGGTCGTGCACTTCGGCCTGCCCGTCCTGCCGGGAGGCGCGCGATGAGCCTCGAGGGCTCGGCGCTCCAGCGGGCGAGCGCCCTCCTGGCGCACGTCCACGAGCGCCCGCCCGTCGTCGCCGTGATCGGGGACCTCATCCTCGACTCCTGGTGGCTCGGCGAGGCGGAGCGCGTCACGCGGGAGGCGCCCGCGCCGGTCCTGCGGCTCGAGGACGTCGTCGACGTCGCGGGCGGGGCCGCCAACACCGCCGCCAACCTGCGCGCGCTGGGCGCCGTCGTCCGCACGGTCGGCGTGGCCGGTCGCGACTCCGAGGGCGACCGGCTCGTGCGCGCGCTCGAGCGGGCCGGCCTGGACACCTCCCGGGTCGTCCGCACCGGCGCCGCGACGACGATCAAGACCCGCGTGGTCGGCGGCGACAGCGTGATGCTGCGCGTCGACTCCGGCCCGCACCGCCCGGCCGACGACGAGCTGGCCCTGCTCGCCGGTGCCGCCGCCGAGGCCGCCGCGGGCGCCGACGCCGTCCTGGTCTGCGACTACGGCTCGGGGATCCTCCGCGAGGCCGTCGAGCGCCTGCTCGCCGTCGGGCGCCCCGGCCTCCTCGTGATCGACGCGCACGAGCTCGCCGACTGGGCCTTCGCCCGGCCGGACCTCGTCACCCCGAACGCCAAGGAGGCGGAGCGGCTGCTCGGCGGTTCCCTCGGCCGCGGGACGGAGCGGGCCGCCGCCGTGCGCGACGCGGCGGACGACCTGCGCGCCCGCTCGGGCGCCCGGCACGTCGTGGTCACCCTCGACCGGGACGGCTCCACCGCCCTCGACGCCGACGGCACGGTCAGCCGCACCTTCGCTCAGCCTGCGGAGGAGAAGCAGGCATCCGGTGCCGGCGACACCTTCGCCGCGACCGCCACCCTCGCCCTCGCCGCCGGCCGCTCCCTGGCCACCGCCGTCGATCTGGCGCAGGCCGCCGCCGACGTGGTCGTGCAGCGCCCCGGTACCTCCGTCTGCTCGGGCGACGACCTGCTCGCCTCCCTCGCCGCTCCCGGCGCCGTCGTGCTCGGCGAGGACGCCCTCGTCGAGGTCCTCGCGGAGCAGTCGCGCCGCGGTCGCCGCGTGGTGTTCACCAACGGCTGCTTCGACGTCCTGCACCGCGGCCACACCGCCTACCTCCGCCAGGCCCGCGAGCTCGGCGACGTGCTCGTGGTCGCGGTGAACGACGACGACTCCGTCCGGCGGCTGAAGGGCGAGGGACGGCCGATCAACCCGGAGGGCGACCGCGCGGGTGTGATCGCCGAGCTGGGCTGCGTCGACTACGTGACTCTCTTCGGCGGAGACACCCCCATCCCGCTGCTCGAGCGCGTGCAGCCCGACGTCTACGTGAAGGGCGGGGACTACAACCCCGACATGCTCGCGGAGGCGGCCGTCGTCCGCTCCTACGGGGGCGTCGTCACCACGGTCGGCTACGTCTCGGAGCACTCCACGACCGAGATGGTCCAGCGCATCCGATCGACCGCGCCGTGACCAGCCGCCGGTGGTCCGGGCGCTGGGGGGTCCCGGAGGCTCCCCGGCAGCCGCTGATCGACGTACTGGTGCCGACGGTCGGCCGCCGTGCCGAGCTCGCCGCCACGCTCGCCGGACTCGCCGCCCAGGACGACCCGCCCTTCCGCGTGATCGTGAGCGACCAGTCCGACAACGCGGTCGCCGAGAGCGACCCGACGATCCTCGCGATGCTGCGCGTGCTGGAGGCGCAGGGCCGGGCTCCGGTGGTGCGCCGGCACCTGCCCCGGCGCGGGCTCGCGGAGCAGAGGCACTACCTCCTCTCCCTCGCCACCGCCCCGGCCGTCCTCTTCCTCGACGACGACGTGTGGCTCGAGCCGGGCACGCTCTCGCGGCTGCACGAGGCCCTCGAGCGCCTCGACTGCGGCTTCGTCGGCTCCGCGGTGCAGGGCCTGTCCTACCTCGAGGACGTGCGCCCGCACGAGACCGAGTCGTTCGAGACCTGGGAGGAGCGCGTGGAGCCCGAGCGGGTGCGGCGCGGAACCCCTGAGTTCGAGCGCTGGCCGCTGCACAACGCGGCGAATCTCACGCACGTCGCCGCCCGCCTCGACGTCCCGGAGGGCGCCTGGCGCGCGTACCGGGTCGCCTGGCTGGGCGCGTGCGTCCTCTACCGCCGCGACGCCCTCCTGGCCGTCGGCGGCTTCGACTTCTGGGAGCAGCTGCCCCCGGAGCACAGCGGTGAGGACGTCGCCGCGCAGTGGCGCGTCATGGAGCGCTTCGGCGGCGCGGGCCTCGTGCCCAGCGGCGCCGTGCACCTCGAGACGCCCACGACGGTCACCGACCGGCGCGTCGACGCCTTCGACCGGCTCTTCGCCGAAGAGCACTCGTAACACTCAGCAAGGCGACGAAAGGACAGCACGATGGACGCACCCAACCCGATCCAGATCCAGAAGTACCTCTCGGGCATCGACTACCCCGCCTCGAAGGACACGATCGTCGAGACCGCGGAGAAGGAGGGCGCGGACGGCGACGTCCTCGAGGCCCTCCGTGCGATCCCGGACGGCGACTACGAGAAGCCCACCGACGTGAGCTCGGCCGTCTCGAAGGTCTGACCCCCTCCGCGGGACGCCGCTCCGGTGCACGGCACGCCGTGCCTGCCGTACCGGAGCGGCGTCCCGCGACCGGCGACCGGCCGGCGCGGAGAGCCGGGGTCAGGCGGAGGCGTGCTCGCGCTCGCGCAGGACGCCGGACTCGAGCGCCTGGAACGACAGCACCTTGTAGCCCTCGGACTCGAAGAAGATCGTCGCCCGGTCGGCCTCCACGCTCATCACGGTGCCGGCGCCCCACTCGCGGTGCTCCACCGACTCGTCGACGCTCAGAGGGGCGTCCACGGGCGCCTCGACGGTCTCGCCGCTCGCCTCGTGCCGCTCGCAGCCGTCGCAGTTGCCGCACCACTCGGCCGACTCCACGCCGAAGTAGTCCAGCAGGACTCGGCGGCGGCACTGGCTGGTCTCCGCGTAGGCGCGCATCATCGACAGGCGCGACTCCGCGATCCGCTCGCGGGAGGCCAGAGCCTCCTTCACCGCGTGCACGGCCTCGTCGCCCGAGGCCTCGCGCGTGGCGCGCAGACCGGACCCGGTCTCCACCAGCCCCGCGTCCGCGAGATCGTTGACGATCCGGGCGATCGTGCGGGCCGGCTTCCCCAGCTCCTTCGCGAGAGCCGCGGAGTCGAGCCCCGGCTGCTCCGAGACGGCCGCCCAGATCACGCGCAGCGCGGCCTTGTCGACCGAGCGCTTGGCGAAGAAGCGGCGGAGACCCAGGTCCTCGGCGCGGTAGTGCAGCGCGCCCGTGGCCGGCTCGCCGTCGCGGCCCGCGCGGCCGATCTCCTGGTAGTACGCGTCGAGCGACTCGGTGGTCGTCGCGTGCAGCACGAAGCGGACGTCGGCCCGGTCGATGCCCATCCCGAAGGCCGAGGTCGCGACGACGACGTCGAGCTCGCCGGCGCGCCACTGCTCGTGCACGACCTTGCGCTCGGACACCTTGAGCCCGGCGTGGTACGCCGCGACCCGGCGCCCCTCCGCCGCGATGTCGGCCGCGTAGGCCTCCGTCTCCTTGCGGGTGGCGACGTAGACCAGGCCCGGAGCCGTCCAGCTGCGGGCCTCCTCGACCACGGCGGCGCGCTTCTCGTTCTCGCTCTCGTGGCGGTGCACCACCAGCCGGATCTCCGGACGGTCGACGCCGTGCACCTGGATCTCGGGGTCGGTCATGCGGAGGCGCTCGATGATCTCGTCGCGCACCGGCCCGGAGGCGGTGGCGGTCATCGCCAGCACCGGCGGATCACCGAGCTCGCCGCGCACATCGGCCAGGCGGAGGTAGTCGGGGCGGAAGTCGTGGCCCCAGGAGGAGACGCAGTGCGCCTCGTCGACGACCAGGAGCGACACCCCCGCGGCCGCCAGACGCGCCACGTTCTCGGGCTTGGCGAGCTGCTCGGGCGCCAGGAGCACGTAGAGCGGGCCGCCCTCGTCGATCCGGTCCCAGGCGCGGGCGACGGCCGCGGCGCCCTGGGAGGAGTTGATCGCGACGGCGGGCGGGGCCGCCGGAGCCGCCTCGATCGCGGCGAGCTGGTCGGCCTGCAGGGCGACGAGCGGGGAGACGACCAGGACGACGCCGCCGCGCTCGGCTCCGGCGATCTGGTAGACCGCGGACTTGCCGCCGCCCGTCGCCAGCACCAGCAGCGTGTCGCGCCCGGAGGCCGCCGACTCGATCGCCTCGCGCTGACCGGGGAGCAGCGACGACCAGCCGAAGTCCTCCCGAGCGATGCGGCTGACAGAGTCGGTGCGGGAGGAGTTCATAGCTCGACGCTACGACCAGACGGCCCCGGAGGCAGTCCGCTTGACAGCGCCGGGGAGCACGGTGAAGGCGCGTCGCCCGGCCTCGCGGCCCGCCTCTGCCCCCTCGCCCCCGCGCTGTCAACGTCCTGCGGAGGGGCCCGTCGCGTGCTGGGCTGGAGCCCCGACGAGAGGAGCCGACATGGCCGACCAGAACGTGAACGAGGACCTTCCCGGATCCGGCGGCGACGCCGTCCCGAACACCGGCGGCGCGCAGACGGTGCTGCCCGGCGAGGACGCGGCCGACGCCTCCGCCGCGGGGGCCGCTCCCGGGGGCACCGCGATCGACCGCGGTGTCACGGACGCCGTGACCGACGGCGACAGCGGAGGGGACACCGTCTCCGGCGACGCCGACCTGCCGGACGAGACCGAGGGCGCGGTCGGCAGCGACCCGGCGAGCGCCGACTGACGTCCCGCTCGGACGCGTCCGGCCCGCCGGATCCGAGGATCCTTGCGGGCCGGAGGCGCTCGTCCCTCCGCGGAGGAGGGCCCGGGCTCAGCGCCGGACGACCACCGGGTTGAACAGCGTGCCGATGCCCTCGACGTCCACCGCGACGGTGTCGCCGTTCGCGATCGGCCCGACGCCGGCGGGCGTCCCGGTGAGGATCACGTCCCCGGGGAGCAGCGTGAAGATGCGCGAGACGTAGGCCACGAGCTCGGGCACCCCGTGGATCATGTCGCCGGTGCTGCCCGACTGCTGCACGCGCCCGTTGACGCGCGTCTCGATCGCGCTCTCGTTCCAGACGAACTCGGTCTCGATGACCGGACCGAGCGGGCAGAATGTGTCGTAGCCCTTCGCCCGCGCCCACTGGCCGTCGGAGCGCTGGAGGTCGCGCGCGGTGACGTCGTTGGCGATCGTGTACCCGAAGACCACGTCCTCGTAGTCCTCCGCGCGGACGTTGCGGGCCACGGCGCCGATCACGATCGCCAGCTCGCCCTCGAACTCCACCTGCTGGCTGTCCTCGGGGAGGACGATCGCCTCGTCCGGGCCGATGACCGACGTGTTCGGCTTGAGGAACACCAGCGGCTCCGCCGGGGCGTCGCCGCCCATCTCGGCCGCGTGGTCGGCGTAGTTCTTCCCGATGCCGACGACCTTGGAGCGCGGGATCACCGGCGCGAGGAGCTTCGCCTCCGCGATCGGGATGCGCTCCCCCGTGGTGTCGAACCCGGCGAACATCGGGTCGCCGGCGAGCACGACCAGGTCGTCCTCGTCCACGATCCCGAAGTGGATCGCTCCCCCGTTGTCCCCGTCGCGCTGCGTGGCGAATCGTGCGATCTTCATGCGTCCAGCCTCGTCATCCATCCGTGCGTGTCCTCGCGGCGTCCGTACTGGATGCCGGTCAGCTCCTCGCGGAGCGACATCGTGAGCTCCCCGGCGGGCGCGCCCTCGCGGCCGACGGAGAAGCCCTCGCCCTTGAGCTCGGCGATCGGGGTGATCACGGCGGCGGTCCCGCAGGCGAACACCTCGACCACGTCGCCGGAGGCCACTCCGTCGCGCCACTCGTCGATGCTCACGCGGCGCCGCTCGACGCGGTGGCCGCGGTCCTCGGCGAGCTGCAGGACGCTGTCGCGCGTGATGCCCTCGAGGATCGAGTCCGATTCCGGAGTGACCAGCGTGCCGTCCTTCTTCACCAGCACCACGTTCATGCCGCCCAGCTCCTCGATCCACTGCGACTCCTGCGAGTCGAGGAAGAGGACCTGCGCGCAGCCGTGGCTGTAGGCCTCCTGCTGCGGGAGGAGGGAGGAGGCGTAGTTGCCACCCGTCTTCGCCGCTCCCGTGCCGCCCTTGCCCGCCCGGGCGTAGGAGGTGGAGAGCCAGATCGACACGGGGGCGACGCCGCCCGAGAAGTAGGCGCCGGCGGGGCTGGCGATCACGTAGTAGCCGACGTCCTCGGCCGCGCGCACGCCGAGGAACGCCTCCTGCGCGAACATGAACGGGCGCAGGTAGAGGCTGGTCTCCGGTTCCGAGGGGACCCAGTCGCCGTCGACCGCGATCAGCTGCCGCAGCGACTCGACGAAGAGGTCCGTCGGGAGCTCCGGCAGCGCGAGACGGCGGGCCGAGCGCTGCAGGCGGCGCGCGTTCGCCTCCGGGCGGAAGGTCCAGACGGAGCCGTCCTCGTGGCGGTAGGCCTTCATCCCCTCGAAGATCTCCTGCGCGTAGTGCAGGACGGCGGCGGCGGGGTCGAGCGCGAGCGGGCCGTAGGGCTCGACGCGGGCGCTGTGCCAGCCGTCCGCGCGGGTCCAGCGGAGGCCGACCATGTGGTCGGTGAAGTGCATGCCGAAGCCGGGGTTCGCGAGGATCCGGGCGCGCTCCTCGGCGGAGCGGGGCGCGGGGGCGGCGGTCACCTCGAACGCGAGGTCGGCGGGGGCGGAGTCGGTGCTCATCGTGGTGGTGTCCTTCTGCGGGGGATCAGCGGAGGCGGGCGACGACGGAGTCGCCGATCGCGGCCGTGGAGCGCGGGGTGCCGTCGCGCGACTCGATGTCGGCGGTCACGGCCGCGGTGACGCGGGCGGCCTCGTCGCTCCGGCCGAGGTGGTCCAGCAGCATCGCGGCCGAGAGGATCGCGGCGGTCGGGTCGGCGAGCTGCCGTCCGGCGATGTCGGGCGCGGATCCGTGGACCGGCTCGAACATGCTGGGGAACGCGCCGTCGGGGTTGATGTTGCCCGAGGCCGCGAGTCCGATGCCGCCGCTGATCGCGCCGGCCAGATCGGTCAGGATGTCGCCGAAGAGGTTGTCGGTGACGATGACGTCGAACCTAGCAGGGTCGGTCACGAGGAAGATCGTGGCGGCGTCCACGTGGAGGTAGTCGACGGCCACGTCCTCGAAGGCGGCCCCCACCTCGTCGACGATCCGCTTCCAGAGCGAGCCGGAGAAGACGAGGACGTTCGTCTTGTGGACGAGCGTCAGCCGGGAGCGGCGCGTGCGGGCGAGCTCGAACGCGTGGCGGACGACGCGCTCGACGCCGTAGGCGGTGTTGACCGACACCTCGTTGGCGACCTCGTGCGGGGTGCCCTGCCGGATCGAGCCGCCGGTGCCGACGTAGGGCCCCTCCGTGCCCTCGCGGACGACCACGAAGTCGACCTCGCCGGGAGCCGCGAGCGGCGAGGCGACGCCCGCGTAGAGACGGGTGGGCCGCAGGTTGACGTAGTGGTCGAGCTCGAAGCGCAGCCGCAGGAGCAGCCCGCGCTCGATGTTCGCGTCTCGGAGGCGCGGGTCGCCCGGTGCTCCGCCGACGGCGCCCAGGAGGATCGCGTCGTGCCCCGCGATCGCCGCGAGGTCCTCGTCGGTGAGGACGTCGCCGGTCTCGAGGTAGCGGGCGGCGCCGAGCGAGAAGGTGGTCGTCTCGAGCACCAGGTCGGAGTCGGCGGTGACGGCGTCGAGGACCTTGACGGCCTCGGCGGTCACCTCGGGCCCGATCCCGTCTCCGGGGATGACGGCGAGCTTCACGGTGCGGGGCATGGCGGTCCTCAGGCGTACGGGGTCGGAGTCCCCCCAGCGTACTCGCGGCCCGCCCGCGCCGCGGTCCGGGGCACGCGCCCCGCCGGGCGGGCGAGGGGCCGCCCGGGAGTCGCTGCGCGTCCCGGGCGGCCTCCCTCGGGAGGAGAGGAGGAGCGTCAGCTCCGGCGGAGGCGCCAGGCGCCGACCGCGGCGGCGGCCAGCACGAGGACGACACCGAGCCAGGCCGACCAGCCGACGCCCGAGTCGAACGCCGCGCTCGCCGACGCGACGAGGCTCGCGGCGGAGTCGGCGGGCAGCTCGCCGGCGACCGAGACGGCGCCGCCGAGGGTCTCCCCGGCCCGCTGCGCCTGCGCGGCGTCGAGGCCCTCGGGCAGCACGACTCCCCCGCGGTACACGGCGGTGAGGACCGTGCCGAGCGTCGCGGTGCCGAGGACGGCACCGAGCTCGTAGGCGGTCTCGGAGACGGCGGAGGCCGCACCGGCCTTGTCGGCGGGCGCGTTGGCCAGGATCAGCTCGTTCGACACCGTCTCGGCCGCACCGATGCCCAGGCCGAGGAACGCGAAGGCGACGGCGACGGTGAGCGCGGACGCTCCTCCGGGCGCCCCGCTGCCGAGGGCCAGCAGGATGTACCCGACGGCCGAGACCAGCAGTCCGGCCGGGACGACGAGGCGCGGAGCGACGCGGCGCGCGATCGGCACCACGCCGAGCCCGGCCAGGATCATCACGGCGAGGCCCGGCACGAGCACGAGGCCCGCCTCCAGGGGCGAGAGCCCGACCACGAGCTGCAGGTGCTGCGAGAGGAAGAAGAGCCCGCCGACCAGCGCGGTGACGCTGAGGAGGTTGACCACGATCGCCGCACTGAACGAGCCGCGGCGGAAGAGCGAGAGATCGAGCATCGGCGAGGCCCGGCGCTGCTGGCGGCGGACGAACAGAACTCCCGAGACGACGCCCACGACGAGCGCCGCGACGCCGACCGCGTCGATCCCGTGCTCGGCGAAGGACTTCACCGCGTAGACGACCGGCGCCATGGTCGCCAGCGACAGCAGGATGCTGACCACGTCGACCGGGCCGGGCTGCGGGTCGCGCGACTCCGGCACCAGGATCGGCACCAGGACGACCAGCGGGAGCAGCACGGGCACCGCGAGCAGGAACACCGACCCCCAGGGGAAGTGCTCGAGCAGCACGCCGCCGACCAGCGGGCCGATGCCCGAGCCCACGGCGAAGCCGGTCGCCCAGATCGCGATCGCGAGGCGGCGCTGGTCGCGGTCGGGGAAGACGCTGCGCAGGAGCGAGAGCGTCGAGGGCATCAGCATCGCGCCGAAGAAGCCCAGTGCCGCGCGGGCGCCGATGAGCGCCGCGGCGGTGGGAGCGAACGCGGCCACGACCGAGACGGCGGCGAAGCCGACCGCGCCGACCAGCAGGAGGCGCCGCCGCCCGACGCGGTCGCCGAGGCTGCCCATCGCCACCAGCAGGCCCGCGAGCACCAGCGGGTAGGCGTCGACGATCCACAGCAGCTCGGTGCCGGAGGGGCCCAGATCCTCGGCGATCGAGGGGAGCGCGAAGTTCAGCACCGTGTTGTCGACCGAGACCAGCAGCACCGGGAGCATCAGCACCGCGAGCGCCACCCAGGCGCGTCGCCCGACCCTGTCGGCGGCGCCGGCGGTGTCGTGGGTGGAGACGGGAGCGGTGCGCGCGGACACGGGGACGACCTTTCAGAGGAGAACGGAGAGAGTATACCGTCCGGCCGGTACAGTCGCCACTGATCCGCCGTAGGATGGTCGCCGTGCCTCCTGCCCCCGCCCGCGACCGCGTCCTCGACGCGTTCGAGCAGCTCCTCATCGAGCAGGGCGAGCGCGCCGCGACCCTCGACGCCGTCGCCCGCGAGGCCGGAGTCTCCAAGGGCGGGCTGCTCTACCACTTCCCCTCGAAGGACGCCCTCGTCGACGGGCTCCTGCAGCGCCTCGACGCGCGGCGGGAGGCGGACGTCGCGCAGAGCCTCGCCGCTCCCGAGGGCGTGGTCGCCTACCTGCTGCGCACCTCCTTCGCCGCCGACTCGGCCTTCGACCGCACGATCCTCGCCGTGTCGCGCATCGCGCAGGGGCACGACGAGCGCGCCAGCGGGGGCCTCGCGCGGATCCACGACAGCTGGAACGAGGTGGTCGCCGACGCCGTGGGCGACCCGCTCGTCGCCCGGGCGATCGTCCTGATGAGCGACGGGCTCTACTACAACTCCGCCCTGCTCCCCACGGGCTCGCCGTCGCGCGGCGAGGCCGAGGACGTCCTCGCGGTCGTCCAGCGCCTCCTCGGGAGCTGAGCCGCGCCGCCCCCGGCGGACCCGCTACAGCTCGACGACCCCGTCGATCAGGGTCACCGTCGCGCCGCCGATCCAGATCGCGCCGTCCGTGCTCTCGACGCGCACGCGCCCGGCTCGGCCCAGCGCCGCCCCCTGGGCGGCCGTGTAGCGCTCGGGCAGCACGCCGCTGCCGATCAGCCACTGGGCGATCCCCGCGTTGAGGCTCCCCGTCACCGGGTCCTCGGACACACCGGCGTCGGGGATGAACGCCCGCACCTCGACCGCGCACTCGCCTCCCGCCGGATGCTCGCCCACGACGCCGACGGAGAGCCCGGCGAGGAGAGCCTGGTCCGGCCGCAGCGCGAGGACCTGCTCCGCCGACGCGAGCCGCACGGCCAGCCAGCCGGGACCGTTGTCGACCCACTCGTGATCGAGGATCTCCGCGCGCGGGATCCGCAGAGCCGCGGCCACCCGCTCGAGCGTCGCCTCGTCGACCGGTCCGGTCCGCCGGCGGGGCGGGGCGGCGAAGGCGATGCCCTCCTCCGTCACCCGCAGTCGGACGAGACCCGCGGCGCACTCCTGCACGAGCTCCCCCGCCGCGCGGGCCGTCCCTCCGGCCGCGAGCCAGGCGTGCGCGCTCCCGAGGGTCGGGTGCCCGGCGAAGGGCAGCTCCCCGCCCGGCGTGAAGATCCGCAGCCGGTAGTCGGCCGCGGGGTCGCTCGGGCGGAGGAGGAAGGTCGTCTCGGACAGGTTCGTCCAGCGCGCGAACTCCGCCATCGCGGCGTCGCCCACGCCGTCGCCGTCGACGACGACCGCCACCGGGTTGCCCCGGAACGGCGCGGCGCCGAAGACGTCGACCTGAGCGAACCGCCGCGTGCTCACTGCTCGGTGATGTCGATCTCCTGCATGAGGTCGGCGTCGATCGCGACGCGGACCTTCTCGAGCAGGCCGTCGGGGGCGGGAGAGTCGATGGTGATCACCGAGAGCGCCTTGCCGCCCGCCTCGGTGCGCGCGATCTGCATGCCCGCGATGTTGACCGCGGCGTCGCCGAACTCGCGGCCGTAGACCGCGACGATCCCGGGGCGGTCGACGTAGCTCATGACGACGAGGTGCTTCGCGAGGGGGACCTCGACGTCGTAGCCGTTGATCGCGACGATCTTCTCGACCTGCTTGGTGCCGGTCAGCGTGCCCGAGACCGAGATCTGCGAGCCGTCCGAGAGCGCGCCGCGCAGCGTGATCACGTTGCGGTACTCGTCCGAGACCGGCTCGGTGATCAGGCGCACCTCGATACCGCGCTGCTCCGCGAGCACCGGCGCGTTGACGTAGGACACCGTCTCCGAGACCACGTTGGTGAACACGCCCTTGAGAGCCGCCAGCTTGAGGACCTTCACGTCGTAGCCGGCGAGCTCGCCGCGCACCTCGACGTCGATGGAGGTGACCGGCGAGTCCGCGAGGCCCGAGAAGACCTGGCCGAGCTTCTCGACCAGCGGGATGCCGGGGCGCACGTACTCGTCGATCACGCCGCCGGCGACGTTCACGGCGTCCGGCACGAGCTCGCCCGAGAGCGCGAGGCGCACCGAGCGGGCGACCGAGACGCCGGCCTTCTCCTGCGCCTCGTCGGTCGAGGCCCCGAGGTGCGGAGTGACGACCACGTTCTCGAGGGCGAGCAGCGGCGATCCGGTCGGCGGCTCCTTCACGAACACGTCGAGTCCGGCGCCGGCGATGGTCTTCGCGACGAGCGCGCGGTGCAGCGCGTCCTCGTCGATGAGGCCGCCGCGGGCCACGTTCACGATGAACGCCGACGGCTTCATCAGCGCCAGCTGATCGTCCGAGATCATGCCCGTCGTCTCGGGGGTCCTCGGCATGTGGATCGTGATGAAGTCGCTCTCGGCCAGCAGCTCCTCCAGGGAGAGGAGCGTGACGCCGAGCTGCTGCGCGCGGGCGCTGGTCACGTAGGGGTCGTAGGCGACGACGTTCACGCCGAAGGCCTGCAGGCGCGCGGTGATCAGCGCGCCGATGCGGCCGAGGCCGATGATGCCGACGGTCTTCTCGTAGAGCTCGACGCCCGTGTACTTCGAGCGCTTCCAGAGGCCCTGCGCGAGCGCGCTGTGGGCGGCGGGGATGTGGCGGGCGAGGCTCAGGATGTGGCCGACGGTGAGCTCGGCGGCCGAGATGATGTTCGAGGTCGGTGCGTTCACGACCATGACCCCCGCGGCGGTCGCGGCGGTGATGTCGACGTTGTCCAGACCCACACCGGCGCGGGCGATCACCTGGAGCGAGGGGGCCGCGGCGATCGCCTCCGCGTCGACCTGCGTCGCGGAGCGCACGAGGATCGCGTGCGCCGTGGCGAGGGCCTCGAGCAGCGCCGGGCGGTCGGTGCCGTCCACGGAGCGGATCTCGAAGTCGGGACCGAGCGCGTCCACGGTGGCGGGCGAGAGTTCTTCGGCGATCAGGACGACCGGCTTTGTCACGAGAGGCGCTTCCTTCGGAGAGGGGACGGAGCGGGCACCGAGGCGGGGGCGTCGGCAGCCCCCCGACACTGTAGCGGAGGGGTGCGCGCGCCCCGCGCCGTGTGACGCCGCCGGTCAGCTCAGCGAGACCAGGCTCTCGACGCCGAGGACGAGCTGCACGTCGAGCGAGAGCGCCGCCGAGAGGCAGAGGGCCGCCGCGAGCAGTCCGACGCGCGCCGGGAGCCCCCGGCGGCGGCCGAGCAGGACGGCGGCGACGAAGCAGGCGACCGGCAGCACCAGGCCGAGCAGGAGCACCGCCCAGCCCGTCGGATCCAGGTCGGTGCCGAGGGAGGCCGCGTAGCTGCGCAGGCCGATCAGGTTGCCGACCGCCTCCCAGACGTCCCAGGCGAAGAAGAGCGCGAACACCACGGCGACGAGGACGGAAGCGGCCAGGCGACGGCCGGGCCGGTCGCGCCGGCCGGTCCCGCCGAGGGTGGCCCGGGTCGAGTCGGTCATCAGGCCCCCTTGAGGAACGGCAGCGGAGCGAGGAGGACGAGTCCGGCGACCAGCCAGAGCACGCGGGTGCGCACCTGGGAGTCGCGGGTGGCGAGGAGCACCACGGCGAACCACACCGGCGGCGCCAGGACCGCCAGCCAGAGCCCGAACGAGTAGAGGGCGCCGCCGAGCGCATCGCCCGCGAAGCCGGCCGCGGCGACCGGCGACTGCCGCGTCGCCGTGATCGCCCAGGCGATGGCGTACAGGAGGTAGAGGCCGGCCGCGATGCCCGCGGCGATCAGCAGAGCGGACGAGGACGCGGCCTCGTCGTCGGGGTCCTCGTCCTCGGAGTCGTCGTCGTCCGAGCCGTCGTCCGCCGGGCCCGCCCCCGCGACCGTGCGGGGCGTCCGGCGCACGCGCGCCGTCCCCGCGGCGAGCGTCGGGTCCGCGCCCTCGCCCGCCCACTCCAGGGCCTCGTCGTCCGCGTCGTCCTCCGGGCGGGCGTCCGGCCCGCGGTCTGCCGGCGGGTTCGCCGCGTCGTCGTCCTCCGGGGAGCGGCCCGGTCCACCTTCGATCACCGCAACACCCTAGCCGCGCGCACCTCGCAGGAGGCTCGGAGCCCGCCGCCGCCTCCCCGACACCCGGCGGACACCCCGCGTCCTCCCCCGGGGGCGAGGCTGAGCGGATGGACGACCGCCGCCGCCGCTTCGTCGCCCTCGGCGACTCCTTCACGGAGGGGGTCGGCGACCCGCACCCGCGCCTGCCGAACGGGGTGCGCGGCTGGGCCGACCGCGTCGCCGAGCGCCTGGCGAAGGCCGAGCCGGGCTGGGAGTACGCGAACCTCGCCGTCCGCTCGAAGCGCCTCGCCCAGATCACCGAGGACCAGCTCGCGCCCGGCCTCGCGCTCCGCCCCACCCTGATCACGCTGTACGCCGGCGGCAACGACATCCTCGACCTCGGCACCGACACCGTCGATCTGATCACCCGCTACGAGGCGCTCGTCGACGCGCTCGCGACCACCGGCGCCTCCCTCGTGCTCTTCACCGGCGTCGACATCCCGGGACTGCCCGCCCCGCGGATGTTCCTGCGCCGCAACCACCTCTACAACAGCGCCGTCCGCCGGATCGCCCGCGAGCGGGGCGCGATCCTCGTCGACTACTGGGCGATGCGGGAGTTCCACTCCCCCGTGCTCTGGTCGCCCGACCGGATGCACCTCTCCAAGCGCGGCCACCGCGTCCTGGCCGGCCGCGTGCTCGACGCGCTCGGCGTGCCGCACACGATCTCGACCGGGCCCTGGGACGCTCCCGAGCCGCTCCGCCTCCGCGCACGGCTGCGCGAGCAGCGCCGCTGGGCGGCCGACTGGGTCCTCCCCCTCGTCGGCCGCAAGCTGCGCCGGGTGACGCTCGGCGACCACCTCTCGCCCCGGTGGCCGGACCCCGTCCTCGTCCCGCCGAAGGGCGGTCTCCGCCGTCTCGTCCGCGAGCTCGAGCGGTAGGCGCGCCCCGGACGCGGAGGAGCCCCGGCCCGGCGAGGGGATCCCGGTGGACGGGTCCCTCGTCGGACCGGGGCTCCCCCGGTCGACGCGGTGCGACTAGCGCGCGACGCTGCCGTCGGTGTAGTCCTCGTCGGTCTGCTTCCAGGCGAAGAGCTTGCGCAGCTCGCGGCCGGTCTCCTCGATCGGGTGCTTCTCGCCCTTGGCGCGCAGCTCCTGGAACTCGGGTCCGCCCGCGTCCTGGTCGCCGATGAAGCGCTTCGCGAAGGCGCCGCTCTGGATGTCGCCGAGGACGGCCTTCATGTTCTCCTTCACGCGCGGGTCGATGACGCGCGGGCCGGAGACGTAGTCGCCGTACTCGGCGGTGTCGGAGACGCTCCAGCGCTGCTTGGCGATGCCGCCCTCCCACATGAGGTCGACGATGAGCTTGAGCTCGTGCAGCACCTCGAAGTAGGCGATCTCGGGCTGGTAGCCGGCCTCGACGAGGGTCTCGAAGCCGTACTGGACGAGCTGCGAGGTGCCGCCGCAGAGCACGGCCTGCTCGCCGAACAGGTCGGTCTCGGTCTCCTCGGTGAAGGTGGTCTTGATGACGCCGGCGCGGGTGCCGCCGATGGCCTTCGCGTAGGACTTCGCGGTCTCCCATGCGGTGCCGGTCGCGTCGTTCTCGACGGCGATGATGTCCGGGATGCCGCGGCCGGCGACGAACTCGCGGCGCACGGTGTGGCCGGGGGCCTTCGGCGCGATGAGGATGACGTCGACGCCCGCGGGCGCCTCGATGTAGCCGAAGCGGATGTTGAAGCCGTGCGCGAAGGCGAGGGTCTTGCCCTCGGTCAGCGCGGAGGCGATCTGCTCGCTGTAGATCGCGCGCTGGTGCTGGTCCGGCGCGAGGATCATGATCAGGTCGGCCCAGGCCGCGGCGTCGGCGACGCTCTTGACCTCGAAGCCGTCGTCCTCGGCCTTGGCGGTCGACTTCGACCCCTCCTTCAGCGCGATGACGACCTGGACGCCGGAGTCGCGGAGGTTCTGCGCGTGCGCGTGGCCCTGCGAGCCGTAGCCGACGATCGCGACCTTCTTGGACTGGATGATGGAGAGGTCGGCGTCGGCGTCGTAGATGAGCTCGGTCACGTGGTGAGTCCTTTTCTGTAGTGGAGAGTTCGCGGTCAGTTCTTGAAGACGCGCTCGGTGATCGACTTGGAGCCGCGCCCGATGGCGAGCAGGCCCGACTGCGCGATCTCCTTGATGCCGTAGGGCTCGATCACCCGCAGGAACGCGTTGGTCTTGCCGGTGTCGCCGGTGACCTCGATCACCAGGGCGTCGGTCGCGACGTCGACCACGCGGGCGCGGAAGAGCGTGACGGCCTCGAGCACCTGCGAGCGCGTGACGTTGTCGACGCGGACCTTGACGAGCAGGTGCTCGCGCTGGACCGACTGGTCGGTGTCGAGCTCGACGATCTTGATCACGTTGACGAGCTTGTTGAGCTGCTTCGTGACCTGCTCGAGCGGCAGGTCCTCGACGTCCACGGCGACCGTGATGCGCGAGAGCCCGGCCAGCTCGGTCGGACCGACCGCCAGCGACTCGATGTTGAAGCCGCGGCGGGCGAACAGCCCGGCGACACGGGTGAGCAGTCCCGGCTTGTCCTCGACGAGCAGGGAGAGAACGTGGTGCGTCATGCGGGTCTACTCCTCGTCGTCCCAGGTCGGGCTGTGGTCTCGGGCGTACTGGACGTAGCTGTTGGAGACGCCCTGCGGGACCATCGGCCAGACCATGGAGTCGCGGCTGACGACGAAGTCGATCACCACGGGCCGGTCGTTGGTGGCGATGGCGAGGCGGATGGCGTCGTCGATCTCCTCCGGCTTCGTGACGCGGATGCCGAGCGCGCCGTAGGCGTCGGCGAGCTTCACGAAGTCGGGCACCCGGACGGTGTCGTGACCCGTGTTGAGGTCGGTGTTGGAGTAGCGGCCCTCGTAGAACAGGGTCTGCCACTGGCGCACCATGCCGAGCGAGGAGTTGTTGATCACCGCGACCTTGATCGGGATGTCGTTGATCGTGCAGGTGGCGAGCTCCTGATTGGTCATCTGGAAGCAGCCGTCGCCGTCGATCGCCCACACGGTGCGCTCGGGCTCGCCGACCTTGGCGCCCATCGCCGCGGGCACGGAGTAGCCCATGGTGCCGGCGCCGCCGGAGTTCAGCCACGAGTTGGGGCGCTCGTACTTGATGAACTGCGCCGCCCACATCTGGTGCTGGCCGACGCCGGAGGCGAAGACGCCCTCGGGGCCGGTGATCTCGCCGATGCGCTTGATGACGTACTGCGGCGAGAGCAGGCCGTCGTTCGGCTCGGTGTAGCCGAGCGGGAACTCCGTCTGCAGGCCCTTGAGGTAGCTCCACCACTCGGAGGTGTCGGCGCGGCCGTCGGCGGAGGCCTTGGCGAACGCGTCGGTGAGGTCCGGGAGGACGTCCTTCAGGTCGCCCACGATCGGCACGTCGGCGGTGCGGATCTTGGAGATCTCGGCCGGGTCGATGTCGACGTGCACGACCTTGGCGTGGGGCGCGAAGAGCGCCGCTTTGCCGGTCACGCGGTCGTCGAAGCGCGAGCCCAGCGCGAGGATCAGGTCCGCCTCCTGCAGCGCGAGCACCGCGGGGACGGTGCCGTGCATGCCGGGCATGCCCAGGTGCTGCTCGTGCGAGTCCGGGAACGCTCCGCGCGCCATCAGCGTGGTCACCACGGGGGCGCCGCAGGCCTCGGCGAAGGCCTTCAGCTCGGCGGCCGCGCGGGCGCGGATGATGCCGCCGCCCACGTAGAGCACCGGCTTCCTCGACTCGACCAGCAGCTGGGCCGCGGCCTGGATCTGCTTGCCGTGGGCCTTCGTGACCGGGCGGTAGCCGGGCAGGTCGATCTTCGGCGGCCAGAGGAACGGCGCCTGGTCCTGCTGCGCGTCCTTCGTGATGTCGACCAGCACGGGGCCGGGGCGGCCGGTGGTGGCGATCAGCGCGGCGGAGGCGAGGGCCGAGGGGATGTCCTCGGGGCGCGTCACGAGGATGGAGTGCTTCGTGATCGGCATCGTGATGCCGACGATGTCCGCCTCCTGGAACGCGTCGGTCCCCATGAGCGTCGAGAACACCTGGCCGGTGATCGCGAGCATCGGAACCGAGTCCATGTAGGCGTCCGCGATCGCGGTGACCAGGTTGGTCGCTCCGGGGCCCGAGGTCGCGATGCAGACGCCGAGCTTGCCGGTCGCCGAGGCGTAGCCCTCGGCGGCGTGGCCGGCGCCCTGCTCGTGGCGGACCAGGATGTGCCGGATCTTCGAGGAGTCCATCAGCGGGTCGTAGACCGGGAGGATCGCGCCGCCGGGCAGGCCGAAGACGTCCTCGATCCCGAGCATCTCGAGCGAGCGGACGACCGCCTGCGCTCCGGTGAGGACCTCGGCCGCGGGGGCGGCCCCGGGAGCGTGGGCGGGTCGGGGTGGCTGGGGCGTCGGTGCGGGCTGCACGGCGGACGGATCCGGAGTCATGCGGGTGTCGATTCCTTCAGGAGGTGGTGCGGCGGCGGGCAGAGCCGGAGGCGAGTGCCCGGGAACGCGAGTGCGCGGCCGGCCGGAGCGGGCCGGGTCACCCGGTGACGGCGCCCTCGGCTGCCGAGCGGACGAGCTTGGCGTACTTGGCGAGGACACCGCGGGTGTAGCGCGGAGGGAGAGGGGCCCAGCCTTCTCGGCGGGCGGCGAGCTCGGACTCGTCGACGAGTAGGTCGATCGAGCGAGCGGCGATGTCGACCCGAATCGGGTCTCCGTCGCGAACGAATGCGATGGGACCTGCGTCCACCGATTCGGGAGCTATGTGGCCGATGCACAGGCCGGTTGTGCCGCCTGAGAATCGTCCGTCCGTCAACAGTAGTACATCTTTTCCGAGCCCGGCCCCCTTGATGGCGGCGGTGATGGCCAGCATCTCGCGCATGCCGGGGCCGCCCTTGGGGCCCTCGTAGCGGATGACCACCACGTCGCCCTTCTCGATCCGGCCCTCGGTCAGAGCGTCCATCGCGGCGCGCTCGCGCTCGAACACGCGGGCCGGACCCTCGAAGACGGAGGCGTCGAAGCCGGCGGTCTTGACGACCGCGCCCTCGGGGGCGAGCGAGCCCTTGAGGATGGTGAGCCCGCCGGTCGCGTGGATCGGGTTGTCGAGGGTGCGGATGACCTCGCCGTCCAGCGGTGCGATGTCCATCGCGGCGAGGTTCTCGGCGACCGTCCTCCCGGTGACCGTCAGGCAGTCGCCGTGGAGCAGCCCGGCGTCCAGGAGCGCCTTCATCACGGCCGGGACGCCGCCGTGGCGGTCGACGTCGTTCATGACGTACTTGCCGAAGGGCTTGAGGTCGCCGATGTGCGGGATCGTGTCGCCGATGCGGTTGAAGTCGTCGATCGTGAGGTCGACCTCGGCCTCGTTGGCGATCGCGAGCAGGTGCAGGATGACGTTGGTCGACCCGCCGAAGGCCATCGCCACCGCGATCGCGTTCTCGAACGCCTCCTTGGTGAGGATGTCGCGGGCCGTGGTGCCGTTGCGCAGCAGCTCGACGACGGCCTCGCCGGACTTGCGGGCGAAGTAGTCGCGGCGGCGGTCGGCCGCGGCGGGCGAGGCGGAGCCGGGCAGGCTCATGCCGAGCGCCTCGGCGACGCTGGCCATGGTGTTGGCGGTGTACATGCCGCCGCAGGAGCCCTCGCCCGGGGCGAAGGCGCACTCGATGCGCTTGGCGTCCTCCTCGGACATGATCCCGGCCTTGACGCCGCCGACGGCCTCGAAGGAGTCGATGATCGTGATGTCCTTCTCCGTGCCGTCCGAGAGCTTGACCCAGCCCGGAGCGATCGAGCCGGCGTAGACGAACACCGCGGCGAGGTCGAGGCGGGCCGCGGCCATCAGCATGCCGGGCAGCGACTTGTCGCAGCCGGCCAGCATGACGGTGCCGTCCAGGCGCTCGGCCATCATCACGGTCTCGACGGAGTCGGCGATGACCTCGCGGGAGACGAGCGAGAAGTGCATGCCCTCGTGGCCCATCGAGATGCCGTCCGAGACGGAGATGGTGCCGAACTGGAGCGGGTAGCCGCCGCCGGAGTGCACGCCCTCCTTCGCGGAGCGCGCGAGGCGCTCGAGCGAGAGGTTGCAGGGGGTGATCTCGTTCCACGAGGACGCGATGCCGATCTGGGGCTTCTCCCAGTCGTCATCGCCCATCCCGACCGCCCGCAGCATCCCGCGCGACGTCGTGGCCTCGATGCCGTCCGTGACGGTGCGCGAGCGGGGCTTCCAATCGATTTCCGGCATGCGATGAGGCTACCGCCTCGCGCGCGGTGCCCCTGCTCGCCGGGCGGACCCGGACCGGCCCGCGCACCCGTCCCGGCCCCGGCCTCCGGCAGCGGCACCGGATGCGGACGTCCCCGCGGATCTCCGACCCGCCGCGAACGGCTGCTCCCCGCGTCGGCGGACGGCCGTCCTCGGCGAGTCGGCGATCCGGGACCCGCCGGCGCTGACCGCCGGGAGGGAGCTGCTACTCCGCGCGCAGGTCGGCGAGCAGCCGGAGTGCGTGCGCGACCTGCTCGGGACCGCGGACCCGGTAGGAGGCCGCGGTGGTGCCCTCGCCGCTCTTGATGCCGACGTCGCCGGAGCCGAGGACCGCGAAGGCGTCCTCGTCCGTCACGTCGTCGCCCGCGTAGAGCACGGCGGTCGCGCCGGTGTAGCGGCGGAGGTGCTGCACGGCCTCGCCCTTGGTGGTCGAGCGGACCGAGAACTCCAGGACGTTCTTGCCCTCGCGGACGGTGACCCCCTGCACCTCGGCGCGCGCCTCGGAGAGGGCGACGACGTGGGCGACGCGGCTGTGGCGCTCGGTCGCGAGGCGGGTGTGCAGGGCGAAGCCGGCGGGCTTGTCCTCGATCCAGACGTTGTCGATCCCGCGGGCGATGCCCTTCAGGACGTCCTCGAGCACTCCCACCTTCTCGAGCTCGTCGTCGTCGAGCCGGACCGCGTCCTCCTCGGGGTCGAGGCGGATCTCGATGCCGTGGGAGCCGACCAGCAGCGCCTCGTCCGGCAGCTGCGAGACCTCCTCCAGGCTCCCGAGCGCCCGGCCGGAGACCAGCGCGACCCGGGTGCCGGGGAGGGCGAGGAGCCGCAGCACGGCCTCGCGCGCCTCGGGGAGCGCCCGCGCGCGGGCGGGGTCGTCGACCTCGGGCGCGAGGGTGCCGTCGAAGTCGAGGGCCACCAGGAGCCGTTCGGTCGCGGCGAGCTCCCGCAGCGCCGCCGCGAGCCGCTCGGGCACTCCCTCGCTCATCGCGCGCCGCCGTCGAGCTCGCGGTCGTCGGCGGCCTCCCGCTCGAGCTCGGCCGCCTGTCCGTGGGCCGCGTCGTCGCGGTGCTCGGCCTCCTGGCCGTGCGGCGCCTCCTGCCCGCGGGCGGCGGGCCGCACGTCGAGCTGCTGGCCGGCCGCGTGCTCCGCGAGAGCGGAGAGGAACGACTCGGACCAGCGCGCCACGTCGTTCTCGAGCACGCGGCGACGGAGCGCGCGCATGCGCCGGGTGCGCTCGACGCGCGGCATCCGCGCCGAGGCCTCCATCGCGTCCTTCAGCCCCGAGATGTCGTGCGGGTTCACCTGCACGGCCTGCTTGAGCTCGTCGGCCGCTCCGGCGAACTCGCTTAGCACGAGCACGCCGTCGTTGTCGAAGCGGGAGGCGACGTACTCCTTCGCGACGAGGTTCATCCCGTCGCGCAGCGCCGTGACGAGCATGACGTCGGCGGCGAGGTAGAGCGCCACCATCTCCTCGCGCGGGTAGCCGTGGTGGAGGTAGCTGATCGCCGGGTGCCCGAGCGTGCTGTAGTCGCCGTTGATCCGGCCGACCTGCAGCTCGATGTCGTCGCGCAGCTGCCGGTAGGTGTCCACGCGCTCGCGGCTCGGGCTCGCGACCTGCACCAGCACCGCGTCCTCGGAGGTGAGGCGGCCGTCCGCCAGGAGCTCGCCGAAGGCCTTCAGGCGGTGGCCGATCCCCTTGGTGTAGTCGAGCCGGTCGACGCCGAGCATGATCGTCGCGGGGTTGCCCAGCTCGGCGCGGATCTCGGCGGCGCGGGCCTGGATCTCGGGGGTGCGCGCCATCGCCTCGAACGACGCGGAGTCGATCGAGATCGGGAAGTGCCGGGCGACGACCGGGCGCACGCTCGCCCCGCGCCGCGAGCGGTTGACGCGGCGGGTGCCGCCGACGGCCTCCTCCTCGACCGGGACCTCGACGACCGTGCTGCGGGTGTCGTAGCCGAGCAGGCGCCGGACCGCGCGCAGGAAGCTGCCCGCGTCGCCCTGGCGCTGGAAGCCGATCACGTCGGCGCCGAGCAGGCCCTCGACGATCTGCCGGCGCCACGGGAGCTGCGCGAAGATCCCGTAGGGCGGGAACGGGATGTGGTTGAAGAAGCCGATCGTGACGTCGGGGCGGAGCTCCCGCAGCATCTTCGGCACGAGCTGGAGCTGGTAGTCCTGCACCCAGACCACGCCGTCCTCCTCCGTCACGGCCGCGGCCGCCTCGGCGAAGCGCTGGTTGACGCGCACGTAGGCGTCCCACCAGTCGCGGTGGTAGGTCGGGGGCGCGATCACGTCGTGGTAGAGCGGCCACAGCGTGTCGTTCGAGAAGCCCTCGTAGTAGTCCTCGAGCTCCTGCGCGCTGAGGGCGACGGGGACGATCTGCACGCCGTTGTCGACGAACGGCGCGACCTCCTCATCGGCCACGCCGGGCCAGCCGACCCAGGCGCCCTCGTTCGCGCGCATCACGGGCTCGAGCGCGGTGACCAGCCCGCCGGGCGAGGTCTTCCAGGAGGCGGTGCCGTCCTCGGCCACGACGCGGTCCACGGGGAGGCGGTTCGAGACGACCACGAACGCGTTGCGCTCGGTCCCTCCCGAGGTCCCGGCGTCGGTCCTGTCAGCGGCGGAGGAGGCGGAGGCGGAGTGCGGAGGAATGGTGGTCCCTTTTCGTCGGTCGAGCCGTCGTCGTGCCCGTCGAGGCTATCAGCCGGCCCCGCTCGGGGGACGGGGGATCAGCCCTGCACGAGGGCGAGGGCGAGCGTCGCTCCGCCCACCGTCGGGACGACCGCGACGAGTCCGAGGAGCGCGTACTGGCGCCACGAGACGTGCACGCCCAGCGCGGTCAGCCTCTGGTGCCAGAGCAGGGTGGCGAGCGAGGCCCACGGGGTGATCAGCGGTCCGGCGTTCACGCCGATCAGCAGGGCGACCAGGCGGAGCGGATCCGCCGCGACGGGCTCGAGGGCGAGGTAGGCGGGCAGGTTGTCGACCAGGTTGGAGGCGACCGCGCCGGAGCCGGCGAGGCGCAGCAGGTCGAGCGTCCCGCTCCCCTCCCCCGCGACCACGGCGAGCGCCGCGCCCAGCCCGAGCTGGTGCGCCGCCTCCATCGCCACGAAGAGGCCCGACGCGAACACGACGAGCTGCCACGGCAGGAGGGCGGGCGTGAGCGCCGCGGGACGGCGCACCGCGAAGAGGACGATCAGCGCGACCGCGGCGACCGTCGCCGGGATCCACACCTCGAGGCCCGAGACGAGCGCCGGCAGGAGCAGCGCCACGACGATCCCCGCGCCGACGAGCAGCACCCGGTCCTCCACCGGCGTCCGCTCCCCCGGGGTGTAGCGCCCGGCCAGCTCGCGCCGGTAGCGGATCGCGAGGATCAGCACGGGCACGACGGCCGCGACGAGCGCGGGGACGGCGGTCAGCGCGGCGAAGGCGAAGGGGCCCTCGACCCCCAGGCGCCGCTGCGCGAGCAGGTTGGTGAGGTTCGAGACGGGGAGGAGGAGGGAGGCGCAGTTCGCCAGCCAGACCGTGGCCATCGCGAACGGCAGGGGCGGGACGCGCACGTGCGCCGCGAGCAGGACCACGACCGGGGTCAGGAGCACGGCGGTCGTGTCGAGCGAGAGGAACACCGTGCTGACGACGGCCATCGCCACCACCAGCAGCCAGAGCACCGCGGTCCGCCCGCGGCCCCACTCGGCGGAGCGCTCGGCGACCACGGTGAAGACGCCGGCCTCGGAGGCCAGCTCGGCGACCACGGTCACCGCGACCACGAAGCCGAGGATCGGCGCCGTCCGCTCGACCAGCTCGCCCAGCGCGTCCATCGGGAGGACCCCCGTGACGACGGCCACCGCCCCGACGACGAGCAGCACCGCCCCGATCACAGCCGTGCGCATGTCGTTCCCGTTCTCCTCGGCGTGCCCCGGCTCGAGGATTCGGGTCCCGGCGGCGGTCCACCGTAGCGGGACAACCCCTCGGTGCTGTCAAGCGTTCCTCTGAGAGCTTTCGCACCCGCTAGCGTCGGGGTGAACACGGGAGGCACACGCATGCGCAAGTTCATCCTCAACTCCAGCGTCATCAGCGCGATCGTCGGCGGCTGGTCGATCCTGCAGACCACGCGCAAGGGCCCGCGCGACTGGCGCCTGGCCCTCCAGTGGGTCAGCTGGGCCATCTCGGTCACCGTCGCCCTGGGCTCCGTGTCCTACGACTCGAAGGAGATCGTCAAGGAGGAGCGCGGCAAGAAGCGCGACCGCTAGGCCCTCCTGACGCGCCGCCTCCCCGCGGGGCGGCGTGTCAGCCGGTCTCCCGACCCGGTGGCGGCGACACTGTTCCCAGTCGCTGCCGGCACGGGAAACGGGGTTCGTCATGAGGTTTCGTCTGAGGCGTCGCAAGGCGGCCCCCGAGGTCGTCGAGGCGGCCCCCGTCCTCACGCAGGACGAGCTCTTCGCCGTCGTCCACGAGCGGCTCGCGGCCTTCGTCGGATCCGAGGGCGCCTGGGTCGTCACGCGCCGCAGCCACGACGACCGCGACCCGATCTTCCACGGGATGCTCGCGCGCTCCCTCGCCCACGAGCTCTCCGCCGCCATCCAGGAGGAGCAGCTCCGCGCCGGCGCCGAGCGGACGTCGTCCCCGGTCACCGAGGCGATCCCCGTGATGCGCGCCTCCACTCCCCCGGTGGAGCCGGCCGCCCTCACCTGGGAGCCGAAGCCGATCGCCGTCTGGGCGGAGCCGGCCCCCGCCGACGTCGCCGTCGACACCCCCGTCGCGACCCGCTCCTGACCCGAGCGGTCGGCCGGCGGGCTCGCCCTCCGGCCGACCCGACGAGCGACGTCGCCCTTCCCGCTGATCGAGGAGGCGGCGCGGCCGCCGTCTCGAGATCCCCCGCGGCCGCCCCTCCCCCGGCCGCCCGTCAGAGCGTCGGCCAGCTCCCGGGTCCCTCGCTGCCCGCCGGGTACTCGTCGAGCGGCACCCGGTCCGCGTGCCAGGCGTCGATCGCGGGCTGCACGATGCGCCAGCACTCCTCGGCGGCGTCCCCGCGAACCGAGAGCGACGGGTCGTCGTCGAGGATCCCCGAGATGACCTCGCCGTACGCCAGCAGCTCGCCCGCGCCGAAGGTCGCCTCCAGCGAGGCGCGCTCGAGCGTGTACGGGTCGCCGGGGCCGTTGATGTTCAGCTCGAGCGACATCTGGTCGGGCGCGAGGAACAGCCGCAGCACGGACGGCGCCTCGGTGCCCACGAAGCCGCGGGGCAGGTGCGGCACCGGCTTGAAGCGGATGACCACTTCGCGTCGCCGCTCCCCGAGCGCCTTGCCGGAGCGGAGGGTGAACGGCACGCCGGCCCAGCGCCAGGTGTCGATCTCGACGACCAGCTCGGCCAGCGTCTCGGTCCGGCGAGCGGGGTCCACGCCCTTCTCGTCCGCGTAGGCGGGCAGCTCGCGTCCGTCGATCGTCCCCGCTGTGTAGCGGGCGCGGCGCGAGCTCGCGGCGGGGTCGTCGCCGTGCAGGCGGGTGGCGCGCAGGACGATCGACTTCGCGTCCCGGAGGTCGGCCGCGTCGAGCGAGGACGGCGGCTCCATCGCGATCACCGCGAGGACCTGCAGCAGGTGGCTCTGGATCATGTCGGTCAGCGCGCCCGCGCCGTCGTAGTAGCTCGCCCGCCCCTCGAGGGCCAGCTGCTCGTCGTAGACGATCTCGACGCTCTCGATGTGCTCGGCCGACCACAGCGGCTCGAGGATCCGGTTGGCGAAGCGCAGGCCGAGCACGTTCATCACGGTCGCGCGGCCGAGGAAGTGGTCGACGCGGTGGATGCGGTCCTCGGGGACCAGCGCGGCGAGGCGCTGGTTGAGGGCGTGCGCGCTCGCCTCGTCGGTCCCGAACGGCTTCTCCAGCGCCAGCACGGTGCCCTCCGGCAGGTCGTGGGCGGCGAGCGCCTCGCAGGCCTTCGCCGCGATCGCCGGCGGGAGGGCGAAGTAGACCGCCACCGGACCGGCGCAGCTCGCGAGCAGTGCGGCGAGCGCCTCCGGATCGGTGACGTCGACCTGCTGGTAGCGCGTGCCGGAGGTGAGCGCGTCCACGCCCTCGCCCTGCGCCTCGACGGTGGCGAAGGAGGCGGTCAGCACCTCGTGCCAGTGCTCCTGGGTCCAGTCCTCGCGTCCCGCGCCGACGAGGTGGACCCGCCGGTCGGTCTCGCGGGTCAGCAGCTGGCCGACGGCGGGGAGGAGGAGCCGCGAGGACAGGTCCCCCGTCGCTCCGAGGATGAGCAAGGTCGAGACGGTCTGTGCCATGCGGCTCACCCTACGGCGGCGCTGAAGAGCCCCGCTCCGCCTTGACTGGGAGGCCACAGCCGCACCTGAGAGGATCGCCGCATGGTCTCCCCGATCGAGGACTACGCCGTCCTCTCCGACTGCCGCACGGCCGCTCTCGTCTCCCGCGACGGGGGGATCGACTGGCTGTGCCTGCCGCGCTTCGACTCCGCCTCCGTCTTCGGCGCCCTCCTCGGCGGCGACGACCAGGGGCGCTGGTCGCTCCGGCCGGTGGACGGGGAGGCGACGAGCGAGCGCCACTACCTCGGCGACACGCTCGCGCTGGTCACCCGGTGGACGACGCCCACCGGCGTCGTCGAGGTGGTCGACGTGATGCCGCTGCGCGACGAGCGCGCCGAGCTGGTGCGCCGGGTGCGCGGAGTGTCGGGGACCGTCCGGATGCGGCAGGAGCTGCGCATCCGCTTCGACTACGCCCGCACCGTGCCGTGGGTGCGGCAGGAGGGGACGGACGAGGATCCGCTGCTCGTCGCCGTCGCCGGGCCCGATGCGGTCGTGGTACGCGGAGTGCGGCTGAAGGCCGTCGACCACGCCCACGCGGCGGAGTTCGACGTCGACGCGGACGCGGTCGTCGACCTCTCGATGGCGTGGTTCCCCTCGCACCAGCGGGCGCCGAAGCGCCTCGACGTCGACCGCGCGCTGGAGCGCACGCTCTCCTGGTGGTCCGAGTGGGCGTCGGCGATCGACTACGACGGCCCGCACCGCGACGCCGTCGTCCGCTCGCTGCTGACGCTCCGCGCCCTCACCGACGACGAGACCGGCGGCATCGTCGCGGCGGCGACCACCTCGCTCCCGGAGCAGTTCGGCGGCGCCCGCAACTGGGACTACCGCTACGTCTGGCTCCGCGACGCCTCGCTCACCCTGCAGGCCCTGCTCGCGCACGGGTTCGAGCAGGAGGCGCAGAAGTGGCGGGCCTGGCTGCTCCGCGCGGTCGCGGGCGCGCCGGAGGACGTGCAGATCATGTACGGCCTCGCCGGCGAGCGCGACCTGCCCGAGCGGGAGATGCCGAGCCTGCCCGGCTACGACGGCGCCTCCCCCGTGCGGATCGGGAACGCCGCCGTCGACCAGTACCAGGCGGACGTGATCGGCGAGGTGATGGTCGCTCTGCACGAGGCCCGCGTGGCCGGAGTGGACGAGACGGAGTTCTCCTGGCCGCTCCAGCGCGCACTCCTGGGCTTCGTCGAGACCAACTGGCAGCGGCCGGACAACGGCATCTGGGAGATCCGGGGCGAGCCGCGGCACTTCACGCACTCGCGGGTCATGATCTGGGCCGCGCTCGATCGGGGCGTCCGCGCCGTGCGCGAGAACGGCCTGCCCGGTCCGGCAGAGACCTGGGAGCGCCTCCGCGACGAGGTGCGCGCCGAGATCGAGGCCCAGGGCTTCGACGCCGAGCGCGGCCACTTCGTGCAGTCCTACGGCTCGCCCGAGGTCGACGCGTCGCTCCTCGTGCTGCCGATGGTCGGCTTCGTCCCCGCCGACGACCCGCGGATGCTGGGCACCGTCGCCGAGCTGGAGCGCGTGCTCCTGCAGGACGGCCTGCTGCACCGCTACCGGACCGAGTCCTCGGTCGACGGCCTCGCGGGCGGCGAGCACCCGTTCCTCGCCTGCTCCTTCTGGCTCGTCCGGCAGTACGCCGACTCCGGCCGGATCGACGACGCGCGGACCCTGATGGACCGGCTCGTCGGGCTCTGCAACGACGTGGGCCTCCTCTCGGAGGAGTACGACGTCGAGGGCCGCCGGCACGCGGGGAACACTCCCCAGGCCCTCTCCCACCTCGCCCTGGTGCAGGCGGCCGACGCGATCGCGGCAGCCCGATGAGGCGCCGCCGCGTCGTTCTCGCGAGCATCGGCGGAGTCCTCGGAGTCGCGGTCCTCGGCTTCCTCACCTGGAGCTCGATCGTCAGCGGCCCCGACGAGGACGCCCTCGCCCGTGTGCGCGCCGATCCGGCGATCGCGGTCGAGCGCACGGACGACGCGCTCGTGATGACGCCGACCTCGACCGGCGAGCTGGCCGGCACGGGCCTGGTCTTCATCCCCGGAGCGAAGGTCGACGCCTCCTCCTACGAGGCGACCCTGGCTCCGCTGGTCGACGCCGGGGCGACCGTCGTGATCACGCGGCCGATCCTGCACCTGGCCTTCTTTGACCTCCGCTCCCTCGACACCTTCACCAGCCAGGCCGAGGGCGTCGACCGCTGGCTCGTCGGCGGCCACTCCCTCGGCGGCGTGAAGGCCTGCCAGTGGGCCGAGGACCCGGCGGTGGCGGGCCTGGTGCTGCTCGGCAGCTACTGCGCGAACGACCTCTCGGGCTCCGGGCTCCCCATCCTCAGTGTCAGCGGATCGGAGGACGGGCTCAGCACGCCGGAGAAGGTCGCCGACGCGAGCGTCCGGCTGCCCTCCTCCGCCGACCTCGTCGAGATCGACGGCGCCAACCACGCCGACTTCGGCTGGTACGGGCCGCAGGCGGGCGACGGCGAGGCGACCATCAGCCACGAGGAGGCGGACGCCCGCATCGCCGAGGCCCTCCTGGGCTTCAGCCGCGAGGTCGGCTGAGTCGCCCGCTCCCGCTTGACCTCGAGCGCACTCGAAGTCGTAGGTTGACGCCATGTCCACCGCCACCGCCGCCCCGGCCGAGCCGGAGGCGCTGTCGATCTCGCAGGTCGCCGCCGTCACCGGTCTCACCGTGCACACCCTGCGCTACTACGAGCGCGCCGGGCTCATGCTCGACCCGGTCGAGCGCGCCTCGTCGCAGCACCGCCGCTACCGGCCGGCCGACGTCGGCTGGGTCGACTTCCTCACCAAGCTCCGCGCGACCGGGATGCCGATCGCGCGGATCCGCGAGTACGCCCGGCTCCTCCGGATCGGGCCCGCCACGGAGCCGGAGCGCCTCGCGCTGCTCCGGACGCACCGCGAGGAGGTCGAGGCGCAGCTCGCCCGGACACACGCCAGCCTCGCCGCGATCGACATCAAGATCGCGGCGTACCAGGAGAGGACCACCCACTGATGAAGACGATCACCCTCGGATCCGACGTCGCCGCCCTCGAGGTCTCGCGCCTCGGTCTCGGCGCGATGGGCATGTCGGCGTTCTACACCGGCGCCGGCACCGACGACGCGGAGTCGATCCGCACCGTGCACCGCGCCCTCGATCTGGGCGTCACGTTCCTCGACACCGCCGAGATCTACGGCCCGTACACCAACGAGGAGCTGCTCGGCCGAGCGCTGGCAGGCCGCCGCGACGAGGTCGTGCTGGCGAGCAAGTTCGGCATGATCCGCCACCGCGGCGACGGGGGCCGCGGACTCGACGGCTCCCCGGAGAACCTGCGGCTCGCCGTCGAGGGCTCGCTCGCGCGCCTCGGCACCGACCGCATCGACCTCTACTACCAGCACCGCATGGACCCGGGCGTCCCGGTCGAGGAGACCGCCGGGGCCTTCGCGGAGCTGATCCAGGAGGGCAAGCTCCGCGGCTACGGCCTCTCGGAGGCGGCGCCCTCGACGATCCGGCGCGCTCACGCCGTGCACCCGGTCACCGCTGTGCAGTCCGAGTACTCGCTCTGGACCCGCGACCCCGAGGCGGAGGTGCTGCTGGTCCTCCGCGAGCTCGGCATCGGCTTCGTCCCGTACTCGCCGCTGGGCCGCGGCTTCCTCACGGGCAGCATCCGCTCGGTCGCCGAGCTGGGCAGCGACGACTTCCGCCGCGACAACCCCCGCTTCGCCGACGGAGCGCTGGAGGCGAACCTCCGCATCGTGGAGGCCGTCGACCGTGTGGCGGCAGAGGCGGACGCGACCGCCGCGCAGGTGGCGCTCGCCTGGCTGCTCGCCCAGGGCGAGGACATCGCTCCGATCCCGGGCACCAAGCGCGTCTCGCGCATCGAGGAGAACGCCGCCGCGGACGCCCTCGTGCTGACCGCGGAGCAGCTCGACGTCCTCGGCTCGCTCGAGGCCCCCGTCGGCGACCGCTACGCCGACATGAGCTCCGTGAACCGCTGACCGCCCTGCGGGACGCCGCTCGCCGCGCGCACCCCGGGTGCGGCCGTGCGAGCGGCGTCCTCGCAGGAGTCACTCCCGCGGCGGCAGCTCCCGCTTCGGGGTGTCCCGCAGGTCGATGAGACCCGTGAACATCGCCCCCCGCTCGTTCGAGCGCTCGTCGCCCGAGAACAGGTTGTCCGGGGCGGAGGACCCGTGCCGGCGCGGGGTCGCGGCGGGAGCGGGCTCCCGCTCCATCTCGACGCGCTGACGCGGCAGGGCGACGGGGTCGTTCTCGTGCAGCCACGAGACGAGCCGCTCGCGCACGTAGCAGCGCAGGTCGAAGAGCGTCGGCGCGTCCTTCGCGGTGACGAGCACCCGGATCCGGACGAAGCCGCCCGTCGCGTCGGTCACCTGCAGGACACTGGTGCGCCGGTCCCAGAGGTCGGTCTCCTCGAGCATGCGGTGCAGCTCCTCGCGCATCTGCTCGGGGCTCACCCGCCAGTCCAGGTCGAGCTCGACGGCGCCGAGCAGCTCGGACCCGGTGCGGGTCCAGTTCTGGAACGGCTGGGTCGTGAAGTAGTTCGTGGGCAGCACCAGGCGGCGGTCGTCCCAGAGGTGGACGACGACGTAGGTCAGCGTGATCTCCTCGATCCGCCCCCACTCGGTCTCGACGATCACCACGTCGTCCAGGCGGATGGCGTCACTGAAGGCGAGCTGCATCCCGGCGAAGATGTTCGTGAGGCTCGACTGCGCGGCCAGGCCCGCCACGATCGAGAGCACGCCGGCCGAGGCCAGGAGGCTCGCACCGGCCGTGCGGGCCTCGGGGAAGGTCAGCAGCGAGGCGCCGATCGCGATGACCACGACGGCCGCCACGGCGACCCTCCGGATGATCGTCATCTGCGTGCGGAGGCGGCGTGCCCGGCGGTTGTCGGCCGTGTCGGTCCGGTAGCGCTCGGCGCCCAGATCCTCGAGGAACACGAACAGGGAGCCGATCACCCACGCCGCCGCGCCGATCGTGGCGATCTGGAACACCCGCTGCACGAGACCCGGCCAGGGGTCGCCCGTCACGGTGGCGGCGAGCGCGGCCCAGACCGCGATGGTCATCAGAAGCACGCGGAACGGGATGCGCAGACGCCGGATCAGCAGGCGCGCCCAGGTCTTGCGCTTGCCGACCGAGCGCAGCACGAGGGCGACGACGGCGGTCGCGACCACGGCGATCACGACCGCGATCACCACGGCGAGCGCGATCGAGCCGATCACGGGGAGGACGTCTTCGGGCACATCGGTCCTTTCTGGAGGGGAAACGGAAGCGAACGGAGATCCTGCCACGCGAACGGGGGTCGGTCCGCATTCTGCGCCGGACACCGTGCGGATGCTCAGGCGCCTGTCAACGTCGGCGGACGGAGACGTCGACCTCTTCTGGAGCACCGTCGCCCGGGCCTTCACGCGGACGGGCATCACCCTGAGCCTGACCGCCGCCGCAGACGACCAGGGCCAGGCCTCGGACGCGCTCGACATCGGGATCGGCTCCACGAGCGTCGGCTTCCGCGGAGTCCTGCCGCTGCTCGACCCGTCGACCGCCGCACCCTCCAGCGAGTGAGCACGGGCCGGCGCTCCCCCTGCGGGCGCTCGGAGGAGGTCGGGAACGGACACGGACCGGGAACGACGAAGCCCCACACCTCACGAGGAGGTGCGGGGCTGGTGGTGCACCCCCTCGGACTTGAACCGAGAACCCACTGATTAAGAGTCAGTTGCTCTGCCGATTGAGCTAGAGGTGCGTTCCGGCCGGCTGATCGTGCGTGCCGAACCGAGGGATCACATTACCAGCGTCTCCCCCCGTCTCGTCAAATCGAGTGCGACGGAACGCCCGCGGCAGCGATCGGGGGCTCCGCGGGACCCACCGGTATCGTGGTCGCGTGACCCCGCAGAGCAGTGACCAGAGCTTCGACGACGACCTCCGACTCGCCCTCCGCCTGGCGGACGCGGCCGATGCGATCTCGCGGGAGCGGTTCGGCGCGCTCGACCTCGTCGTGGACACGAAGCTCGACCGCACCCCGGTCACCGACGCCGACCGCGCCGTCGAGGAGGCGATCCGCGCGCTGCTCGCCGCCGAGCGTCCGGACGACGCGATCCTCGGCGAGGAGTTCGGCACCTCGGGCGAGGCCTCGCGGCAGTGGATCCTCGACCCGATCGACGGCACCGCCCACTTCCTCCGCGGCGTCCCGATCTGGGCGACCCTGATCGCGCTCGCGGTCGACGGCGTCCCCGTCGTCGGAGTCGTCTCCGCTCCCGCTCTCGGCACGCGCTGGTGGGCGGCCGAGGGCTCCGGCGCCTGGGCCGTCGAGCTGGAGGCCGGGGCCGAGCCGCGACCGCTGCGCGTCTCGGGGATCGACACGCTCGCCTCGGCGACCTTCAGCTACAACAGCATCCAGCAGTGGAAGGGCGCGGGCCGTCTCCCGCAGCTGCTCGAGCTCGCCGGCGCCGTCTGGCGCGACCGGGCGTACGGGGACGCGTGGCCCTACATGCTCGTCGCCGAGGGCCTCCTCGACGGTGCGGGCGAGTTCGACGTGAAGCCCTACGACCTGGCCGCCCTGGTGCCGATCGTGCAGGAGGCGGGCGGCCGCTTCACCTCCGCCGACGGGGAGGACGGGCCGTGGCACGGCAGCGCCGTCGCCACCAACGGCCTGCTGCACGACGAGGTGCTCGCGATCGTGGCGCCGCGATGAGGAGCCGGACGGCCGCGCTCGCCTCGGCGGCGCTCCTCCTGCTCCTCTCGGGCTGCTCCTCCGTCGTCGGGCCGGACGGCCCGGAGGCCGTGCGTGACGAGGGCGGCACGGTGGCGACCGCCGGCGTCACCGACGTGTTCTCGCTGCGGCGCGGCGACTGCCTGGCCGACCCGGGCGACGACCGCATCGCCGACGTGGACGTCGTCCCGTGCGCCGAGGAGCACGCACTGGAGGTCTTCCACACGTTCGCGCAGCCCGGAGACCGCTACACCAGCCGCAACACGCTGCTCGCCCAGGCCGAGGCGGGCTGCGAGCCGGAGTTCGGCGCCGTGATGGGGATCGCCTACGGCGACTCCGCCCTCGAGTACCGCTCGCTCGTCCCCTCCGAGGTCGGCTGGCGCCACGGGGACCGCACGATCGTCTGCGCGGTCCTCGATCCGGCCGACGACTCCACCACCGGCAGCCTCTTCGGCTCCGCTCGCTGACCACGGCTCCGATCGACCCCCGTTCGGCTCATTGACACGTGCTCCGTCGGAGCGCAGGGTGAAGGGACGACCGGCAGGCGCGAGGGGGCGCGGAGACCGGCGGCTCAGGAGTCGACATGCAGGACCGTCACGACCAGGAACCCCCCGAGCGCTCGCGCACGGCCGAGCAGCACTGGGGACCGGCGGACAGCCTGTTCCCGAGGCTCCACCGGCAGAGCTCCCTGCTCGCCGCGGCGGAGGCGGTCGCGCAGGTCGACGGGCCCGGCCCGGGCGACGTCTGGTCGCGGCTCCTGCACGACTACGCCCACGCCTCCGACCGCGTCGTCTCGGTGGACGGCGACGCCGAGGCCGCCACGCTCGGCTGGCTGAAGCCGCGCGGGGTGGTCTCGCTGCTGGTCACCGAGCGGTGCGACGACGACGCCGCCGCCGAGCACCTGGTGGCCGCGCTCGCCGCGATGAACGCCGTGACCCTCTCCGTGCACGAGGCGCGAGCAGTACGCCTCCGTCCTCTGCTGGAGGTGCTGCACCGGCTCCTGCCCGACGCGTTCGCCGAGCTGCCGGTGGACCGCAGCGCCCACTACCCGGCCGGCACCGCCGTCGCCGTGCTGGCGCCGGGCGTGCTCTACCGGGACTGGGCCCCGCCGCAGGCTCTCGCCGGCCCGGCGCACGACGACGACGACCGGCTGGCGATGCTCACCCTCTACGGGCGGATCAGACAGCTCGACGTGCGACCGTCGTGAGGGCGGCGGAGCGGAGCTCCCAGTGTGCGACGACGACCGGTGGTGGAGATGGGGGGAATCGAACCCCCGTCCATCGCTGTGATTCTGCGCCTTCTACGGGTGTAGCCGATGAGAGCGTTCTGCTCGGCCCCGACCGTTACCATCGGCGCATCGGTCGACGGGCCCAGCCCGAGTGCAAGTCCCGCGTCGCCCTCAGGCGTAACGACGCAGCAAGTCCTCTAGATGACGCCAGGATCCGGGGCGAGGACGCACCCACGGGCTGACGGACTATCTACTCTGGCTTAGGCAGCGAGAGCGAAGTCGGTGCGCTTCTGTTCGGCACCTGTGTTTTCCAGGGATCGTTGACGAGATGACCCTGGATCCTCGACCCGCTTCTCGCAGTTTCGCAGGCAATGTCGAAACCGATCATCCCCGCGAGCACTCGACGGCCCGGAGGCCGCTGGAGTGGGTCGTTCGTCGCACACTGTGGAGTTACGAGTCCTAGTCTACCTCAGCTCCGCGGGCGGTCACCCGGCGGCGGCGCAGATCGAGCAGACCCAGCACGAGCGCGAGCGCGATCAGCCCGAGGGTGACGAAGTAGCCGTTGCGGAAGGCGTCGTGGTAGCGGTCCAGCCCCTCCGCCATCCCCTGCTCGCTCGCCAGCGTCGCGAAGAAGACGGCGGAGGCGCAGGCGGTGCCGACCGCGGTGCCCACGCGCTGGCCGAGCTGGCCCACGGAGCCCGCCACGCCGCCCTGCGCCGGCGGGATCTCGGCGAGGGTGAGCGTCTGGTTCGGCGACACGACGAAGCCGCCGCCGGCCCCGGCGACGAGCATCGCGGCACCCATGCCGTAAGCCGCGGTCTCGGCCGGGAGGAGCTCGGCGGCGAGCAGCACGAGCGTGAAGCCGATGACCACGAGCACGATGCCGAGCACCACCAGTGCGCGGCCGTAGCGCTGCACGAGCTTGCCGCCGTACCAGGCGGTCACCGCCGAGGTCAGCGCGAACGGGATGCTCACCATGCCGGCGAACACCGGCTCGAGGCCGAGCCCCTGCTGGAGGAAGAGCGTGGTGAGGAGGAAGGTCGCCGGGATCGCGGCGAAGTAGGAGGTCGCGACCAGGATGCCGTTGCGGTAGGAGCTGGTCCGGAAGATGCGGAAGTCGATGACGGGCGTCCGCCCCGACGCGGCGTAGTGCGCCTCCCAGCGCACGAAGACGGCGGCGGCGGCCGCGGCGAGCACCAGCCAGAACCAGCGGTAGGGCGAGTCCGAGGAGGAGCCCGTGGTCAGCAGGAACGGCAGCATGAACGCGAAGATCGCGACCGCCAGCAGGAGCAGGCCGACCGGGTCGAGGGACCGGTCTCCCTCGGGCCGCGAGCGCTTCTTCGGGATGAGCTTCCAGGCGAAGACCAGCGCGGCGACGCCCAGCGGGATGTTCATCCAGAACAGCAGGCGCCAGCCGTCCTGCTCGCCGCCGATCGCGATCAGGAGGCCGCCGAGGGTCGGGCCGAAGGCGGTCGACAGGCCGATGGTCGCGCCGAAGACCCCGAAGGCCCGGGCCCGCTCGGCGCCGGTGAACATCTGCTGCACCAGCCCGAGGACCTGGGGCATCTGGATGCCCGCGGCGACGCCCTGCAGGAAGCGCGCGACGACGAGCAGCTCGATCGACGGCGCGAGCGCGCAGAGCAGGCTCGTCACCGTGAACGCGGTCAGCCCGATGAGGAACAGCAGGCGGCGCGAGCGGATGTCGCCCAGCCGGCCGGCCGGCACGAGCGCCAGTCCGAAGGCGAGCGCGTAGCCCGCGACGATCAGCTGCAGCTGGCTCGCATCCGCTCCGAGCGAGCGCTCGATCGACGGCAGGCCGACGTTGACCTTCGAGAGGTCGAGGATCGTGATGGCCGCGACTCCGACGCTCACCGCGAAAGCGCGCCACCGCGTCTTCTCGTCGGCAGCGCTCAGGGCGGCGGGGGCGCTGTTCTCGGGGGAGGTCACGCGCCCCAGTCTCCCAAAGCACGGGGCGTGAAGAAGAGGCTTGCGCGGCACCCGTCGGACAATGCCCGCCGGAGCCTACTCGCCGAGGCGGCGGCGGGTCGACATCGCGCGGTCCGCCTCGCGGCGGTCCTGGCGCTCTCGGAGGACCTGGCGCTTGTCGTAGTCCTTCTTGCCCTTGGCCACGGCCAGCTCGACCTTGGCCTTGCCGTCGCTGAAGTACAGCGAGAGCGGGATCAGCGTGTACCCGCCCTCCTTCACCTTGTTGTGGATCTTGAGGATCTGCGCCTTGTGCAGCAGCAGCTTGCGTTTGCGGCGCGGCGGGTGGTTCGTCCAGGTGCCCTGCGCCCACTCGTTGATGTGGACGGCGTCGAGCCACGCCTCTCCCCCGTCGACGAAGGCGTAGCCGTCGACCAGCGAGGCGCGGCCGGCCCGGAGGGACTTCACCTCGGTGCCGGTGAGCACGAGGCCCGCCTCGTAGGTGTCCTCGATGAGGTAGTCGTGGCGCGCCTTGCGGTTGGTCGCGACGACCTTCTGTCCCTGTTCTCTGGGCACGGCTGCTCCTCGGGTCGCGAGCGGATGAAGGGGGCGGGCATCGTCGGGGCGATGCACCGGTGGGCCGCCCCGAACGGGACAGCCCACCAGTATACGTCCGGTCCGGGATCAGACCCGCAGGTACCGCGCGATCGCGACGTTGGCCGAGACGGCGGCCAGGACGATGCCGACCACGATCAGGATCGGCACGACGATCAGAGCGTCGTCGAGTCCCACGAAGGAGGTCAGCGGGATCCGGTACGCCAGGAACCCCTGCACGAAGACCTGCACGATGGCGACCACCGCGACTCCCGCGAGGATCGAGCCGACCAGCGCGGCGAAGACCCCCTCGAGGATGAACGGGGTCTGGATGAACCTGTTCGAGGCCCCCACGAGCCGCATGATGCCCAGCTCCCGTCTCCGCGAGAACGCCGAGAGGCGGATCGTGGTGGCGATGAGCAGCACGGCCGCGACGAGCATCAGGACGGCGATGCCGATGGCCGTGTAGCTCGCCGCGTTGAGGATCGAGAAGATCTGGTCGAGGTACTGCCGCTGGTCGGTGACGCTCTCGACTCCCGAGACGCTCGACAGGCTCTCCACGATGACGTCCGACTGGGTCGGGTCCTTCAGGTTGATCCAGAAGGTCTGGTTGAGCAGGTCGGGAGTGACGTACTCGGCGACCGGGTTGCCCGCGAACTGCTCCTGGAAGTTCGCGTAGGCCTGGTCGTGGTCCTCGAAGTAGGAGCGGTCGATGTACGGCGCGAGCGTGGCGCCCTCGAGCTGGCCCTGCACCGCGTCGATCTGCTCGGCGGTGGCGTCGGAGCCGCTGCAGTTCGAGCCGCCGGAGGTGGCGGTGCACATGTACACCGCGACCTGCGCCTTGTCGTACCAGAAGTTCTTCATCTGGCCGATCTGCATCTGGAGCAGGATCGCCGTGCCGACGAAGGTGAGGGAGATGAAGGTCACCAGGATCACCGAGACGACCATGGAGACGTTGCGCCGGAGGCCGCTGGCGACCTCCGACCAGATCAGTGCGAATCTCACTTGACGGGTCCTACGTTCTGCTGGTCGTCGCCGGTCTCGTCGCCCTCGCCCGCGTGGGCGCGGAGGCCGAGGCGCGCGGCGAGCGACTCCTCGGGCAGGGCGCCGGTGTCGGCGGGGAGGAAGATCGGACCGGTCTGGCTCTGCAGCTCGACGACGCGCGGGGCGGCGGCGGGCTCGGCGGCCGGCTCCGGCTCGCGCTCCGGCTCGACGGCGGCGGAGCGGCGGCCCTCGGGGACGCGGGGCTGGGCGGCGGTCTGCGAGAGGCGGGCCGGCTCGGGCGGCGGGGCCGGGGCCTCCTGGCGCAGGTCGATCTCGGGGACCTCGGCGGGCGCGAGCTCGCTGTCGATGATCGCCGGGGGCGCGGGCTGCTCGGCGACCGCGTGGTCGTCGGCCGCCACGACCACGACGCCGTCGTGGACGACGGTGATGCTCTCGGTCTGGCCGTAGCCGCCCTGGCTCTCGTCGCGGACGATGCTGCCTGCCGAGAGCTCGATGACGCGGCGCTTCATCTGGTCGACGATGCCGGCCTCGTGGGTCGCCATGATCACGGTCGTGCCGCCCGCGTTGATCCGCTCGAGCAGCGCCATGATGCCGGCGCTCGTGGTCGGGTCGAGGTTGCCCGTGGGCTCGTCGGCCAGCAGGACGGCCGGCTTGTTGACGACGGCACGGGCGATCGCCACGCGCTGCTGCTCGCCGCCGGAGAGCTCGTGGGGCAGGCGCGACGCCTTGCCCGCGAGGCCCACCATCTTGAGCGTGTCCGGGACGGCCTCCTGGATGTAGCCCTTCGACTTGCCGATCACCTGGAGGCTGAACGCGACGTTGTCGAAGACGGACTTGTTCGGCAGCAGCCGGAAGTCCTGGAACACCACGCCCATGTTGCGGCGGAAGTACGGGACCTTGCGGCTCGAGATCTTGCCGAGGTTCTGCCCGAGCACGTGGATCGACCCGGAGGAGGGGCGCTCCTCCTTGAGGATCAGGCGGAGGCAGCTCGACTTGCCGGAGCCGGAGGCGCCGACGAGGAAGACGAACTCGCCCCGGAGGATCTCGAGATCGATGGCGTTGAGGGCGGGTCTCGTGCCGCCCCGATACTGCTTGGAGACGTTGTCGAAGCGAATCATGTCGGTACGAGGGTAAGCGACGATCCCGAAGAGTCCGCCGAGGGGGCGCGCGGCGCGTCGGTGGGGACGCGCCCGAGCCGCGCTAGGAGGACTTCCGCCAGCGGATCCCGGCGGCGATGAAGCCGTCCAGATCGCCGTCGAACACGTGCGAGGGGTTGCCGACCTCGTGGTCGGTGCGCAGGTCCTTCACCATCTGGTACGGAGCGAGGACGTAGCTGCGCATCTGGTCGCCCCAGCTCGCGGTGATGGTGCCGGCGAGCTCCTTCTTGGTGGCCGCCTCCTGCTCCTTCTGCAGCAGCAGGAGCCGCGACTGGAGCACGCGCATCGCCGCGGCGCGGTTCTGGATCTGGCTCTTCTCGTTCTGCATCGACACGACGGTGCCGGTGGGCAGGTGGGTGAGGCGCACCGCGGAGTCGGTGGTGTTCACCGACTGGCCGCCGGGGCCGGAGGAGCGGAAGACGTCCACGCGGATGTCGTTGTCCGGGATCTCGATCGCCCCGGCCTCCTCCATCAGCGGGATGACCTCGACCGCGGCGAAGGAGGTCTGGCGCTTGCCCGCGGCGCCGAAGGGGCTCATCCGCACGAGGCGGTGGGTTCCGGCCTCGACCGAGAGCGTGCCGAAGGCGTAGGGGGCGTCGATCTGGAAGGTGGCCGACTTGATGCCCGCCTCCTCCGCGTAGCTGGCGTCCATGACGGTCGCCGCGTACTTGTGCTTCTCGGCCCAGCGGAGGTACATGCGCATGAGCATCTCGGCGAAGTCGGAGGCGTCGACGCCGCCCGCTCCCGCGCGGATGGTGACCACGGCGGGGCGGTCGTCGTACTCGCCGTCGAGCAGGGTCTGCACCTCGAGCTCGCCCATGACCTTCTGGAGGGAGGAGAGCTCGGCGATCGCCTCCTGCTCGGACTCGGCGTCCTCGGCCTCGTTCGCCATCTCGACGAGCACCTCGAGGTCGTCCAGGCGCCGGTCGATCGCGGTGATCCGCGCGAGCTCGGACTGGCGGTGGCTGAGGGCGCTGGTCACCTTCTGCGCGTTGGCCGTGTCGTCCCACAGGTCGGGGGCGCCGGCCTGCTCGCTGAGCTCGGCGATCTTCGAGCGGAGACCGTCCACGTCGATGACGGCGCGGATGTCGGCGAAGGTGGAGCGGAGAGCAGTGATCTGCTCGGTGAAGTCGTTGTCCAGCATGGTGCGTCCAGACTACCGGGGGCCGGGGGCCGCCCTCCGGCCCGGGCGTACCCTGGGGACGGTGACCAGCACCGCTCCGCGCCCCTTCCCCGTCGGGCCGCTGCTGCTGTCGACCTTCCTCCCCACCCTCCTCTTCTCCATCGGCGAGGGGGCGATCATCCCCCTCCTGCCGGCCGCGGCCGGCGACCTCGGCGCGACGCTGGCCCTGGCGGGCCTCGTGGCGGGGATGATCATGATCGGCGAGCTGGCGGGCGACATCCCCAGCGGCTGGATCGTCTCCCGGATCGGCGAGCGCGGCGCGATGCTCGGAGCCTCGGCCGCGTCGATCCTCGGGCTCGTGGTGTGCCTGCTCTCGACGTCGTGGGTCGGGCTGACGATCGGCGTCTTCGTGATCGGCCTCGCGACCGCGGTCTTCGCGCTGGCGCGGCACGCGTTCATGACGTCGTTCGTCCCGATCACGCACCGCGCCCGCGCGCTCAGCGCCCTCGCCGGGGCGTTCCGCGCCGGCTGGCTGATCGGCCCGTTCCTGGCGGCCGGGGTGGTGCACCTCACCGGCTCCGTCGAGTCCGTCTTCTGGGTGCACATCGTCTGCTGCGTGGCGGCGGTCGTGGTCCTGCTGCTCGTGCCCGACCCCGCGACGGTGCTGCGGCGGGCGCAGGCCGCGGCCGACCGCGCCGCTCCGGAGGACGTGGTCGCCGCGGAGGCGTCGGCGACCGTCCCGGAGTCGCCGCAGTCGCTGCTCGGGACGCTGCGCGAGCACCGCGGGGTCCTCGCTCGGATGGGGACCGGCGCCGCCGTGATCGGGGCGCTGCGGGCGAGCCGGACGCTGATCCTCCCCCTCTGGGCGGTGAGCATCGGGCTCGCCGAGACCGACACCGCGATCATCATCGGCATCGCCGGCGCGCTCGACTTCGCCCTCTTCTACGCCGGCGGCCAGCTGATGGACCGCTTCGGCCGGGGTGCCACCGCGATCCCCTCGATGATCGGCCTCGGGCTCGGCCACCTCGCCCTCGCCGCCTCGGTGCTCGCCCTCGATCCGGTGCCCTGGTTCGTCGCCGTGGCCTGCGTGCTCGCGGCCGCGAACGGCATCGGCTCCGGCATCCTGATGACCATCGGCGCCGATCTCGCGCCCCCGGCCGATCCGGCCCCGTTCCTCGGCGCGTTCCGCTTCACCGGTGACGCGGGCAACGCCGCCGCCCCGATCGTCGTGTCGGCGCTCACCGCCCTCGTCTCCCTCCCCTTCGCCGCCGTCGTGATGGGGGTGCTCGGTCTGGGCGGAGCGGGGGCGCTCGCCCGCTGGATCCCGCGGTACCTCCCCCGGGCGGCCTCCCGCGGCTGAGGCGCGGGGCCCTCCTCTCTACACTGGAGCCCGCACGCGGGAGTGGTGGAATGGCAGACACGCAGGATTTAGGTTCCTGTGCCGAGAGGCGTGAGGGTTCGAGTCCCTCCTTCCGCACGGGATCGGCCGGTACGCTGAGCGCGCTCGCGTGACCGCCGACCGGCCACCGGCCCCCGTCGACTGGAGATCCGTTGAACCACGCCGCCCTCGTCCCCTGGCTCGATCCGGAGACGATCCTGACCTCGTTCGGCCCCTGGGGCGTGCTCGTGGTCTGCCTCATCGTGTTCGCCGAGACCGGACTGCTGATCGGCTTCCTCTTCCCGGGCGACACTCTGCTGATCATCACGGGCCTGCTGGCGCACGAGAACGCGTCGAACGGCGGCCTCGGCGTCCCGATCTGGCTCATCTGCCTGGCCGTCGGGTTCTCGGCCTTCGTCGGCGGCGAGGTCGGCTACCTGATCGGGCACAAGGCCGGCCCGCGCATCTTCGAGCGCAAGGAGTCCGGCTTCTTCAGCATCGAGAACGTGAAGCGGACCAACGCGTTCTTCGAGCGCTTCGGCGGCCTCGCCGTGATCCTCGCCCGCTTCGTGCCGATCGTCCGCACCTTCGCGCCGATCGCGGCCGGCGTGGCTCACATGAACTACCGCAAGTACAGCCTCTACAACCTCATCGGCGCCCTGATCTGGGGCAGCGGGGTCACCCTGATCGGATGGCTGCTCGCCTTCATCCCGCCGGTCGCCGACTTCGTCTCGCACTACATCGACGTGATCCTGATCGGCGCGGTCGTGCTCGCGCTGGTGCCGACGCTGTTCCACTTCTTCCAGCAGCAGCGCAAGGCGAAGCTCGCCGCCGACCCCGAGACCGACTCGACCGAGTCGGCCGCCTACGTGCTCGACGCCGACACCCTGGACGACAAGCACCCGAAGTCCTGACTTCCGCCTCCGGGGGACGCCACTCCGGCACGCGGCACGCCGACAGGCGTGCACCGGAGCGGCATCCCGCCGGGGTCAGAGCCGGGCGGACAGAGCGGCGAGCTCGGCGCGCAACGCGGTGAAGGCGCGGGCGCGGTGGCTCCGGGCGTTCTTCTGCTCGGGAGCGAGCTCGGCCGCCGTGAGCGCCCCGGCCTCGGGGACGAACACCGGGTCGTAGCCGTGGCCGTTCCCACCCCGCGGCGCCGTCGCGATCGCGCCGTCCCAACGGCCCTCGACCACGGTCTCCTGCCCGCCGGGGAGCACGGAGTCCGGTACCACGAGGGCGATGGTGCAGCTGAAGTGCGCACCGCGGTACTCCGCCTTCACGTCGTGCAGCTGCGCCAGGAGGAGCTCGAGGTTGGCCGTCGCGTCGTGCGCGCGTCCCGACCAGCGGGCCGAGAAGATGCCCGGCGCGCCGCCGAGGACGTCGACGCAGATCCCGGAGTCGTCCGCGAGCGCCACGAGGCCCGTGTGCGCCGCCGCCGCGCGCGCTTTGATCAGCGCGTTCTCGGCGAAGCTCACGCCGTCCTCGACGGGCTCGGGTCCGTCGTAGGCGCGGACGCCGACTCCGGGGAGCGCGCCGGCCAGCATGGCGCGGAACTCCTCCACCTTGCCCGCGTTGTGCGTGGCGAGGACGAGGTCCAGGCTCACGCTCCGGGCTCCGCGGCGAGCGCTTCGGCCTGGATGCGGGCGAGGTCGGAGGCACCGGCGACCGCGAGGTCGAGCAGGGCGTCGAGCTCGCGGCGGTCGAACGGGGCCCCCTCGGCGGTGCCCTGCACCTCGACGAACAGGCCGCGTCCGGTGACGACGACGTTCATGTCGGTCTCGGCGCGCACGTCCTCGACGTAGGCCAGGTCGAGCATCGGCACGCCGTCGATGATGCCGACGGACACCGCCGAGAGGCTGTCGATCAGCGGCTGCGCCTTCTGCCCCACGTACTTCTTGCCGCGCGCCCACTCGATCGCGTCGGCCATCGCCACGTAGGCGCCGGTGATCGCCGCGGTGCGGGTGCCGCCGTCGGCCTGGAGGACGTCGCAGTCGATCACGAGGGTGTTCTCGCCGAGCGCCTTCGTGTCGACCACCGCGCGCAGGCTTCGGCCGATCAGCCGCGAGATCTCATGCGTGCGCCCGCCGACCTTCCCCTTGACCGACTCGCGGTCCATGCGGGAGTTGGTGGATCGGGGCAGCATCGCGTACTCGGCGGTGACCCAGCCCTTGCCCTTGCCCTGCAGCCAGCGCGGCACGCCGTTCGTGAAGGAGGCGGTGCAGAGCACCCTGGTGTTCCCGAACGAGACGAGCGCGGAGCCCTCGGCCTGGGTGCTCCAGCCGCGCTCGATCGTCACGGTGCGCAGCTCGTCGGGCGCCCGCCCGTCCTTGCGCGCGGCCTTCGATGCGGTGCTGTCGGTCACTCGGGTCTCCCTCGATCGTGCGGGAGCGCGGCCCGGTCGAGCTCGCGCAGGTTGATGGTGCCGGTCTCGACGAGGTCGACGCTCGAGACCTCCGGACCGAGGAAGCGGCGGGCGAGGCGGACGAAGTCGCTCGAGCCCGTCTCCTCCCACCGGTAGGTCGGAGGAGCGGCGGAGGTGCGCTGCAGGCCGTGCGCCACGAGGGTCCGGTAGACGTCGAGCGCGGTCTCCTCGGCGCTCGAGACGAGGCGGACGTCCGGCCCCATCACGTAGGCGATGGCACCGCGCAGCAGCGGGTAGTGCGTGCAGCCGAGGACGAGCGTGTCGACCCCCGCGGCCTTGAGCGGCGCGAGGTACTCCTCCGCCACCGCGAGCAGCTCGTCGCTCCAGGTGACGCCCGCCTCGACGAACTCGACGAAGCGCGGGCAGGCAGCGGTGAACAGCTGCAGGTCGGGCGCGGCGACGAAGGCGTCGTCGTAGGCGCGGGAGCGGATCGTCCCGACCGTGCCGATCACCCCGACGCGGCGGTTGCGGGTGTCGCGGACAGCGCTGCGGACGGCGGGCTGGATGACCTCGATCACCGGGATGCCGCGGCCGAGCGTGTAGCGCTCGCGGGCGTCGCGCATCATCGCGGCCGAGGCGGTGTTGCAGGCGATGACGAGCAGCTTGGCGCCCTGGTCGACCAGCGTGTCGAGGGTGTCGAGGGCGTAGGCGCGGACGTCGGCGAGCGGCTTGGGACCGTAGGGCGAGTGCGCGGTGTCGCCGAGGTAGACGATCGACTCGTTCTGCAGCTGGTCGATCACGGAGCGGGCGACGGTGAGCCCGCCGACCCCGGAGTCGAAGATGCCCAGCGGTGCGTCCGTCACGGAGGAACAGCCTACCCGCGCCCTGCGGCCCGGTCCCGGCCGCACGCCGTTCCCGGGCCCGGCGGCGTGCGCAAGCCCCGGCACCCGCGCCTGGGCCGCGCGGGGGCGGCCGTGGAACACTGAGCGGATGGACTCCACGGCCTTCCTCACCGACCGGTACGAGCTCACGATGGTCGAGGGCGCCCTCGGCAGCGGCACCGCCGACCGCCGCTGCATGTTCGAGGTGTTCGCCCGGAGCCTCCCGCCGGGACGCCGCTACGGCGTGCTCGCGGGCACCGGCCGGCTCCTCGAGCTCATCTCGCGGTTCCGCTTCGGCGACGACGAGCTGTCCTGGCTCCGCGAGAACCGCGTGGTCGACTCCCGCACGCTGGACTGGCTCGCCGACTACCGCTTCCGGGGCGACGTCTGGGGCTACCGCGAGGGCGAGGTCTACCTCCCGGGCTCCCCCGTGCTCATCGTCGAGGCGCCCTTCGCCGACGGCGTGCTGCTGGAGACCCTGGTGCTCAGCGTCCTCAACCACGACAGCGCCGTGGCGAGCGCCGCCGCGCGGATGGTCTCGGCCGCCGACGGGCGACCGCTCGCCGAGATGGGCTCGCGCCGCGCCGGTGAGCGGTCCGCCGTCGCGGCCGCTCGCGCCGCCTACATCGCCGGATTCGGCGCCTCCTCGAACCTGGAGGCGGGCCGCAGCTTCGGCGTGCCCACGATGGGCACCTCCGCGCACTCCTTCACCCTCCTCCACGACTCGGAGGAAGAGGCGTTCCGCGCGCAGGTCGCCGCGCTCGGCCCCGGCACGACCCTCCTGGTGGACACCTACGACGTGACAGCCGCCGTCGACCTGGCGGTCCGCGTCGCCGGCACCGGCCTCGGCGCTGTGCGCATCGACTCCGGCGACCTCCCCCAGCAGGTGGCCGCCGTCCGGCAGCAGCTGGACGCGCTCGGCGCGACCGGCACGCGCATCACCGTCACCAACGACCTCGACGAGTACGGGATCGCCGCGCTCGCGGCCTCACCGGTCGACTCCTACGGCGTCGGCACCTCGGTGGCGACGGGCTCGGGCCACCCGACGGCGGGCATGGTCTACAAGCTGGTCGCGCACGAGGACGACGCGGGCGAGTGGGTCGCGGTGGCGAAGAAGTCGGTCTCGAAGGCGTCGATCGGCGGGCGAAAGGCCGCCGGCCGTCTGCTCTCCGACGACGGGATCGCCGAGGCCGAGGTCGTGCACGTGGGCGCCGGCCCCGAGGGCGCCGTCGGCGAGGGCGAGCGGGCGCTGCTCGTCCCCCTGATCGAGGACGGGACGATCCGTCCCGAGCACCTCGGCATCGAGGGAGTGGCGGCAGCCCGCGCGCACCACGCCAACGCGGTCCTCGAGCTGCCGATCGACGCGCTCCGGCTCGGCCGCGGCGAGCCCGTCATCCCGACCCGCTACGAGTGAGCGGGCGGGCGCTCACTTCATCTTCGCGTAGATCTCCTTGCAGGCCGGGCACACCGGGAACTTCTCCGGGTCGCGGCCCGGGAGCCACTTCTTGCCGCAGAGCGCGCGGACCGGCTTGCCGGTGATGGCGCTCTCGAGGATCTTGTCCTTCGGCACGTAGTGGGAGAAGCGCTCGTGGTCGCCCGGCTCGATGGACTCCTGGTTGAGGAGCTCCTCGAGCTCGCGGTCGAGCGTGGCGGTTCCTCCGCCTCCCTCGAGGGGGTCGGTGCTGCTGTTCTGGACGCGCGGAATCATGCCGACGATCCTACGCGCGGAGCCCGGGCCCGCGGCCGTGCGCTCCGGATCGGGCGGCGCTAGTAGCGGCTGGTGAACGCGACCAGCTCGGTCGCGCGGCGCTCGAACAGCCGGCCGCCGAGGAGCACGCCGAGGGCGAAGACGACCACGGCGCTGCCGAAGCCGACGAGCACGGCGTCGCCCGCCGCCTCCGGGTCGACGAACAGGGCCCGGACGCCGAGCACCACGGCCGGAGCCGAGAGGAGCAGCCCCAGGCCGAACGCGAGGGACTGCGAACCGGCGCCACTGGCTCCGGGGGCCTGGGGCTGCGTGAACGCGCTGTCGCCCGGGCGCGGAGCCGGATAGGCGAGCCGTGCCGAGACGGCGCTGGCGACGCCGGCGGGGACGAGCAGAAGGCAGGTGTTCACCGCGAGCACGACGGGCAGCGCATCGGGGAGCCCCGAGGTCGCGCTGCTGATCAGCGAGCCGAGCACGACGACCGGCACGCCGAGCAGGAGGGTCGGGAAGGCGCGGCCGAGCCGGTCCGACCAGCCGCGGACGCCCGCGGCCACGTGGAGCCAGAACGCCGATCCGTCGTAGGCGACGTCGTTGTGCAGGAACCAGCCGAGGAACAGCGCGATCAGCGGGACCGGGAGCAGCGAGAGCAGCGGGAAGGGGACGCCGACGACCGCGAGCAGCAGCAGGGCCGCGACCGGCAGCACCGGCACGGCGACGAGCGACGCCTGGTAGCGCGGATCCCGGAGCCAGTAGGTGATGCTGCGCGCCGCGATCGCGCCGGTCCGGGTCGAGCCGAGGACGTCGAACCAGCCCAGCCGGAGGCCGCGCGGCGGCCGGTGCGTGCGCTCGGGCCGCTCCGTCAGCAGGCGGACGACGAGCCACCAGAGCGCGCCCGCTGCGACGAGCGTCGCCAGGGCCAGCAGGAGCGGGCCGAGCGCGTCGCCGGTCCGGGCGGCCGGGGCGATCATCCACGCCGCACCGAACGGAGTGGCCCCCATCGCCGCACCCCAGCGCTCGAGCACCGGGGTGTCCCCCGTGTCGACCAGCGCGGCGGCACCGAGGGCGGCGGGACCGCCGAGCATCAGCACCAGGCCGAGGACGGCCAGCAGCTCGCGGGCGGTCCGGGAGGGGACGAGGGCGGCGGAGGCGGCGAGGCCGATCCGCGCGAACAGCGAGGCCGTCGCCACCGCGAGGAGCGGGCCGACCACGGCGAAGGCGCCTGCGCCCGGGACGAGCGGCGCGCTCGCGAGCCCGACCACCAGCAGGGCGAGCGTGGGGACCGAGACGAGGCCGGCCAGGGCGAGCGCCCCGGCGAGGCGGAGCGGCGAAAGGCCGAAGAGGCGGAACGCGCGCGGATCCATCGGGTCGAGCGGACCGAGCAGGAAGGGCAGCACCAGGAAGCCGACGGAGACGAGGCCGCCGGCGGTCACGAGAGCGCCCGCCGCCGCGTCCGAGGAGCGCAGAGCGCCGATCGCCGCCATCAGCAGGGCCGTCACCGCGACGACCACGAGCACGCCCAGGACGGCGCCGGCCGAGCGTGCGGGCCCGGAGCGGAACGCGCCCAGGAGGACGTCGACCCTCAGCCGGAGAAGTCGTGCAGCCACTGCAGCCCCTCGGCGATCTGCTTGCCGCCCGCGAGCTCGAGGAAGCGCTCCTCCAGCGTCGCGGTGCCGGCGACCTCCGCGACCGTCCCGGAGGCGAGCACGCGCCCGCCGACGATCACGGCCACGTCGTCGCAGACGCGCTCGATGAAGTCGAGCCCGTGGCTGGAGAGGACGACGGTGCCGCCGCCCTCGACGAAGCGGCGCAGCACGGTGATCACGGCGGCCGAGGAGACCGGGTCCACCGACTCGAACGGCTCGTCGAGGACCAGCACGCGCGGGGCGTGGATCATCGCCGCCGCGAGGGCGACCTTCTTCGCCATCCCCGCGGAGTAGTCCGAGATCAGGCGCTCCAGCGCGTCGGAGAGGCCGAGCGCCTCGGCCAGCTCGACCGTGCGCTGCTTCGCCGTGGCGAGGTCGATGCCGCGCAGCGCGGCGGAGTAGGCGAGGAACTGGGCGCCGGTGAGCCGGTCGAACAGCCGGAGGCGGTCGGGCAGGACCCCGATCAGCGGCTTCGCGGCCGACGGGTCCTTCCAGACGTCGACGCCGTGCACGAGGACGCGGCCGGTGTCGGGTCGCAGGAGGCCCGTCATCATCGAGAGCGTGGTGGTCTTGCCCGCGCCGTTCGGGCCGATGATCCCGTAGAAGGTCCCCGCGCGGACGGCCAGGTCGATGCGGTCGACCGCCACCGTCCTCCCGAAGGTCCGGGTCAGCTGGTGCAGCTCGAAGACGACGGGCGAGGCGCCGTCCGGATCCGCGGCACCCTCAGCGGGCTCGGCGTTCGTCACGGACGTCATCCGGCTACGGTACCAACTCGCCCGCAGGCCCCCGGCGCCCGCGCCGACACCCGGCGACACGGCGAGAGGTCAACCACCCTGGCCCCGGGGGGCGTGAACTGTACACTAGGTCTCTACCCGAGGAGTCGATCAGATCGAGACGCAGCGGTTAATTCGAGGAGAACACACGATGATGCACACAGGTTCGACGAGCAGCAGCCCCGCCACCGTCGTCATCCTCGCCGCAGGGATGGGCAGCCGGCTCGGCCGCTCCCTCCCCAAGCCGCTCACGCCGCTCAGCGACGGGCGCACGATCATGCAGCAGCAGTTCGACAACATCCACCACGCCTTCGGCACCAGGATCCCGGTGAGCATCGTCGTCGGCTACAAGCTCGAGCACATCATCGAGGCCTTCCCCTCGGCGACGTTCGTCTACAACGAGCAGTACGACCAGACCAACACCTCCAAGAGCCTCCTCCGCGCGCTGCAGGCGAGCGGGCAGGGCGGCGTGCTCTGGATGAACGGCGACGTCGTCTTCGACCCGCGCATCCTCGACCGGGCGGCCGCGCTGATCGCGAAGGACGTCTCCTTCGTCACCGTCAACACCTCGAAGGTGTCGGACGAGGAGGTCAAGTACACGACGAGCGCCGAGGGCTTCATCCAGGAGCTCTCCAAGACGGTGCGCGGCGGCCTCGGCGAGGCGGTCGGGATCAACTACGTGTCCGCCTCCGACAAGGCCGCGCTGGTGCGCCAGCTCGCCCGGGTCGACGCCCAGGACTACTTCGAGCGTGGCATAGAGTTGGCGATCGAGCAGGACCGCCTGCTCGTCGAGCCGATGGACATCTCCGACCTCTACGCCGTCGAGGTGGACTTCGCCGAGGACCTCGAGCGCGCGAACCTCTTCGTCTGACGCTCCCGGCTCCTCCCCCGGCTCGAGCGGAGCCGACGGGAGGAGTCGCGCAGTGAGCACGGCCGACACCCTCGCGACCGAGACGGCCCTGCGCCACCGGCGCTCCCGGGCCTGGCGCTACCGCCACTCCCTCTGGCTGCTCACCAGGCGCGACCTCACCGTCCGGTACGCCACGAGCGCGCTCGGCTACGTCTGGTCGGTTCTCGACCCGCTCGTGATGTCGGGCATCTACTTCTTCGTCTTCACCGTCGTCTTCCAGCGGACCGTCGGCGAGGACCCGTACATCGTCTTCCTGCTCGCAGGCCTGCTGCCGTGGATGTGGTTCAACCAGGCGACCTCCGACGCGACCCGCGCGTTCCTCCGCGAGGCGAAGCTGGTGCGGTCGACGTCGATCCCGCGGACCATCTGGGTCGGGCGGATCGTGCTCTCGAAGGGCATCGAGTTCGTGGCGAGCCTGCCGGTGCTGGTGCTCTTCGCCGTGATCGCCGGCGCGCACCTGACCTGGGCGGCGCTGCTGTTCCCCGTGGCGATCCTGCTGCAGGCGGTGCTCACGCTCGGCGTGGGTCTGCTGGTGGCCCCGCTCGTGGTGTTCTTCCGCGATCTGGAGCGGGCCGTGAAGCTCGTGCTCCGGTTCCTCTTCTACGCGTCGCCGATCATCTACTCCACGGCCAACCTGCCGGAGCAGATCCGGCCGCTCGCGGCGCTCAACCCGCTCAGCGGGATCTTCGCCCTCTACCGCTCCGCGTTCTTCGAGAGCGAGCTCGACGTCCCGCTCATCCTCGCCTCCGCGGGCATCTCGGTGCTCGTGCTGGCGCTGGGCCTCGTCGTCTTCCGCCGCTCCGAGCGCGCGGTGCTGAAGGAGCTGTGATGGCCGACGCCCCGGTGGTCATCGAGTGCCGCGGCCTCGGGATCCGCTTCCGCCGCAACCGGCGGGGCCGCCGCTCCTTCAAGGACCTCTTCGCCGGCCGCTCCCGCCGCTCGCGGCCCGGCGAGTTCTGGGCGCTCCGCGGGCTCGACGTGCAGGTGCGGGCGGGCGAGGCGATCGGTGTCGTCGGCCGGAACGGTCAGGGCAAGTCGACGCTGCTCAAGCTCGTCGCCGGCGTGGTGCTGCCGGACGAGGGCGCGGTGGAGGTGCGCGGGGGCGTCGCTCCGCTCATCGAGATCACCGGCGGCTTCGTGGCCGACCTGAGCGTCCGCGAGAACGTCTACCTGACCGCGGGTCTCCACGGGATGTCCAAGCGCGAGGTCGACGCGCGCTTCGACTCGATCATCGAATTCGCCGAGATCGGCGACTTCCTCGACACCCCCTACAAGCACCTCTCGAGCGGGATGAAGGTGCGCATCGCCTTCTCCGTCGTGTCGCGGCTCGAGGAGCCGATCATCCTGGTGGACGAGGTGCTCGCGGTCGGCGACAGGGCGTTCCGCGAGAAGTGCTACGCGCGGATCGAGGAGCTGCTCGCCTCCGGCCGCACCCTCTTCTTCGTCTCGCACAACGAGCGCGACCTCCGCCGCTTCTGCACGCGCGGCCTCTACCTGGACAAGGGCCGCCTGGTGCTGGACGCGCCGATCGAGGAGGTGCTCGCGCGTTACGCTGAGGACTACGCGCCGACACCGCGGAGCAGCACGGCGCCGGCCGAGGGCCCGCCCGTCCAGGGCACCGTCTCCGACGACTGACCCCTCCCGCACGCGGCGCCCGAGGACGCAGGAGTGCACGACATGGCCCAGAAGGACCGCAAGCGCGAGCGCGCCGTGGAGAGGGCCGGCGAGGTGGAGCAGGCCGACGGCTCCGAGAACGCGCAGCTGGCGAAGCTGCTCGACCGGCTCCTCGCGGTGCAGCGCCCGGCCGTGCTGGCGAACATCCGCCTGCTGCGGCGCCGGCGTCCCGGGGCGACTCCGGAGCAGATCATCACGTCGCTCGAGCGGCAGTACCTCTCGAGCGTGGCCGCGGGAGGCGCGGCGATCGGGGCGACCGCCGTCGTCCCCGGCATCGGCACGGCCGCCTCGGTGGCTCTCTCCGGCGCGGGAGCCGCAGGGTTCCTGGAGGCGAGCGCGCTCTTCGCGCAGTCGGTGACGGAGGTGCACGGGATCCCGCTCGAGGACCCGGACCGCGCGCGGGCCCTCGTGCTCACGCTGATGATGGGCTCCTCCGGCAGCGAGATGGTGCGCCAGGTGGCCGGGCAGGCCGTCGGCGGGGGCAGCGGCCTCAACCAGTACTGGGGCTCCGTGGTCACGAAGGGCCTGCCGTCCTTCCTCGTGGGCGAGCTGGCGGACCGCGCGAAGAAGTCCTTCGCCAAGCACTTCCTCGCCCAGCAGGGCGCGGGCCTGGTCGGCCGGGCGATGCCGTTCGGGATCGGAGCGGCACTGGGCGGCGTCGGCAACGCGATGCTGGGCCGCAAGGTGATCCAGAGCGCGCGCGACGCGTTCGGGCCGGCACCGCAGGCGTTCGGCAACACCCTCGTGCTCGAGCCGACCCGCGCCGAGCGGAAGGCGCTGGCCGCCGCGCCGGCCGAGCCGCTGGCGCTGTTCGTCCGCGACTACAGCGGAACGGGCGAGCGCACCGCGCTCCTCCTCCACGGCCTCGGCTCCGACTCACGGATCTGGTACGCCCTGGTCCCGACGCTGCACGAGCACGGCTACCGCGTGGTGGCCCCCGATCTCGCCGGTCACGGCGGCTCGCCGGCATCGCCCGTGTACTCGCCGGAGCGCTGGGCGTCGGACGTCCGCGCCTCGGTGCTGCAGACCCCCGACCTCGTCATCGGCCACGGCCTCGGCGCCGTCGTCGCCGCCCGGCTCGCCCCCGAGTACGGCGCCGACCGGCTCTTCCTGCTCGACCCCGCGTTCTCGGACGCCCGCGGACTGGCGGGCGCGCTCCACCGCGGCGGCTCGGTCGCGCACGTCGAGAAGGGCGACGCCGACTCCCTCCGCCACCGCCACCCGATCTGGACGGACGAGCAGATCGAGCTCGACGTGTCGGCCCACGCGCTCTGGGAGCAGGACTCCGCCGTCGGGCTGACGGCACGGGGTGCGGCCGAGGCCCCCGAGACGTTCCCCGTGGCGACGCTCGCCGTGATGCCGGAGGACCCGCTGGGCCACGGCTCGCTGGGCGGCGTCCTCGCCGGCCGCGGCGTCGAGGTGCGGACCGTGCCGGGGGGCGGGGCCTCGATCCTCCGTGAGGACCGCGCGGCGCTGATCGCGGCGCTGGAGGACCGGCTCTAGCTCAGGATCTGCTCCAGCCCAGGGCCTGCTCCGCGCGCGGTGGTCCGGAGCCGTCGGAGGCGTTCGGTCAGCGTTCCCGAGGCCGGCGCCCGGGCCCGACGAGCGGCATCCCGAGCACGGTGCGGACGAGTCCGCCGCCGTCGCGGTCCTCGGCGATCACGCGGAGGCCGGTCTTCTCGGCGACGCGCCTCGAGGCGGCGTTGTCCGGGTGCACGAGCGCCACGAGTCGTCCCGCGAGGCGGTGGGCGAGCGCGAGGTCGCGGCAGGCCGCAGCCGCCTCGGTGGCGTAGCCGCGGCCGTGCAGACCGGCCCGCACGTGGTAGCCGACCTCGAGCTCGATCCCGCCGTCGACGCGCTGCCAGGTCAACCCGCAGTCGCCGACGAACTCGCCGTCGAGGGTCTCGACGATCCACAGCCCGAAGCCGTGCTCGCGGTAGTTGCGCCGGTTCCACTCGATCCAGGCGGCCGCCTGCTCGCGGTCCTTCGGCGCGGGGTAGTACCGCATCACGACCGGGTCGCCGAGCAGGTCCGCCATGTCGGGGAGGTCCTCGGCGGTCATCTCGCGGAAGCGCAGCCGGGCGGTGGCGGCGGGGATCATCGGGTCGGGTTGCTCGGCCTGCGACTGCGGAGACGGCGACCGGGACCGTCGTCGAGCGCTCGATCCATCCGGCCGCCGCCCCCGGCCCTACTTCTCCGCCTTGGCGGCGGCCTTCGCGGCCTGCTTGGTGGCGCGGACCTTCGTCAGCGACTCCGGCGAGACGATGTCGGCGACCGAGCGGAAGGCGCCCTCCTCTCCGTAGGCGCCCGCGGCCGCGCGCCAGCCCTCCCCCGAGAATCCGCGCTGCTTGCCGAGCAGGGCGAGGAAGATCCGCGCCTTCTGCTCGCCGAAACCGGGCAGCGCCTTCAGACGCGCGAGGACCGTGCGGCCGTCGGGCTCGTCCCGCGTCCAGACGGCCGCGGCGTCGCCGTCCCAGTCGTCGACCAGAGCGCGGCAGAGGACCTGCACGCGCCCCGCCATGCTCGCCGGGTAGCGGTGGATCGCGGGCGGAGTCCGGCAGAGCTCCGAGAACGCGTCCTCGTCGAAGCCCGCGATCGACGCGGCGTCGAACGAGGCGCCCTCCGCCTCGAGGCGCTCCTCGATCTTGCGGGGCCCGGAGAAGGCCGTCTCCATCGCGACCTGCTGGTCGAGGAGCATCCCGATCAGCAGCGCCAGCGGGTCGCGGCTGAGCAGCGCGTCGGCGTCGGGATCGTCGGTGATGTGCAGGGCGGAGTCGCGGGTCATCCTCCAGGGATACCACGGACGGCCCCGGCGGCGAGCGCGCGGACGGTCCGGTCGACGAGGTCCAGCGCCGCAGCGAGCTCGAGGTCGCCGACATGGCCGTAGCCGAGGACCAGCGCCTCGGTCGCGGCCCGTCCCGACAGGGCGTACTCGTGCAGAGTGGCGACGAGCAGTCCCTCCCGGAGCAGCGCGGCCGCGACGGCGCGCGCGTCCAGAGGCGCGGGCAGGGAGAGGACGACGTGCAGACCCCCGTCGAGTCCGCTCGCGCGCCCCCAGGGCACCGCCTCCGCGAATGCGTGGACCAGCTCACGGCGGTGGGCGTAGCGCCGTCTCGAGCGCGTGAGATGCCTCCGGAACGCCCCGCTCGCCATGAACTGCGCGAGCGCCGCCTGCGTCGGACCCGAGGCGGAGGCGTCCTTCTCGTCGTCGAGGCCGGCCAGCGCCCCGCGGAGCCAGGACGCCCGCGGAACGGCCAGGTAGGCGATGCGGAGCCACGGCGAGACGGTCTTCGAGAACGACCCGACATGGGCGACTCCGCCGCCGGAGTCGAGCGAGGCGAGCGCGGGCAGCGGGGCGCCGACGTAGCGGAACTCGCTGTCGTAGTCGTCCTCCACCACGAGCAGGGGGCCGGCCGACGCGCGGCGCACCAGCTCCAGGCGCTCGGCGAGGGCGAGCCTGCCGCCGGTCGGGTACTGGTGCGACGGAGTGACGACGACCACGTCCGCGCCGGAGCTCGCGAGAGCGTCGAGGTCGATGCCGTCGCCGCGCACAGGGACGCCGACGACCTCGTGCCCGTCGGCGCGCAGGCGGCGCCGGACGGCCGGGTAGCCGGGGTCCTCGACGGCGACGCGCACCTCGCGTCCGAGCGAGGCCGAGGCTGCGCGGGCCAGGAGCGCGACGGCGCCCGCGGTGCCACTGGTCACCACTACGTCCGACGCCTGCACGTCGACGCCGCGGGACCGGCGCAGCTGCTCGGCGATCTGCTCCCGCAGGGCCGGGTCCCCGGAACCCCGAGGAGGCGCCGAGGGCGGCGAGACGAGCGCCAGGCGCCAGGCGGCCCGCCACTCCGGGGTGTCGAGGGCGCGGGTGTCCGGCCGGCCCGGCCTCAGGTCCGCCGCGGCGGGCGGGACGACGGTCTCCCGGGACTCCGGCCGCGGCTCCTGCGGCGCCGGCGCCAGCAGTCCGTCGGAGGCGACCGTCACCGCCGCGCGCGGGTGGGCGACGAGATAGCCCTCCCCCACCAGCTGGTCCACCGCGGCGACGACGGAGCCCCGCGAGACGCCGAGCCGCTCGGCGAGCACGCGGCTCGACGGGATCGGATCGCCCGCCCGGTAGCGCCCGTCCAGCACCGCCTGGCGCAGCGCCTCGGCGAGCCCGGCGCGGACCGAGCCGCGCGGCGACGGCCCGAGGAGGAGCGGGATCTCCAGATCGCCCGACGCCATCGACCGCTCCGCTCTGGACCACTCCGATCGCGCTCCAGTGGCATCCTGGCAGATCCAGTCGGCGCGGGACGATTCCGACATGGACAGTCTCCCCGTCACCGATCGCACCCGCGTCTCCCGTCTCCGCGACCGCCAGCGCACCGATCCCGCCGAGCTGCACGCCCTGCTCGACGAGGCGCTCGTCGCCCACGTCGCCGTCGTGCGGGACGGCGCCGCGATCGTGCTGCCGATCCTCTTCGCCCGCGACGGCGACTCCCTCCTGCTGCACGGGTCGAGCGGCGGAGGACTGCTGCGGGAGGCGGCGCGGCACTCGCTCCTCACCGCCTCGGTCACACTGGTCGACGGACTGGTCGTCGCCCGCTCCACCTTCGACAGCTCGATGAACTACCGCTCGGCGATGGTGATCGGCCGGGCCGAGGCGCTGGAGGGAGAGGAGAAGGAGCGAGCCCTCGACCTGCTGGTGGCACGCCTCCTCCCGGGGCGTGACGAGGAGGTGCGGCCGAGCACCGCCCGCGAGATCGCGGCGACGCTGGTGCTGCGCCTCCCCCTGGCCGAGGCGAGCCTGAAGGTGCGCGCGCACGGAGCGGGCGACGAGCCGGCGGCCGGGGTCTGGGCGGGCGTCGTGCCGCTGGTCACCCGCACGCTCGCGCCGGTGCCGGCGGAGGAGGGCGTCGCGATCCCGCAGTCGGTCCGCCGCTTCAGCGCCGCGGTCGACGGCGCGGTGCCGCTCTGGCGCTGAGCGGACCGGCCGTCGCGGTGCGGACCGCTACTTGGCGTCCTGACGGGGGAAGACGACCTTCTGCACGACGATGATCACCGAGGCCGCCACCGGGATCGCGACCAGGGCGCCGAGCACGCCCGCGATGGTGCCGCCCGCGACCGCCGCGATCACGACGACCGCACCGGGGACCGAGACGGCCTTGTTCATGATGCGGGGGCTGAGGAGGTACGCCTCGACCTGCATGTAGACGAGGTAGTAGATCGCGGCGACCAGCGCGGTCAGCGGCGAGGCCAGGAGGCAGGCGAGCGAGATGATCACGGCGCCCGAGAGCGTGCCGACCAGCGGGATCAGGGAGCCGAGGAACGCGACGCAGGCCAGCAGCGCCGGCACCGGGGCGCCGATCGAGAGCAGCAGGACGAACGTGAGCACGCCGTTCACGCCGGCGAGCGAGACCTGGCCGACCACGTAGCGGCCCACGGCGCCGGTGATCTCGTCACCGACCTCGTGCGCCTTCGCGCGGTGCGAGGCGGGGGCGAAGCGGTAGGCGACGGCCTTCATCGAGCGCAGCGACGCGAGGAAGTACAGCGTCAGGATCAGCACGATGACGGCGCCGGTCACGCCGCTGGCGATCCCGGTCCCGACCGCGATCAGTCCGCCGCCGAGCGAGAGCAGATTGTTGGGGTTGCCGATGAAGCTCTGGACGCTCTCGATCAGCTCGTCGATGTCGATCACGCCGCGCAGCTGCTGCTCGAGGTCGAGCACCCACTGCTGCGAGGCGATGTCGGTGACGATCTGCGGGGCGCTCGTGACGAACATCGTCAGCTGCTCGACCAGGATCGGGATGATGTAGACCAGCAGGCCGGCGAAGATCAGCACCACCGCGGCGAAGACCGCCGTGATCGCCAGCGGCCTCGGCAGGCGCTTGCTCTCGAGCCAGGAGACCAGCGGATCGAGGCCGAGCGCGAAGAACAGCGCCACGAAGATGTAGGTCAGCACCGTGCCCAGCTGCACGACGAGGCCGCCCAGGACGAGCGCCACCAGCACGCCGAGCGCGCCGAACAGGCCGATGCGGAAGGAGCGGATCGTGAAGACCGGCTTCTCCGGGTCGGCGGAGACCACGATGTCCGGCTCGACCGCGGGCTGGGCGGGTGCCGACCGGCGCCGGCGGGAGCGGGCGAAGGCGCGCGGGGTCATCATGGGACGAGCGTAGCGGGGCACCGGGAGGCCGCCCGGCGACCGGCCCACCCTTGACGCGGCCGTTCGAGCGGTGCTCCCGCCCGCTCAGCCCTCCGGATCGTGGTCGTCGACCGCGCCGTCGCCCCGGTGCAGAGCGGCGTGCCGCTCCCACTCGGTGAGCAGGTGCTCGATCGCCTCGTGGAAGCGCCGCGTGGCCGCTCCGGGCGACGTGTCGCCGAAGTAGCGGTGCACCCAGCGCTCCAGCCGCTCGACCGACTCCGGATCGTGCTCGGCGCTGTCGATCCGCGCGATGATCGCGGAGGCGTCCTCGGCGTGCAGCCACTCCGCGTCGCCGAGGTAGCCGCTCTCGTCGACCTCGGCCTCGGCGCTGACGGGCCGGGTGACCAGCAGCGGGCGCCCCGTGGCCAGCCGGTCGTAGACCATCGCCGACACGTCGAGGATCGCGAGGTCGGCGGCGGCGAGCTGCCAGCCGAGCTCGGCACCGGTGTCGTGCACGTGACCGGCGCGCGGATCGGCCGCGTTGGCGGCGGCGATCATCGCGACGATCGCCCGGTCGGCCGCGGCGTAGTCGGAGTCGACCGCGCCGCTGCGGGGATGCGGGCGGTAGACGAGCCGGAACCGCGGGTCGGCCAGGAGCCCGCGCACGAGGGCCGTGCCGTGGCTCCGGATCGAGCCGTAGCCCGCGGCGGGGCGGTCGCCCTCCCAGGTCGGCGCGTAGAGCACCACGCGGCGCTCGTCGGGCGTGAACGGCACGGCGCCGGCGAAGTGGTCCGCCTGAGGACGGCCGATGGCGAGGGCGCGCCTGTCGAAGTCGTAGTCCCAGAGCACGCGGCGCAGCCGGGCGAGGGCGGCGTCCCCGGCGATCATGCTGTAGTCGTACGCCTTGAACTGGTTCGTCGTCATGTACATCTTGTCGCTCTCGCCGTGATTGACGAAGACGTGCCAGCGGCGCCCGTAGCGCATCATCTGGAAGTTGCGGGCGTTCTGGTTGACGTAGAGCACGATCCGCAGCGGCTGGCTCGCGATGGTGCTCTCGAGGTCGGCGACGGAGCGGACGTAGGCGACCGGGACCGGGCTCTCGCGCAGCAGCACCTCCGCGGCGCCGGCGTTGCGGCTGAGCAGCACGACCGGGTGCGTCTCCGCCAGCTCGGCCAGCGGCCGGTACCACTGCCGCAGCTGGTACAGGTTGATGTCGCCGTCGGCGAAGTAGACGCCGATCTCGAACCGGCCCTCGGGCAGCGGCCCGCGCTCCGCGAGCAGCCGGGTCACCGCGTGGCGGGCCCGGCGAGCCGCGAGCAGCTCGCCGCCCACCTTGCGCGCGAGTCGCGCGTCGGTGCGGAGGCGGGCGATCAGGGCACGGGGAGCGGGAGTCATCCGCCCCAGGGTACCGGCGACGGCCCCCGCGCCGGGGGCCTCGCACGGTCCGATCAGGCCGGGGTCACCCTCAGCCAGACGAACTGCAGCGGAGCGAGACGGAAGCCCTCGCGCAGGTCGACCGCGATCTCGGTGACCAGGTCGACCGCCTCCGCGGCGAACCCGACGAACCGCTCGGCCGCGACCTCCTGGACCTCGTCCGACACGTTCGCGAGCACGAGCACCGACTCCCCGTCGCCGGGGCGCTGGTAGCCGAGCACGTGGTCGTTGACCGGGTCGAAGACGCTCAGCTCGGTGCCCGCGAACATCGGCACGGCCTTGCGCACGGCGATGAGGTGCAGCAGCCCGCCGAAGACCTCGCTCGCGGCCGTCCCCGGGACCTCGCGCTCGTCGTAGCGCTCCGCGGGGCGGCGGGGCCGGTTCACCCAGCGCGAGTCGCCGGCCGTCGTCGGGTCGTCGAGGTAGCCGTGGTCGTTGAGCTGGCCGACCTCGTCGCCGAGGTAGAGCAGCGGCAGCCCCCCGGTGCTCAGGGCGATCGAGTGCGCGAGAAGCACGCGGTCGATCCCGTACGGGTCACCCGCCTCCACTCCGGCGAGGGACGCGGTGGTGCCCGAGACGCGGCGGTCGCCGGTGCGCGGGTTTTCCTGGAACGGCACTCCGCGGGCGAACGTGCCGTCGAACCGGTCGGTGTAGAAGTCGTTGAGGAAGCGGCGGTGGCCGGCCGCGTCGATCCCGAGCTCGGCGGCGTCCTCGTCGGCGAAGGTCCAGCCGATGTCGTCGTGCCCGCGCACGTAGTTGACCCAGGCCGTGCCCTCGGGGAGGGCGTGCCGGCGCTCGAGGGCCTGCGAGAGGAGACGGACGTCGCGGGTGGCGAGCGCCTCCCAGGTGAGCGCCATCTGCAGCGGGTTGTACGAGAGCTGGCACTCCTCGACGTCGATGTACTCGATCACCTCGTCGGGGTGCACGATCGCCTCGGACTTGAACAGCAGCGCCGGAGCGGCCAGGCGGCAGACCTCGTTGAACGCGCGCAGCAGGAGGTGCGCCTGCGGCTGCGACTCGCAGGTGGTGCCGAGCTCCTTCCAGATGAACGCGACCGCGTCCATCCTCAGGGCGTCGACGCCCTGATTGGCGAGGAAGAGCATCTCTCCCGCCATCGCCCGGAACACCTCGGGGTTGGAGTAGTTGAGGTCCCACTGGTAGCGGTGGAACGTGGCCCAGACCCAGCGCCCGTCCTCCAGCTGAACGAAGGAGCCGGGATGGTCGTCCGGGAAGATCTCGCGCGTCGTGCGCTCGAAGGCGTCGGGCTGCTCCCGGTCCGGGTAGATCCAGTAGTAGTCCTCGAAGCGCTGCTCGCCGGCGAGCGCGCGCTGCGCCCACTCGTGCTCGTTCGAGGTGTGGTTGAAGACGAAGTCGACCACGAGTGCGATGCCCTGCTCACGCAGCTCGGAGGCCAGCCCGCGGAGCTGCTCCATGTCGCCGAGGTCCGGCCGCACGCGCCGGTAGCTCGAGACCGCGTAGCCCCCGTCCGACTCGCCCTCGGGCGCATCGAAAAGCGGCATCAGGTGCAGGTAGTTCAGGCCGATCTCGCGGAGGTACGGGATCTCGGCGCGCAGCCCCTCGAGGTCGCCCGCATAGCGGTCGACGTAGCAGACCCCGCCCAGAGCCTTGTTCGAGAGGAACCAGGTCGGGTGCTGCTCGCGGGCGCGGTCGAGCGCGCGGAGCTCCTCGGGCCGCTCCTCCCAGGAGGCGGCGGCGAGCTCGACGATCGCGACCAGCTGGTCCTCGAGGTCGTCGCGGCCGGCGTACACCGTGGCGAGCAGATCGACCAGGCGCGGGAGGTGCTCGTCGAGGCGGCCGGAGAACTCGTCGTCGACGGCGCCGAGGCGCTCGCGGACCGCCGTCAGGAGGTCCGGTCCGGCAGGGGTCGCCTCCGCCTCGGCGCGCTCGGGCGGGGAGAGCTGGGTCGAATCGAACACCGTCGTCCTTTCGGGGGCCCCGGCGGGGGCGGATTCCCCGATGCTAGACGATCGGCGGACGCCCGGCGAACGCCATCCGGAGCACCGTGCGGGCCGAGAGGACGCGCCGGCCGCCCGGATCCGAGCGCCATCCCTCCCGCCAGCCGGCGAACCAGGCGCGCAGGGCGGCCGGGTCGCGCCGCCAGCGGAGGCACTGGATCGCGGTCCAGGACCCCACGTAGACGAGCGCCAGAGGTGCGGCGAGATTGCGGCGGGCGAGCCAGACGCGGTTGCGCGCGTTCAGCCGGTAGTAGTCGGCGTGACGGGTCGGCTGGATGACCGGGTGCTGGGCGACGAGCTCTCCCGCGTACCAGGCGGTGCGACCCGTGTCCCAGACCCGCCAGGCCAGCTCGATGCCCTCGTGGGCGTAGAAGAACGGAGCCGCCCAGCCGCCCGTCCGGGCGAACACGTCGCGCCGCAGCACGACCGCTCCCTCCCAGACCGAGAAGACGGGGCCGGAGCGGCGGGGGTCGCCCTTGAGGATCCGCGGGATCCAGCGCCGCGGGCTCGGCGTGCCGTCCGTGCTGTCGACGCGGGGCTGCACCAGGCCGATGCGGCGGTTCGAGGCGAGCAGCGCGATAGCGTCGACGAGGAAGCGGGGAGACGGGATCCGGGCGTCGTCGTCGAGGAAGAAGAGGTACTCCCCCGCGACGGCGTCGACTCCGGCGTTCCGGCCCGCCGGGATGCCGAGGTTCTCGGGCAGCGCCAGGGCGCGCACTCCCTCGGGCAGGCCGTCCGGCTCCCAGCCGTTGCCGACGCAGACGACGTCCAGCTCGACGCCCTCCTGCGCGAAGACGCCGGCCAGCCCCGCGGCGAGGTCGTCGGGCCGGGTCCCCTGCGTCAGGACGACGACGCCGACCCGCGGCTCAGGAGCGGACACGCTTGGACGCCATGATCGCGACGAAGTGGCCGACCAGGGCGAGGAGGGCGAGCGGCAGCAGCGCCCCGACGAGGACCCGGTCGGCCGTGCCCGCTCCGACGACGAGGCCCACGAGGGCGGTCGCGAAGGCCAGCATCGTCAGCTCGACGGAGTGGTAGAGGCGGTGGAAGGGCAGGAAGCGGGCCGCGCGGCGAAGCCCCGCCAGCCCGGACGAGGACGGCACAGCCTCACCCTTCGTGTCCGCCAGCTTCGTGAGACCGGCGTTCGCGCGCGCCACGTGCACCATGTCGTTGAGCGCCTTGTTGAGGACGATCACCAGGGCCAGGGCGAAGCCGATCGTGGTCCAGAGGAAGTCAGCCGGCGCCTCGAACGGGACGCCCGCCGCCCGCAGCCCGAGCGCGATCGGGATCAGCGCCTCGGTCGTGTAGTGCCCGACCTTGTCGAGGAACACGCCCGCCGGCGAGGACGTGCGGCGCCAGCGCGCGACCTCGCCGTCGCAGCAGTCCACCAGCATCTGCAGCTGGCCGAGGAGCAGCGCCAGCGCCGCTCCGGCGATCCCCGGGATCAGGAGGGCTGCCGCCGCGCTCCAGCCGACCAGGATCATCAGCCCGGTGACGCCGTTCGCCGAGATCGAGGTCTTCAGCAGCAGCCAGGTCAGGTAGGGCGAGAAGCGGCGCAGGTAGAGCGACGCCGTCCAGTGCTCGGCGTTGCGGCGCCCGCGCACCTCCGGGGGCTGCGCGACGGCGCGCAGCTCGGCGATGGAGCGGGGTCTCGTCGTCGTGGTCATGCGCCCCTCGGCGAGTCGGACCGCGGCTGGTGGCGGTGGGCGGAGATGTTGCTGGTCAGCCCGGCGAAGCCGAGCACGAAGCCGGTCCCCCAGGCCACGTGGACCGCCGGGATGACCACGGCGAACCACAGCATCGCACGCGCGCCGTCCGGCCGCGCGACCACGAGAGTGGCCGCCGCCACCAGGAGGAGGTAGGCGGCGGGCACCGCGAACCCGAGCAGGAGCCAGGGCGCGGCTCCGGCGAGCGCCTGGACGACTCCCGCCAGCCCGACGAGCAGCCCGATCGCGAGCATGGCGACGAGCACGGGCGGAGCGAAGTAGCGCAGCGACCGCGAGGCCGGGAACATCCGGGTGAGCTCGCCCCGCCACATCCCGGTCGAGAGGAACTGCCGGAGCAGCGCGCGCATCGAGGGCCGCGGCCGGTAGGTGACGGTGAGGCGCGGAGTGAACCAGACGACCTCGCCGCGCTCGCGCAGCCGCCGGTTCAGCTCCCAGTCCTGCCCGCGCTTGAAGCGCTCGTCGAACAGGCCGGCGCGCTCGAGGGCGGAGCGGCGGAAGACGCCGAGGTACACCGTGTCGGCCGGGCCCTCCTCGCCTCCCACGTGGTGGGGCGTGCCGCCCAGCCCGATGCGGGAGCCGTAGGCCCGGGCGACCGCGCGCTGGAACGGGGTGAGGCCCTCCGCCGCCATCACTCCGCCGACGTTCGCCGCTCCGGAGCGCTGCAGCGCCTCGACCGCCGTGCGCGCGTACTCGGGCGGCAGGACGGAGTGCGCGTCGACCCGGACGACGACCGGGTGGCGCGAGGCGCGGATCGCGGCGTTGAGGCCCGCAGGAGTGGAGCCGACCTCGTTCGGCACGACGCGGATCCGCGGGTCGGCCGCGCTCAGCTCGGCGACGAGCTGCTCCGTGCCGTCGATGCTCGGGGCGACGGCGAGGACGACGTCGAAGGGGCCGGTGTAGTCCTGGTGCAGCAGCGAGTCGACCGCGGCGCGCACGTGGGCGACCTCGTTGAGGACGGGCATGACGTAGGAGACGCCGGGCAGGTCGGAGAGGTCGTCTTCCGGGATCTCGTGCTGCATGGGTCCAGTTCGTGCGGGAGGAGCGCGGGCGCAGGGATCCACCATCCTACCAGCGGGGACCGCCCCGCCCCGGGACCGGCCCGGACGCGGAACAGCCCCCCGGGGACGGATCCTCGAGGGGCTGTGCGCGGCGGCGGAGCACAGCCCCCCGGGGACGGATCCTCGAGGGGCTGTGCGCGGTGGCGGAGCACAGCCCCCCGGGGACGGATCCTCGAGGGGCTGTGCGCGGCGGCGGAGGGTCAGCCGGCGGCCATCTGGCCGAGCGTCGCCTTCGCCTGGTAGCTCTGGCCGTTGCGGACGTAGGTCAGCTCGACCGCGGCGTTCGCGGCCTGCGCGCGGACCTGCGCGGTGAGGTCGGACGCGCTCGTGATCGGAGTGCTGTCGATCGCGGTGATGATGTCGCCCTTGGCGAGACCGGCCGCCTGCGCGGCACCGCCTCCGGAGACCTCCTCGATGCGGGCGCCGAGGACGTCCGCGGTCGAGTCGGAGACGCTCGCGCCGAGCAGGCCGTGCGAGGCGGAGCCGTTCGCGATGATCTCCTTCGCGATGCGCTCGGCGATCGCGCTGGGGATCGCGAAGCCGACTCCGATGTTGCCGGACTGGCCGCTCGAGGAGGACTGGCCGGCGCTCGCGATCGCGACGTTCACGCCGATCAGCTCGCCGTCGCTGTCGAGCAGCGCGCCGCCGGAGTTGCCCGGGTTGATCGCCGCGTCGGTCTGGATGACGGGCAGCGAGATGGTGCTCTTCGCCTGGGTCGGCGCCTGCTGGCCCGGGATGTCGAAGTTGAACGGGCTCTCGGTGCCGCCGCTCGAGCTGTCGCCCGAGTCGTCCGGAGCCGCCGAGGAGGCGACCTGGATGCTGCGGTTGAGCGCGCTGACGATGCCGTCGGTCACGGTTCCGGAGAGGCCGAGCGGGGCGCCGATGGCGACCGCCGTGTCGCCGACGTTGATCTTGGTGGAGTCCGCGAACGTCATCGGGCTGAGGTCGGTCGCGCCGGTCAGCTTGATGACGGCGAGGTCGAGGGTCGGGTCGGTGCCGACGACGGTCGCGTCGAAGATCCGGCCGTCGCTGGTCGTGACCGAGACGGTGCCGTTCGCGATCTCGCCGTCGAGGGTGACCACGTGGGTGTTGGTCAGGACGTAGCCGTCCTTCGAGAGCACGATGCCGGAGCCGGTGCCGGCGGACGAGCTGCCGCTCACCGCGATGGTGACGACGCTCGGAGTGGCCTTGGCGGCGACCGCGGTGGCGGTCGTCGCGTCCTCGGCGTTGTTGACCGTGATCGTCTGCGAGCCGCCGGCGGAGACCACGCGGGTCCCGCCGCCGTTGGAGGCGGACCAGAGGCCGAACACGCCGGCTCCCGCGACTCCGCCCACGACCGCGCCGATGGCGAGCGCCGCGACGACGCCCACTCCGGCTCGGCGCTTCGTGGCGGTGGGGGCGGGGGTGTACTCGGCGCCCGGGCCGAAGGGGCTCGAGGAGGGCGGCTCCTCGGAGCCGTGCAGGGTGTTCGCCGCGGGCGGCGCGTACTGCCCGTAGCGGGCCGGCTGGGAGACGGGCTGCGCCTCGTTGCCGGCCGTCGCGTTCGGTGTGTACGGCGGCTGGGTGGCCGAGGAGGAGGGGTAGGGGACGGTCGGGTTCTCGCTCTCGCGGTGCGCTCCGCCCCGGTGGATCGGCTCGGTGGGCCCGGTGGTCGAGGACGACGCTCCGGAGCTCTCGCCGGGGGTGCGCTCGGTCGCCTCTCGGGCGCCGGACTCCGTCGGCGTGGTGGGTTCCTCCGGCTGACGAGGACCCTCGTGACTCTCGGTCATGGGTGCTGCTCCTTCCAAGCGGGGATAGCTTGGCGATCGTACCTGGGGGTTTCTTATGACGAGCCTGCGAGCGGGAAATGAAACCGGCCGGACTGCTCGAGCGGGCACACTGGGCACGTGAGCATTCCCGGATCCTGGTCCCGCGCCGCGGCGGGCGCCGGCCTCCTCGGCCCAGGTGGCGAAGTCGCCGCCACCGTCTTCAGCGAGATGAGCGCGCTCGCCCTGCGCACCGGAGCGGTGAACCTCGGCCAGGGCTTCCCGGACGAGGACGGCCCGCGCGAGATCCTCGACGCCGCGCGCGACGCCATCGCGTCCGGGCTCAACCAGTATCCGCCGGGTCCCGGCTTCCCCGTCCTGCGCGAGGCGATCGCCGCGCACCGGCTGCGCTTCTCCGGGATCTCCCTCGACCCCGACGGCGAGGTCCTCGTCACCACGGGCGCCACCGAGGCCCTGGCCGCGGCTCTGCTGGCCCTGCTCGAGCCGGGCGACGAGGTCGTCGCCTTCACTCCCCACTACGACGCCTACGGAGCCCTGATCGCCCTCGCCGGAGGGGTGCATCGCACCGTGCTCCTGCGCGGCCCCTCCTTCGCGGTCGACCACGACGAGCTGACGGCCGCGGTGAGCGACCGCACGCGCGTCATCCTGGTGAACGACCCGCACAACCCGACCGGTGCCGTCCTCCCGGCCGAGACCCGCGAGCTGATCGTGCGGCTCGCCGAGCGGCACGACGCCGTGATCCTGACGGACGAGGTCTACGAGCACCTGCGCTTCGACACCCCGCACGTCCCGCTGGCCTCCCTTCCCGGAGCCTTCGAGCGGACGCTGTCCGTCTCCTCGGCGGGCAAGACCTTCAGCACCACGGGCTGGAAGATCGGCTGGGTGACGGGCCCGCGCGAGCTGATCACGGCCGTCCTCGCCGTGAAGCAGTTCCTCACCTACGTCAGCGGCTCGCCGTTCCAGGGGGCCGTCGCCCTCGGGCTCGGGCTCCCGGACGCCTTCTTCACCGGCGCGGCGCAGACTCTTGCGGCCAAGAAGGACCTGCTGTCGGCGGGCCTGGCTGCTGCGGGCTTCGGCGTCGCGCCCTCCTCGGGCGGCTACTTCGTCGTCGCGGACGCGGCACCGCTCGGCTACGACGACGGGGTCGCGCTCTGCCGGGCGCTCCCGGATCTCGCGGGAGTGGTGGCGGTGCCCGTGTCGGCGTTCTGCCGCCCCGAGGACGCCGCTCCCTACCGCTCGCTCGTCCGCTTCGCCTTCTGCAAGCGGTTCGAGGTGCTGGAGACCGCGGTCGCGGGCCTCGCCCGCATGGCGCGCTGAGGAGCCGGCCTCAGCGGATTCGGTCGGATGCCCGGCGCCGTCGGGCCGGGGGCGGCGGTCAGAGCGGCAGCACCCGGAAGCGCCGCAGCGCCAGAGCGGGGTTCTTCGCGCGCGCCGCGTCGATCCGCTCGCGCGAGACCCAGGCGACGGCGACATCCTCGACCTCGCCGAGGGTGACGGTCTCGACGCCCATCGGATCGACGATCATGCTCGTGCCGACCCCGATCGGCGGGGTCTGGTCGGCTGCGACGAGGTACACCGTGTTCTCGAGCGCGCGGGCGGTGACCAGCGTCCGCCAGTGCGCCTCCTTGAGCGGGCCGCGCACCCACTCGGCCGGTGCCGCGATGACGTCGACCCCGGCGTCGACCAGCCAGCGGCTGACCTCCGGGAAGCGCAGGTCGTAGCAGGTCTGCAGCCCGACGACGAGGCCGCCGACCTCGAACGTCTCGGGTGCGGCGATCTCCCCCGCGGCGACCCACTCCGACTCGGTCTGGCCGAAGGCGTCGTACAGGTGCAGCTTGCGGTAGCGGGCCACGAGCGCGCCCTCGGGGTCGAGCGCGACGAGCGTGTTCGCGATGCGGCGCCCGTCCACCGCCTCGACCATGCCCGCCACGAGGTGGATCCGGAGCTCGCGCGCGAGCGCCGCGAGAGCCGTGACGAACGGGCCGTCGAGCGCCTCGCCCGCCGCGACCAGCTCGGGCCCGAGCGGATCGGTGAAGGCGGAGCTGTACTCCGGCAGCACCACCAGGCTCGCGCCGCGCTCGGCGGCGATCCGGGCCAGGCGCCCGATCGTCGCGATGTTCGCCTCCCGGTCCGTCGAGGGGGCGAACTGCGCCACGGCCATGCCGACGGCGCCGGTCATCAGCTCGGCGGGTAGAGGAAGAGGGCGACCTGGGAGGCCGGGATGGTGCGCTTGTGGTACGCGTGGTCGTTGCCCCAGTTGTATTCCTCGAGCGAGACCGTGCCGTCGGAGTTGACGGCCTGCACGTACGCGACGTGGTTGCCGGTGAACCAGGCGACCGCGCCGGGGACGGGCGTGCTGCTGGTCACCCAGCCGTGGGAGGCCCACTGGCCGGCCCACGCGTAGGCGCTGCCTCCGCCCGGGGTCATGTTGCCCCAGGTCCACTTGAAGGGTGCGCTCGTCGAGCCCTGGTCGCGGTTGATCCGCCAGGCGACGAAGTCGACGCACTCTCGGTAGTAGTACCGCAGCGGCGAGAGGCCGCCGCCCTGGTCGTCGGTGAGCTGGTCGCGCCAGGGGTAGTCGTCGCCCTCCTCGCGGGGCGTGACCGAGGTGCTGGTGCCGCCGCTGCCCGCGGCGGCGCCGTCCGCGCCGGTCGTGCCTGCCGCGGCCTGCGCCTCCTGGGCGAGGCGGGCGGTCTCGGCGTCGCGGGCGGCCTGCTCGGCGGCGGCGAGCGCGCGCGCCTGGGCGGCCGCCTCGTCGAGCTGGGCCTGGGTCGGTGCGGTGAAGGAGTCGCGGATGACCTGCTCCTGGACCGCGGTCGGCGCGACGGTGAGCTTCTGGTTGCCGAGCGCCTGCACGCGGGCGGCGGCCTCGACGGCGGCCTGCGAATCGGGTGCCGGGTCGAAGGAGTAGGCGGGGAGCGCGGAGACCGCCACGAGGCCCGCGATGGCGGCGAGGGCGACCGTGCTGACGGTCGCACGGAAGACACGGCCCCGGCGGCGCCGCACGGGGCGGACGGGCGTGAGGACCGGAGTGGCGACGCGTGCCGCGGGCAGCGCGTGCGGCGCCTGCCGCGGGCTCCGCCGGGTCGGGCGGTCGCCGAGCCCCTCGTCCGAGCCGTCGTCTCCGCGTTCGTCCCTCACAGCAGCACCCCTCGCATCGGGGTCGAGCCTAACGTGCGGGCCGGTCCGGCACACGCGTCGGCGCGGAGCGTCGGGAGGCCGGTCCGCGGATGCGGGTCGCGCGAGCCCGGCTCGCGGTCGGCGGCGCCGCCGGCGGATCCGACGGTCACGCGGACGGGCGACCGGAGTAGCGTCCGGAGCGGAGCGGTCGCGACGGTGCGGCCGCGGGACGGAGGACGGCGATGATCCGGAGCGAGAGGGCCTTCAGCGGCTTCAGCGTGGACGACGTGGAGGCGGCGCGGGCCTTCTACGGCGGAGTGCTCGGGCTCGAGGTCGAGCTGAACTCGATGGGGATCCTCGACATCCGGCTGCCGGGCGGAGGCCGCGCGATCGCGTACCCGAAGCCGGACCACGAGCCGGCGTCGTTCACGATCCTGAACTTCTCGGTGGAGGACGTCGACGCGGCGGTCGCCGAGCTGCACGCGGCAGGCGTCACCACGGCGATCTACGACGACCCGTCGCTGCCGACCGATGCGGACGGAGTGATGCGCGGCCACGGGCCGACGATCTGCTGGTTCCGCGATCCGGCGGGCAACGTGCTGAGCGTGATCGAGGGCGACTGAGGTCTCGGCCCGCGCACTGTCAGCCGCGGGAAGCACGTCCGCGACCCGTGTTAACGACGAAAGCCGGCCCTTCTCAGGACCGGCTTTCGCTTTCTTGTTGCGGGGGCAGGATTTGAACCTACGACCTCTGGGTTATGAGCCCAGCGAGCTACCGAACTGCTCCACCCCGCGGCACAAGAAGAGACATTACACGCGTTCCGGCGCCGATGCAAATCGACGCGGCGGTGGGAGCGGGCTCCGGTCTCAGGCGGGCTTGGCGGCGCGCAGCACGGCGCTCTCGTCCACGCTCAGCCCGACCGCCGTCAGGGCGGCTGCGAGCTCGGACGAGGTGCGCGACCAGGTGCGGACGTCGGCGCCGACGGGAGCGGACGACGACGGGGCGACGAGCACCGCTCCGCCGGGGGCGACGAACCACTCCACCAGCCGCGCCCACTCCTCCAGGTCGGGGAGCCACGAGACGACGCCGGCGCTGCAGAGCACGACGTCGAACGAGTCGGGCTCCGGCAGCATGTGCCGCAGCTCGTAGAGGTTCGCGCAGACGAAGCGGGCGGAGCCGGCGAGGTCCCTGTCCGCGGCGGCGGCGCGTGCTCGGCGCACGGTGGGCATCGAGAAGTCGACGCCCACCACGCGGGCGCCGCGCTCGGCGAGCTCGAGCGCGTCGAGCCCGTCGCCCGAGCCGAGCTGGAGGATCCTCGGACCGGGGTCGAGGAGCGCCGCGGTGACGAGCTCCGGGTGGAGCGCACCCTCGCCGGTGCGCTCCTCCCAGTACGTGCGGTTCAGCTCGAGCCACTCCCCCGAGCGGAGGTGCTCGCCGCGGTCGACCTGCACCATGCGGGCTACTGGCCGCCCTCGGCCTGCAGCGCCCGCGAGAGCGCCTCGGTCAGCTGCTCGTCCGCCGCCGCGAAGGCGGTGAGGTCGCCCGCCTTGAGGGCGTTCTCGCGAGCCGTGAGGGCGTCCCGCGCGTCGTTCAGCGCCTGCTGCAGCGCCGTCTGGTCGCCCGTGGCCGGCGTGGAGCCGGTGCCGCCGGTCGTGCCGCCCGCGTCGCCTCCGGTGTCGCCGCCCGAGGTGCCGGTGCCGGCGTCCGGAGTCGTCGGCGTGCCGGTGTCGCCCGCGTCGGCTCCCGAGTCGCCGCCGAAGAGGCTGTCGAGGGCCGCGTCGAGGGTGTCCTCGAAGGCGATGTCGTCACCGAACGCGACCAGCACCTTCTGCAGGAGCGGGAAACTCGTGTCTCCGTTGGAGCGCACGTAGATCGGCTGGACGTAGAGCAGGCCGCCGCCGACCGGCAGCGTGAGCAGGTTGCCCCTCGTGACGGTGGTGTCGCCGCGGGAGAGGATGTTCAGCTCGTTCGCGACCGTCGGGTCGGTGGTGAACGCGTTCTGCACCTGGCCGGGGCCGGGCACAGTGTCGTCCTTCGGCAGCTCGAGCAGGCGGAGCGTGCCGTAGCCGTCGGCCACGGAGCCCGCCGTCGAGCCGGCGTCGGAGTCGGCCACGAGGTAGCCGGTCAGCACGTTGCGGCTGGCCTGCGCGCCCTGGACGCTCGCCGGGATGTACGTCGAGTAGAGCGAGTACGACGGCACGTCCTGGTCCGGCGTCTGCAGCGTCAGGTAGTACGGCGGCTGCAGGCTGGTGCCGGTCGCGGCGGCCGTGGTCGCGGCTCCGCTGGTCGGGTCGTTCGGCGTCGCCCAGGCGTCCTCGCGGGAGTAGAAGGAGCCCGCGTCGGTCACGTGGTAGGTGCCGAGGACCGCGCGCTGGACCTTGAAGAGGTCCTCCGGGTACCGGACGTGGCTGAGCAGCTCGCCCGACATGTCGCTCACGGGCTTCACCGTGGTCGGGAAGATCTTCTGCCAGGTCTGCAGGATCGGGTCCTCGGTGTCCCACGCGTAGAGCGTGACGCTGCCGTCGTACGCGTCGACGGTCGCCTTCACCGAGTTGCGGATGTAGTTGACGTCGTCGGTCGGGAACTGCTGCTGCGTGTTCGTGTCGGCGATCGCCTGCGAGAGGCTCTGCACCTCCGAGTACGGGTAGTCGGCCGAGGTGGTGTACCCGTCGACGACCCACTTCACGCGGCCGTCGACGACGGTCGGGTAGGCGTCGGAGTCGAGCTTGAGGTACGGCGCGACCTTCTGGACGCGCTGCACGGGATCGCGGTCGTAGAGGATCTGCGAGTCGTCGTTCACACCGTCCGAGAGGAAGATCTGCTCGGACTGGAACTTGATCGCGTAGACGAGCTTCTTGAAGACGTTGTCGAGAGCGGGGCCGCCCTCGCCGTCGAAGGTCGTGTAGGTCTGCTGCGCGCCGTCGGTGCCCGAGGGGTAGTCGAGCTCGATGTCGCGCGAGTCGTTGCCGCCCACGATCGAGTACGGCGGGGAGTTCTCGCCGAAGTAGATCCGCGGCTCGTAGTCGCCGAGGTCGCCCGTCGTCGGGACGCCGGACTCGATGAACACCGGCTCGCCGTCGGCCGATCGCTGGTTGCCGTACGCGGCGACCAGGCCGTAGCCGTGGGTGTAGACCAGCGTCTGGTTGTACCAGGTCTGGTTGGTGCCGAGGCCGTTGAGGTTCAGCTCGCGGACGCCGACCACGGCGTCCTGCGTCGATCCGTCGATGGAGTAGCGGTCGACGTCGAGCGCGTTCTGCGTGTCGCCGAACTTGTAGTACTGGCGGAACTGCTGCAGCTGCGAGAACGCGTCGGTGACGACGGCGGGGTCGAGGATGCGGATGTTCGCGGTGGTCTCGGCGTCCGAGCGCAGGGCGCCCGGCTCCGCGTCGGTGGTCGCGTCGTAGGGGATGACGTCGACGTCGCTGACGCCGTAGGCCTGGCGCGTCATGTCGATGTTGTTCTGGATGAAGGGCTGCTCGAGCGTGCGCTCGTTGGGCTCGACCTGGAACTTCTGCACGATCCACGGGTAGAGGGAGCCGACGAGCAGGCTCGACACGATCAGCAGCGCGGTGCCGATGACCGGGAAGCGCCAGCGGCCGATGAAGGCGGTGACGACGAAGAGGATCGCGACCAGCGCCGCGATGCCGGCCAGGATCTGCAGGCCCGGGATCGTCGCGTTGACGGTGGAGTAGGTGGCGCCGGTGATGCGGGGCCCCTGCTGCGCGAGCGTCGCGTACTGGTCGAGCCAGAGGCTGACCGCCTGCACGGCGAGGTAGAGGGCGGCGATGACCGCCAGCTGGATGCGCGAGGCCTTCGAGATGCGGATCTCGCGGCCGTTCACCCGGATCGCTCCGTAGAGGTAGCCGGTGGCGAGGGTCGCGAACGCCGAGATCAGCAGGACCGCCGACGCGAAGCCGACGATGCTCTGGTAGAAGGGCAGCTCGAAGAGGTAGAACGACGTGTCGAGGCCGAACTGCGGATCCGTGGTGCCCGAGGGCGTGCGGTTCCAGAAGGTGAGGCTCGTCTGCCAGCGGGTGGCGGAGGAGACGCCGGCGAAGAGGCCGAGCACCGCGGGGATCCCGAAGGTGGCCAGGCGCCGCAGCGGCTCCACGACCTGCTGGTAGCGGTCGATCTGCGAGTTGAGCTTCGCGTAGACCGGCCGGAGGCGGTACGCCAGCATCAGGCTGATGAACACCGGCACCGCCATGGCGACGAAGCCGATGACGAAGAGACCGCCCGCCGCCGCCCACTGCGTCGTGAGCACGGAGAGGAAGCCGAGCTGGTCGTACCAGAGGATGTCGGTGTACAGACCGGCGAAGACGAAGAACGCCACCACCAGGACGGCCACCACCACGACAGTGACGGCGAGGACGCTCCGTCTCTTCCGCGGCGGGGTTTCGGTTGCTGTGGAACTCACGTGAGGGCCTCTTGCTGTCGAGATGTGAGGGGAGGCCACCCATGCTATGCGACGGCTGTCCGGCTCACCTGGGCGTCGACCCGGGGTCGGCGGGCGGGATCAGTCGAGGGGAGCGGCGGTGCTGCAGTCCGGCAGCCCGGAGGTGTCGCCCGCGGCGATGCCCTTCAGTGCGGCGAGGGCGTCGTCGAGGGTCGAGACCGCGAGCACGTCGAGCCCGTCGGGGACGTGGCCGACGACCTCGTTGCAGTTGGTCGCGGGGGCGAGGAAGTACTCGGCTCCGGCGCCCTCCGCCCCGTAGAGCTTCTGGCGGATCCCGCCGATGGCGCCGACCTCGCCGGCCGCGTCGATCGTGCCGGTCCCGGCGACGCTCCGCCCGCCGTTGAGCTCGCCCTCGGTGAGCTTGTCGATGATCCCGAGGGCGAACATCATGCCCGCGCTCGGCCCGCCCACGTCGTCCAGCTGGATGTCGACCTCGAACGGGAAGTCGAAGGCCGCTCCGGGGAGGACGCCGATGACGGCGGCGCCGTTCGAGTCGCGCGGCGTGACCTCCACCTCCTGACGGGCGCCCTCGCGCTCGATGCTGACCTGCACCGGGGAGCCGGTGCCCAGGGTCTGCAGGGTCGCACGCAGGGCGGTCGCGTCGGCGACCGGGGTGCCCGCGACCGCGAGGATCTCGTCCCCCGCCTCCAGGACGCCCTCGGCCGGGGAGCCCTCGGGCACCTGCACGACCGAGACGCGCTGCTCGACGGGGTAGCCGAGCTCGGTGAGCGCGGCGGCGATCGCCTCCTGCTGGGAGTCGGTCATCTCGGCCTGGTTCGCCTCGTCGCGCTCCTCGACCGTGGAGGAGGGAGGGAAGATCGCGTCGACCGGGACGACCGCCTTGGTCCTGTCGAACCAGGCGCTCGCGACCTCGACCCAGGTGGGCAGGCTCTGCGGGTTGCCGACGACCGACACGGTGAGCATGTCGAGCGTGCCGGCCGTGGGGTAGGTGGTGCGGTCCGGGATCGAGATGAGGGGCACGTCCTTGCTGCTGCCCAGGGTGTCGAACACGGGGCCGGGCTGCTCGATCACGTAGGGGGCGGGCGCGACGCCCAGACCGACCACGACGGCGACACCCGAGAGGAGGACGACCGGTCCGACCCACGGGCGGCGCGGGGAGGAGGAGGGGCGCGGGTCGTCGGAGAACAGCGACACGGGGGCCTTTCTGGCAACGGGTGGAGCGGCTCCGCCGGGATGTTCGCGGCGGGCGGAAGCGGGCTGGGCCCGAGCGGTGCTCTGCACGCCGAGGCCCCGGGCGCTCGGGCTAACGTAGCTTGCACGACTGGGAGTCGCGCCGGAACCGGCGCCCTGTGCAGGGCCGCGGAGGCGGTGCGGCGACCGGATTCACGTGAGCGACGGAGGGCTGATCCCGATGGCCGATGGCGACAGTGCGGACCGAGCGGGCGGCGGCTCCGAGGACGAGTTCCGGGAGATGCTGCGGCAGTTCCTCTCGGGGAACGGCCCGGTCGACCCCTCGCAGCTCGCCGGAGCGGCGGGACTGCCGAACGACCCGGTGGCCCTGCAGAACCTGCTCTCGCAGCTGCAGAGCGCGATGCAGCAGAACGGCGACGGCGGCGTCAACTGGACGCTCTCGCTCGAGCAGGCGAAGCAGCTCGCGCGCGCCGAGTCCGCGCCGGTGTCCGACTCCGTGCGGGCTCCGATCGACGCGGCCTTCGGCGTCGCCGCGCTCTGGCTCGACGAGGTCGCGTACGTCTCCGAGCTGAGCCGCACGCCGCGCTCGATCAGCCGCCTCGAGTGGATCTCCCTGACGATGCCGGTCTGGACCCAGCTCGCCGAGCCGGTGGCGCTGAGCATCTCGGACGCGCTGACCCGCGTGCTCCGCGAGCAGGCCCCGGAGGAGATGCAGGCGATGATCGCCGGTGCCGAGGGCATGATGCGCGGGATCGGCGGCACCCTGTTCGCCCTGCAGCTGGGCCAGGTCGTCGGGCAGCTCGCCGCCGAGGTCGTCTCGGGCGGCGACATCGGCATCCCGCTGCTGGAGGAGAACGACGCGGCGATCCTGCCGCAGAACGTCGCCGCGTTCGGCGAGGGCCTCGACATCCCGCTGGACCAGGTGCAGCTGTACCTGGCGGTCCGCGAGCTCGCGCACGCCCGCCTCTTCCGGCACGGCAAGTGGCTCCGTCTCGCCCTCATCTCGCAGATCACCGACTTCGCGCGCGGGATCAGCATCGACACCACCCGCCTCGAGGAGCTGGCCGAGGGCTTCGACCCGTCGAACCCCGAGGAGCTCCGCGACGCGATGACCTCCGGCGCGCTCATCCCGCCGAAGACGGAGGAGCAGCTCGCCGCGCACGGCCGCCTCGAGACCGTCCTCGCCCTCATCGAGGGATGGGTCGACGTCGTCACCGCGGCGGCGACCACCCGCCTGCCCAGCGCCGGGGCGATCGCCGAGACGGTCCGCCGCCGCCGCGCCTCCGGCGGCCCGGCCGAATCCGCCTTCGCGACCCTCGTCGGCCTGGAGCTGCGCCCGCGCCGCCTCCGCGAGGCCGCCGCGATGTGGCAGGCCGTGACCGACGCCGTCGGGCCCGAGGCCCGCGACTCCCTCTGGTCGCACCCCGACCTGCTCCCCGGCTCGGAGGACCTGGACGACCCGAGCGCGCTCGTCGCCCGGCTCACGGCCGAGGCCCGCGGCGAGACCCCGGAGCCCGACGAGATGGATCGCGCGCTGGAGGACCTGCTGAACGGCACGATGCCGCGCGAGGGCGACGGCGCCTCCGGAGACGCTCCGGACACGACCGACGACGCCGGCTCGCCGGACGACGACGACCGCGGCTCCTCCCCCACGGGCGACCGCCCCGTCTGACCCCCCGTCCGGCGCCCGCCTGTGGACAACTCGCGCGGCGCCGGGCCGGTCTCGGCCATGATCGCCGGATGGTGCTCCGGCTCGATCCCCGACTCCCCCTGCTCTGGCGCTCCGCGACCGCGGTGCAGCTCGGCCTCGACCGGCCGCACGCGGTCCTGGACGGCGTCGGCTACCCGGAGGAGCTGCTGCTCGACGCCCTCCGCGTGGGCACCAGCGCCGGCACCGTCCGCCTGATCGCGGCGCGCGCCGGAGCGAGCGAGGCGCGGGTCGACGAGGTGCTCGAGGCGCTCCGGCCGGTCCTGCTGCGCAGCGTCGAGCCCGGCGGCCCTCCCCCGGCACCGCGGGTCGTCGTCGAGGGGACGGGCGCGGCACCGGACGCACTGCGCACGCTGCTCCGGAGCGAGGGCTGCTCGCTGGTCGCCGACGACGGGACGCCGGACCTCGCCGTGCTGATCGCCGACTTCGCGGTCGCCCCCGCCCGCGCCGCGCACTGGCTCGCGGCCGATGTGCCGCACCTGGCGGTGGTGTTCGGCGACGAATCGGTGCGCCTCGGACCCCTTGTCGAGCCGGGTTCCGGACCGTGCCTGCACTGCGCCGAGCGGGACCGGATGGACCTCGACCCGGATCGCGCGCGCCTCGTGATCCAGGTGCTCGGCCGCACGGCCCCCACCCGCACGCCGCTCGCGAGCGCCGCGATCGCCGTGGCGGCCGCCGACGCCGTGCTGCGGTGGCTGCTCGCGGGCTGGCGAGGATTGCGCGCGGCCGAGCGGGTCTACAGCGACGCCTCCGGATCGTTCACCGTGCGGGAGCGGGAGCCGCACCCCGAGTGCGCGTGCCGAGCTCTTCGAGGAAGCGCGACGGCTCCCTCCGCGTGACGCGGCCGACCGTCGAGCGCGCCCACGAGAGGCGCAGGCGCCGGCGGGCCCGGGTGATGCCGACGTAGAGGAGGCGCCGCTCCTCGTCGATCGCCTCGAGGCCGGCGGCGTACGAGATCGGCAGCAGGCCCTCGGCGAGCCCCATCAGGTGCACCGACTCCCACTCGAGGCCCTTCGCCGAGTGCAGCGTGGCGAGGGTGACCGCGCCGCGGTCCGGCTCGTGGTGCACCTGCTGGCGTGCGATCAGGTCGTCGGTGAACTGGCGGAAGGTCCATCCGGCAGGGGCCTCGTCGACGAGGCGGGCCAGCGTGTCCAACGACTCCCACCGGTCGCGCACCGCACCGGGCGCCGACGGGGGCTCGGCGCTCCAGCCGAGCGAGCGGAGGACGTCGCTCACCGACTTGAACAGCGGCTCGCCGCTGATCGACACGGACGCCGCGCGCAGCTGCATCACGGCCTGCTTCACCTCGGGCAGGTCGAAGAAGCGCTTGCCGCCGCGCATGTGCGCGCTCACTCCACGCTCGTGCAGGGCGTGCTCGATGACCGCCGACTGGCTGTTGGTGCGGAAGAGGACCGCGATGTCGGAGGGTCGCACCCCCGCCTCGATGTCGGCCGCGACCCGCGCCGCGATCCCGCGCGCCTCCGCGATGTCGTCCGGGTAGGCGTCGATCGCGGGCTCCGGCGCCTCGGCGGCGGCGACGGCGTGGAGCGAGAGGGCGCCGGGCCTGCCCCGCATGAGGCGGTTCGCGGTCTGCACGATCGGCACGGCCGAGCGGTAGTTCTCCTCCAGGCGCACCACGGTGGCGGCCGGCCAGCGGGACGGGAAGTCGAGGAGGTAGTCGGCCCGCGCACCCGCGAAGGAGTAGATGGTCTGGCTGGCGTCGCCGACGACGCAGAGGTCGCTCCGGTCGCCGAGCCAGAGCTCCAGGAGCCGCTGCTGCAGCGGCGAGACGTCCTGGTACTCGTCGACGACGAAGAAGCGGTACTGCTCGCGCACCTGCATCGCCATCGCGGGCTCGGACTCGAGCATCCCGGCGGTCACGAGCAGGACGTCCTCGAAGTCGATCTGGCGGCGCTGGTCCTTCAGCCCCTCGTACTCGTCCACGAGCGCGACCGTCTGCTCCAGGGTGAGCCGTCCGGGCAGGGGGCGCGTGCGGGCGGCGACGGCGTACTGCTCGAGGGAGAGGGCGGACACCTTCCGCCACTCGATCTCGGCCGAGAGGTCGCGGAGCGTCGCCGTGTCGAGCTTCAGGCGGAGCCGCTCGGCCGCGTGCCCGAGCAGGCGGGCCTTGCCGTCGAGCAGCTGGGGCATCGTGCCCCCCACCAGCTGCGGCCAGAAGTAGCCGAGCTGCGAGAGGGCGGCGGCGTGGAAGGTGCGGGCCTGGACACCGCCGGCGCCGAGCACCCGCAGGCGCGAGCGCAGCTCGGCCGCGGCGCGGCTGGTGAAGGTCAGGGCCATGACGCGGCCGGGCGTGTAGACGCCGGTCGCCACTCCGTGCGCGATGCGGTGCGTGATCGTCCGGGTCTTGCCGGTGCCCGCTCCCGCGAGCACGCAGACCGGCCCCAGCAGCGCCTCCGCCGCCTCGCGCTGCCCCTCGTCGAGACCGTCGAGCAGGGTCACGCGATCGGGCCGTTCTCCAGCTCGCCTCCGTACCAGTCCTCGATCATCGCGCGGGCGATGGACGAGCGGCCGGGCAGCAGCACGGACTCGAGCGAGTCGTGCAGCTGCTGCCGGGTGAACCAGCGCAGCTCGACGATCTCCTCGCCGTCCGGGAGCAGATCCTCCGGGGACTGGTCCTCGGCGAGGCGGGCGATGAAGCCGACCATGAGGGAGGCGGGGAAGGGCCAGGGCTGCGAGCCGAGGTACTGCGGGTCGACGACGCGCATGCCCGACTCCTCGCCGATCTCGCGGATCACGGCGGCCTCGAGCGACTCGCCCGGCTCGACGAAGCCGGCGAGCAGGGAGAAGCGGCCGGTGCCCCACATCGCGTTCGAGCCGAGGAGGAGGCGGTCGTCCGCGTCGAGGACGCAGACGATGATCGCCGGATCCGTGCGCGGGAAGACCTGGCTGCCGTCGGTGGGCGAGCGGCGGACCCAGCCGCCCTGCTCGACGACGGTCGGGTCGCCGTTGCGGGGCGAGTAGCCGTGCGAGGCGTGCCAGTTCGCGATGGCGAGAGCCTCGGTGAACAGGCCCGCGTCGCGGTCGCTCAGGCGCTCGGCGATCGGGCGCAGGCCGCTCCACCGCTCCTCGTCGGGCTCGAGCTCGGCGGCGGCCGCGTCGGTGAGGACGGTCGCGATGACGGGGGTTCCGACCGGCTCGCCGGGGGCCTCGGCGAGCGTGCGGCCGAGGTAGATCCGGAGGGTGCCGGCGGTCACGTCCTCCGGGCGGCGCAGGAGGAGGCGGTCGGCCTCGACCAGGGTCCGGTCGTGGTGCAGGACGAGCACGCGGGTGGCGGGATCGGCGAGCAGCTCGTCGAAGAGCGCGGGCCGCGAGCGTCCGACGCCGTCGCGGTCGGCCGCCTGTCGCGAGAGCGGGAGGCGATCGGCGAAGGGCAGTGACATCCGGGGCTCATTTCGTGACGGGGGCCGCGAGGACCGCTGTCGCGGGCCTTCGACGGCATCGGCGGGACAGCGCGTGGCGGCGGGCCGGCCGGGCACGAGCCGCCTACCCTGGAAACCATGGCCAGATCCCATCTCACTCTAGCCGCGCTGGCCACCTCGGCCGTCGAGGGCCTCGACGTCCGCTCCGCGCGCCCCTTCACCTCCTCGACGCACGGCGACTTCGACTCCGCCCTGCTGACGACGCGCGAGGGCGCCCGCCTCGTCGTGCGCGTGCCCACGTCCGCGCTCGCGGAGCAGGAGCAGCTCGGCGACCTCGTCGCGCTCCGGGCGCTGACCGCCGGCATCCGCAGCCGCCTGCCCTTCGATCTGCAGGAGAGCGTGGGTCAGACGCCGTTCGACGGCACCCGCGCGGTCGTCTACGAGTACCTCGAGGGAGATCGCGTCCTCATCGACGACGTGGCCGCGCAGAGCGGGCTCGCGGACTCGATCGGCCGGGCCATCGGGGCGATCCACTCGCTCCCGGTGTCCTTCGTCCAGGAGGCGGGCCTGCCGATCGCGACCGCGCGCGACAGCGTGAACGAGACGGTCGCGGTGATCGAGCGCGCGGCCGACACCGGCCACGTCCCGGCGGCGCTCGTCGCGCGCTGGGAGTCGGCCTCCTCCGACGAGGCGCTCTGGCAGTTCGACCCGACCGTGGTGAACGGCTCGATGACCGCCGACTCCTTCCTCCGCTCGGGCGACGTCGTCGCGGCCGTGCTCGGCTGGGCGGCGCTGCGGGTCGGCGACCCGGCCCGCGACCTGCACTGGCTGCTGAGCGCCCCGGGCTCCGAGACGGCGCTCTCCGCCTACTCCCGGATGCGCGCGGGAGCAGTGGACCGCACGATCCGCCAGCGCGCTCAGCTCTACGCCGAGCTCGAGCTCGCCCGCTGGCTGCTGCACGGCACCGAGACCGACGACTCCGCCATCGTGGACGACGCGGTCGCCATGCTGGACACGCTGGTCGACAGCGTGCTGGGCGACCTCTCCGCGCCCCTCTCGACCGACACCGGCCCGGTGCTGGAGGTCTCGGAGGTCGAGGAGCTGCTCAACCGCACGCCGGGAGCCCGCACGGGCTCCTCCGCTCACGGCCGCGGGCTCGCTCCCGTCGCCGAGGAGAGCGACTCCGCGAGCTCGCGCTCGGAGTAGAACCGCTCGGGCCGCAGCACGAGGTCATCGGCGACGAAGTAGAACACGGCGTCGACGCTCTCGAGCGGCACTCCCCGCCAGCGCGAGTAGGCGAGCCGGTACAGCGCGAGCTGGAACTGCTTGAGCTCGAGGTCGGCGGCGTCCTTCGGCGCCCGCCCGGTCTTCCAGTCGACGATCTGCACGCCGTCCTCCGTCGGGTACACCGCGTCGAGCTTGCAGACGACGACGTGGCCGGCGAGCTGGAGGTGGATCTCGATCTCGACCGCCTCCGGGCGCCGGTCGGCCCACTCCGAGCGCTCGAACGTGGCGATCAGGGCGTCGAGCCGCTCCTGCTCGACGGACGCGGGGCCGGCGTCGTCGAGCTCGTCGGGGAAGGTGTCGACCGCCTCCGCCCCGCCCTGGACGCCGAAGCGGTTCTCGACCCAGGAGTGGAAGGTCGTGCCGAGCCGGGTCTGCCGGTAGGGGCGCTCCGGCATCGGCCGGCGCAGCTGCGCGGCGACCTCGTCCGGAGTGCTGACGATGTCCTTGAACCGGGAGGCGGGGATGCGGGTGGGCAGCGGCGTGCGCTCGCCCCCGGCCAGCCGCACCGCCCGCTCGGCGAGCAGCAGGCGGATGTCGTCGCCGCGCGCTCCGAGCAGAGCGGGCTCGGCGCTGCGGACCCGGGCGGCGGCGGCGCGGACCCGGTCGCCGCGGGAGCCGAGCGGATCGTGGGGCCAGCGGAACGTGCGCGGGGCCCGCTCGAGCGGGTTCTCCTCGTTCGCGGGCTCGGTCGGCAGCGGCGGGATCGTGCCGGCCTCCTCGAGGTCGCGGAGGAAGACGCCCGGTCCGCGCGGCTTGGCCTGGCCGGCCCACCACGAGCCGCTGAGCAGGAGGTGGTGACGCGCCCGCGTGACGGCCACGTAGGCGAGACGCCGCTCCTCCGCCTCGTTGCGCTCGCGGAGGGTGTCGCCGAACGCTCCGATCGCGTCGACGACCTCCTTCTGCGTGCTGCAGCCGCGCCAGGCGAGATCGGGGAGCTCGGCGGCGTCGCCGCGGAACGCGTAGGGCATCGCGCCCAGTCTGACCCACCCGCGGAAGCCCTCGACCGGCGTGCCGGGGAGCTCGCCGTCGACCATCCGCGGGACGGCGACGAGGTCCCACTCCAGACCCTTGGAGCCGTGGATCGTCAGCAGCTGCACCGTCCCCGGCTCCGGGTCCTCCGGTCGCGGGGCCAGGCCGTCGCGCTTGTCCGCGAGGACGAGCCAGCGGAGGAATCCGCGGAGGGAGGAGCCGGTGCCGGCGCCGCGGTCGTCCGTCTGCAGGTACCCGGCCACCGCCTCCCGGAAGGCCTCGAGGTTGGCGCGGCCGTCCCCGCGCGACTCGTTCGCCTCGACCTCGATGTCCAGGCCCAGCTCCTGCTCGACCAGGGTGACGAAGTCGAGGAGGTCGAGCCCGGCCCGGGCGCGCAGCCGGGCGAACAGGGTGCCCGCCTCGTGCAGGCGCCGCAGGCCCTCGGCGCTGAACCCGCCGAGCGCGGAGTGGTCGATCCGCCCGTCGTCGCCGGGGCGGCGCGCCGCGATGAAGTCGAGGGCCTCGACGATCGAGCCGCCCTCGCCCTCGGTGACGGACGCGCGCATCCGCTCGCGCACCTCCTCCGGGAGCAGCCGGTGCGCGTGGTCGCGCGCCGCGAGCCACGAGGCGAGGTCGCGCAGCGCCTTGAGGTCGCGGACGCCCAGACGCCAGCGGGCGCCGGCCAGGAGGCGGACGAGCTCGCTGCCGGCGGCCGGATCCTCGACGACGGTGAGCGCGGCGACGAGGTCGGCGATCTCGGGCTGCCGCAGCAGGCCCCCGATGCCGAGGATGTGGTACCGGACGCCGTGCTTCGCCAGCGCGGCGGCGAAGCGGTCCATGTGCGCGCGCACCCGGAAGAGCACCGCGGCCGACGGCGGCTCGGCGTTCTCGCGCAGCCGCCCGGCGAACCAGGCGGCGACGTCGTCCGCCTCCTCCTCGATCGTCTCGGGGAAGGTGAGCTCGACCGGGTGCTCGGAGGCCTGAGGACCCGCGCTCAGCGTGTCGACCGCGACCGCGCTCCCCGCCGACAGCGGCTCCACGATCGCGTTCGCGGCGGTCAGCACGCGGCGGCCGTTGCGCCAGCTCGTGCTGAGGGAGAAGCGGCCCGCTCCCCCGAAATCGGTGCCGAAGCGGCCGAGCCCCTCGGCGCTCGCACCGCGCCAGCCGTAGATCGACTGGTGCGGGTCGCCCACGGCCATCACTCCCTGCCCGGCGAAGAGCCGCGAGAGGAGGCGGGTCTGCAGCACGGAGGTGTCCTGGTACTCGTCGAGGAGCACCACCCGGTACCTCGCGCGGTGCTCGTCCACGATCCGCGGCACCCGGTCGACGATCCGCAGCGCGAGGGCCACCTGGTCCGAGAACTCGACGAAGCCGCGCTCGGCCTTCGCCTCCTGGAAGCGCTCGGCGAGCGCCGTCAGCACCGGCAGCGCGCCCACGGCCTGCAGCGCCTTCTCGAGCTCGCGGTAGAGCCCCGAGCCGCTGCCTCCGCGCGGCAGCTCGCCCAGGCGGAGGAAGTCCTCGGCGAACGCGGCGACCGCGGCCGGATCGGCGAGGTTGTCGGCGAGGTCGTGCGCGAGCGAGACGACGAGGTCGGTCAGCCGGTCGATGCCCGCCTCCACCTCGAGGATGCGCGGATCGGCCGTGTCGGCCACGACTCCCCGCGCGAGATGCCAGGCGGAGGCCTCGGAGAGCACGGTCGCATCCCCCTCGCGGCCGATCAGGGCCGCGTTGTCGCGGAAGATCGTGTTCGCGAAGGCGTTGTAGGTCGAGACGGTGGCGGCCTCGAACGGGTCGGGCGCCGACTGCCCGGGCGCGAGCGGGAGCAGGCCCGCCGCGCCGAGCTGGTCGATCCTCCGCCCGATGCGCTCGCCGAGCTCGGCCGCCGCCTTGCGGGTGAAGGTGAGGCCGAGCACCTCCGACGGCGCCGCGTGGCCGTTCGCGAGGAGCCAGAGGACGCGGTTCGCCATCGTCTCGGTCTTGCCGCTGCCGGCACCGGCGACCACCAGGGCAGGCTCGAGCGGCGCCTCGATGACGGCGCGCTGCTCGGCGGTGGGCGGGCGCAGGTCGAGGCGCTCGGCGATGGTCAGGGCGTCGATCACGGCAGCTCCTCCTCGAGGACGGCGGAGGAGTCGGGGTCGGCGGGGCCGGAAGGATCGGCCGGCGCATCGGGACCCGGCTCCTCGGAGTCCTCCAGGTCCTCTGTCTCGTCGACCTCGTCGATCGCCAGGAGTCCGTCCCCCGGGACCTCGGGCACCGCGTGGATGCGGTACCGCAGGGCGTCGCCGGGCGAGAACGGGGTCGCGTCGAGCAGGCCCGAGAAGCCCGCCGCCGCCATGCCCAGGGCCGCGGCGCGGACGCGCTCGCGCAGCCGCTCCAGCTCCTCCTCGCCGAAGCGCTCCTGGACCACCTCTCGGTACGGCTTCCCGCGCACGCCCGTCGCCACGAAGAGCAGCTTCGCGCCTCCCCCGTCGGCCGGGTCGGCCGCCTCGATCGCGCCTTCGGCGACGGCGAGCTGGTAGCTGCCCAGCTGCGCGTGCTCGGCGATGTCGTCCTTGCGGGGAGTGCTGCGGCCCGTCTTGAGATCGACGATCGTGACGGAGCCGTCGGCCGCGCGCTCGACGCGGTCGATCGAGCCGCGCACCCGGGCGGGCGGGACGTCGAGCTCGAACTGCTGCTCGCGGCCGAGCACCACGCCTCCCCCGCGCTCGAAGTCGGCGAGATAGCCCGCGAGGCCGTCGATCAGCCGCCGTGTGACGCGCTTCTGCCGCTCCCCCAGCCAGGGCGACTCGAAGACCAGCTCGGGCCACCGCGACTCGAGAGCCGCCCACAGCTCCTGCGGATCGGGCCGCTCGGCGTTCTCGAGGACCCAGTGCACGAGGGTGCCGACGCCCATCGCCGTGCTCGTCGTGGAGCCGGAGACGGCGTCGACGAACCAGTCCAGAGGGGACCGCTCGAAGGCCTCGAGGCGGCTCGGCGAGACGGAGACGGGACGCTCGGGGTCGCCGACGTCGAAGAGCGGCTCCGTGGTCGAGGGCTCGAGCACCCCGGACCAGGAGGAGGGGTCGGCGCCGGGGACCTCCGCGAGCGCCAGGGCGCTGAGCCCTCGGATGGCGGCGGGAGCCTCGGTCGAGTCCGGTGTGGTGGCGGTCCGGCGCAGCGCCGCCACCGCCCCGCGCAGCGTGAGCGGCACCGCGGAGGCCGGATCGAGCCGCGGCGCGTCCGGCGGAGTGAGCCGGAAGAAGAGGGAGGGCGTCTCGTCCTCGCCCGCGACGGCGCTGAGCACCAGCTGCCGCCGGGCGCGGGAGGCGGCCAGGGCGAACATCCGGAGCTCGTCGTCGAGAGTGGCCTTGCGGGCGTCGAGCGGCAGTCCGCCCTCGCCGCGGGCGTGCCGCAGCAGGCCGTCCGGATCGAGCAGCGAGCCGCGCTGGCGGAGGTTGGGCCAGACGCCGTCCTGCAGCCGCGCCACCACCACGACGTCGAACTCGAGGCCGACGACGGAGGAGGGCGTGCCGATGAGGACCGCGTCCTCGACGGAGCGCGGAGCGAGAGTGTCCTCGGGCACCTCCGCCTCGAGGATCTCGGTGACGAAGCCGATCGCGGAGTGCCCGGTCGCCCGCTCCACGAACCGGCGCGCGGCGCTGAAGAGGGCGACCACGCCGTCGAGGTTGCGGTTGGCCTCGGCGGCGGTCAGGCCGGTGCCGAGGGCGAGCTCGCGCCAGGAGGACGCGACGCGGCTGGACTCCCACGCCGACCACAGGAGCTCCTCGATCGAGCCCCCCTCCTCGTGCAGGCGGCGGACCCGGTCGATCGTCACGGCCAGCCGCTCGGCCTGCCGGGCGGGAGCGGAGTCGATGGTCGCGAATCGGCCGGGCGCGGCGAGGGCCTCGACCAGCAGCGGGTCGCTCGCGCGGATGCCGCCGCCGGCCAGCTCCTCCGCCCGGAGCGCGAGCCGGAGCCTGCGCAGCCCCAGCCGGTCGACCCCGCCGAAAGGGCCGAGCAGCAGCTCCGCCGCGAGCTCCGCATCGAGGGGCCGCTCGCCGATCGCGACGCCGACCAGCACGAGCAGCGCCCGGGCCGCGTGATCGTCGCGCAGCGCCCGTCCGGCGAGCACGGAGCGGGTCGGCACCTCCGCCACCGCGAGCGCCTTCACCAGCGGCTGGACCGCGGCTCCGGAGCGGACGACGACCGCCATCCGCCGCCACGGCACTCCGTCGCGCAGCCGCCGCTCGCGCAGCAGCCGCGCCACCGTCGCCGCCTCGCGCGCCGCCGTCGGGGCGTGCAGCACCAGGACGGGTGCCGGGCCCGCGTCGGGGGCCGGAGCCGCGACCGCCGCCCGCTGCCGGCCGGCCGCCGCGGTGCCGATCCGCTCGGTGGCCGCCGACACGACCGCCCGCAGCGCGGCCGAGTGGCGGTGCACGCGCGCGAGCACCAGCGTCTCGACGTCGGACGCGCCGATGCTCGCGGCGAACCGGCCGAGCGTGTCGGAGGCCGCGCCGCGGTAGGCGCTGGTCGCCACGTCCGGATCGCCCAGCGCGATCACGGTCACCCCGCGCTCCGTCAGCGCCCGCAGCAGCACGAGCGTCGACTCGCTCGCCTCCTGGAGGTCGTCGACGACGACGAGGCGCAGCGCGTCGATCCGCTCGCCGCCCTCGCCGGCGCGGATCGCCTCGGCCGCGTAGGCCGCGAACTCCGCCGCGTCCAGACGGGTGCCCGCCTGGGGCGCCATCCACTCGACCACCTCGCGCAGCTCGTCGAGCACGTCGGCCGCCGCGCTCCACTCCCCTCGCTCGGCGTCGACCCCGAGGGCGCGGATCGCGTCCGAGTCGAGCCCGTGCTCGGTCGCCCGCATCCCGAACTCGCGGAGCTCGGTCCGGAAGGTCCGCAGCCGCAGCACCTCGGGGCTGAACTCCTCCGGCCACCGCGGGCCGGTCCCCTCCTCGAGGTGGCCCTCGACGAGCTCCGAGAGGAGGGCGTCCTGCTCGCCGCCGGTCAGGAGGGTCGGCCGCTCGAGGCCGCGCTCCTTGGCGGAGGAGGTGACCGCCTCGAACGCGAGCGAGGTCGCGGTCCGGGCGAGCGGGCCCCGGGTCGGCACTCCCAGCCGCAGGGCGAGCACGTCGCGCAGGGCGGTGGCGGCGGTGCGGCTGGCCGCGAGCACCACGACCGACTCGGGCGGGTACCCCCGCTCGAGGACGCGCTCGGCGACCAGCTCGACGACCGTCGTGGTCTTGCCCGTCCCCGGCGCCCCGAGCACGGCGGCGCTGCGGCCCTCGGGCAGCGCGAGCACCGCGCGCTGGGAGTCGTCCAGCACGACCGCGGGCTCGCCCGGGAGCGCCTCGCCGACGGAGGCTGCGGTGGAGGGAGCGGGGGTCGCGGGAGCGGTCACACGACCACGGTAGCCACCGGGTCCGACACTCCCGCCCGTCCCCGCCGGGAGCCCCGGCCGCCCGCTCCGCTCACCGCGAAACCGGCGCGGTCGTCCGAGCGCGGTCCCGTATCCTGACACCCTCGTCCCCTCCCGAAAGGCACTGCTGGTGGAAATCCGTATTGGAATGGTCAACACCCCGCGCGAGCTCAACTTCGAGTCGTCGATGTCCGTGACCGAGGTCGAGAAGACGGTGACCACCGCTCTCGAGGCCGGCACCGCCGTCCTCCGCCTCCGCGACGAGAAGGGCAAGATCTACATCGTCCCGACCGCCACCATCGCCTTCGTCGAGGTCGGCTCCGAGGAGTCGCGCCGCGTCGGCTTCGTCGCCTAGAGCGTCCCGGGCGGACACGTCGTGGAGCTCCTCTTCATCACCCTGTTCGGGGTCCTGATCGGTCTCGCCGCGCGCTACGGGCTGCCGCACCGGCACCTGCACGGCTCCGTGCTGGTCCCGGCGATCGGCGGCCTCGTCGCCGCAGTCGTCTGGGTCGCACTGACCTGGGCGGGCCTGCGGTGGGACGGCGGCCTGATCTGGGTCCTGTCCCTCGTCGCGACCGCCGTGGTCGTCGTCCCGGTCGGCCTCTCGCTCGGGCGCAGCCGCGCCCGCCGCGACGAGGCCTCCCTGCAGGCGATGCTCTCGGGACGCGTCGCCCCCTGATCCGAGCCGGAGGCGCGGGAGTCCTCGGACTTCCGCGCCTCCGTCGTTCCGGATTCCGGCGCAGTGCGACGCCGGGAACCGTCAGGCCGTGAGCCCCAGCGCGTCCATCCGGCGCGTGTGCGAGGCGATGAGCTCGGTGAACACCGGCTCGATCCGCGACTCGTCGGAGTCGTGGTTGCCCGACCCCATCAGCGCGGAGCGCGCCACGAGGAGGGTGTCGCCCACCAGGCGGCGGCCCCAGACGGCCAGGCGCGAGCCCAGGCGCTCGTCCGCGGCGATCTCGCGGCGGAGGATCGCGATCACGCCGTCGACGCCCGTGTCCGCGCCGAGTGTCTGCGCGATGCGCGGCCCCACGTCGGTGGGCAGCCCGCCGGTGAGGCGGATGAAGAAGTCGTCGAGCAGGCCCGCCGTGATGTACGCCGAGAGCAGCGTCTCGTGGAGGTCCGCACCGCGGGTGAGCCGCTCGAAGGTGTCGATCGCGGGGCGGAACGGAGTCATGGCCTCGCCGGGCTCCACGTCGCGGCGGCGCAGCTCGGCGACGACCGCGTGGTGCTTCGCGAGCGCCGTGCCGGCGGCGGAGGAGATGGCCTCCTTGTCCGCGAGGTCGTCGGTCTCGGCGACGGCGCGCGCCAGCACCTCGAACACCGCGAGCTGGAGGTAGGCGACCTGGCCGAGGTAGGGCAGCACCTCGGGGGTGAGGTCGGCGAGGTCGACGCGGTCGCGCTTCTGGCTCGACTCCCCGCGGGGCGTCAGGCGGGGCACCTCGAGCAGGGGACGTCGACGTCGGAACCAGGCAGCCATTTCCTCAGCATAGGGCGCCGGAGGAGCGGGGTTCCGGGGCCGGCGGGGCCGGGAGCAGTAGACTCGCCGGGATGTCACCGGCGCTGGATCGGTGACCCTGCGCCCGGAGTCGTACAGGGGCGTAGACCGTTCGACACGACAGGCGCTTCACTCCGTGACTTTCTCCGATCTGAACATCGACGACGACATCGTCGCCGCACTCGCCGCCAAGGGCATCCTCGAGCCGTTCCCCATCCAGGAGCAGACGATCCCCCTGGCCCTGCAGAAGCAGGACATCATCGGCCAGGCCAAGACCGGCACCGGCAAGACCTTCGGCTTCGGCCTCCCCCTCATCCAGGCCCTCGGCACCGACCCGGAGCCGGGCGTCAAGGCGCTCATCGTCGTCCCGACCCGCGAGCTCGCCGTGCAGGTCACCGAGGACATCGAGCTGGCCGCCTCCAACCGGCCGACCAAGATCGTCTCGATCTACGGCGGCAAGGCCTACGAGGGCCAGATCGAGCAGCTGAAGGCCGGCGCGCAGATCGTCGTCGGCACCCCCGGCCGCCTCCTGGACCTCGCCGGGCAGCGCCTGCTCTCGCTCGCCAACGTGCAGGTGATGGTCCTCGACGAGGCCGACAAGATGCTCGACCTGGGCTTCCTCTCGGACATCGAGAAGCTGTTCGCGCAGACGCCGCCCACCCGCCACACCATGCTCTTCTCGGCGACGATGCCGGGCGCGATCGTCGCGCTCGCCCGCCGCTTCATGAACAAGCCCATCCACATCCGCGCGACCGACCCCGACGAGGGCATCACGCAGGCGAACATCAAGCACATCGTCTACCGGGCGCACTCGCTCGACAAGGACGAGGTCATCGCGCGCATCCTGCAGTCCGAGGGCCGCGGCAAGACCGTCATCTTCACCCGCACGAAGCGCGCCGCGGCCCGCATCGTCGAGGAGCTCAACGACCGCGGCTTCAACGCGGCGGCCGTGCACGGAGACCTCAACCAGGAGCAGCGCGAGCGCGCGATGGCGGCGTTCAAGGCCGGCAAGAAGGACATCCTGATCGCCACCGACGTCGCCGCGCGCGGCATCGACGTGAACGACGTCACCCACGTGATCAACCACACGATCCCGGACGACGACCAGACCTACCTGCACCGCGTCGGCCGCACCGGGCGCGCGGGCAAGACCGGCATCGCGGTGACCTTCGTCGACTGGGAGGACCTGCACAAGTGGGCCCTCATCAACCGGGCGCTGGAGTTCGGCCAGCCCGACCCGGTCGAGACCTACTCGTCGTCGCCGCACCTCTACACCGACCTCGACATCCCCGCGGGGACCAAGGGACGGCTGAAGCCGACCCCGATCCCCGCCGAGGCCAAGGCCGACGCGCGCCCGGACCGGGGCGAGCGCTCCGACCGCGGCGAGCGCTCCGAGCGGGGCGACCGGCCGCCGCGTCGCCGCACCCGCTCCGACTCCGCCGACTCGACCGCTCCGCAGCAGACCGGCCCCGCTCCCTCGAGCGAGAGCAAGGAGCACCACGACGGCAACAGCGAGCCGCGCCGCCGCACCCGGTCGCGCCGCCGCTCGCCGCGCCCCGACGCGCAGGCCTGAGCCTCCGCGCCCCGAGCCCGTCCCCCCGCGATCCGTCGCGGGAGGGCGGGCTCCCGGCGTCTCAGCGGCTCTCCCGCGACTCAGCGGTGTCCCCACGCGACTCAGCGGCTCTCCGCCCCTCAGCGGTCACGGTGATCCGGCGGCTCTCCGCCTGTCAGCGGCTCTCCGCGACTCAGCGGGCGGAGGAGCGGATCGCGTCGACGGTCGCGCGCGCGGTCGTGTTCTCGCCCAGGCGGTTGGGCTTGCCCGTGCCGTGGTAGTCGCTCGAGCCCGTGGTGACGAGCGAGTACTGCTCGGCGAGCTCGCGCAGGCGGCGCTTGCCGTCGGCCGTGTTCTCGCGGTGCTCGACCTCGAGGCCGAACAGGCCGGCGTCGACGAGCTGCGGGAGGATCGACTCGACCGCGATCCCGCGGGCGCTCGCGGCCGGGTGCGCGATGACCGGGACCCCGCCCGCCGCGCGGACCAGGCGCACGGCGTCGACCGGGTCGGGCGCGTAGTGCGGGCGGTAGTAGCCGCCGCGCCAGTCGAGGATCCCCGCGAAGGCCGCGGAGCGGTCGGTGGCCAGGCCGCGGGCGACGAGCGCGTCGGCGATGTGCGGACGCCCGATGGTCGTGCCCGGGCTGGTCTGGGCGAGGACGTCGTCCCAGGTGAGGTCGTAGTCGGCCGCGATCGCGGTGACGATCGCCTCCGCGCGGTGCGTGCGGGCCGAGCGGATGCGCGCGGTCTCGGCCACGAGCCCCGGATCCGCCGGATCGACGAGGTACGCGAGGACGTGGACGCTGGCCCAGCCGACGCGGGAGGAGAGCTCCATGCCGGGCAGCAGGTCGATGCCCGCCTCCTCGGCCGCGGCGAGCGCCTCGGCCCAGCCGCCGGTCGTGTCGTGGTCGGTGAGCGCCACTCCGGCGAGCCCGGCCGCGGCCGCGGCCCGCACCAGGACGGCCGGAGCCTCGGTGCCGTCGGAGACGACGGAGTGGGTGTGGAGGTCGTAACGGCCCCCGTCGACATGCATGCGCTCATCGTAGACGCGCCGCCTGCGAGCCCTCCGATGCCCTAGTAGCCTGGGCGGCGATGGGGACGAGACTGGTGAAGACCGCGGTGGCGGTGATCGTGGCGATCGCTCTGCTGGTGGTCGCGGCGCCCGGCTTCTTCGGGATCGCCCGGGAGGCCCCCTTCGCCCAGCTGGTGCCGTTCCGGCTCGCGACGGGCGCGGCGGCCGTCGGGCTCGCCGCTGTCCTGGTCGTGATCGCGGTCCTCGTCGCTCCGGTCAGGCGCCTCGCGCTGGCCCTCGCGGCGCTCGGCGTCGTCTTCGCGCTCGTGCTCGCGGGAGTGCAGGGAGCGCGGGGCTACGACTCCGCCGCTCCGCGCGCCCACCGCCTCGCCGACGTGCGCCTCGCGACCTGGAACGTGCTGCACGACGGCGTGCCCGTCGACACGATCGCCTCGCTCGCCCGGGAGAGCGCGGTCGACGGCATCGCCCTCCTCGAGGTCTCGCAGACGCACGCGCAGGACGTCGTGAACGCGCTCAGCGCCCAGGGGATGTCGATGACCCTCCACTACGCCGGGTCGGGCGCCGACGACGGGGCGGCCCTGCTGCTCTCCCCCTCGCTCGGCGGCTACAGCGTCGACACCGCCGCGGTCGTCACCGGATCGACACCGTCCCTCGTCGCACGCCCCGACACTCCCGAGCGCCCCGTCCTCGCCGCGGTGCACACCATGGCGCCGATCCCCTCGCGCCTCGCGGAGTGGCGGAGCGATCTGCTCTCGGTCTCCGCGCTCTGCTCCGCGGAGGAGGACGTCGTGGTCCTCGGCGATCTGAACTCCACGGTCGACCACTGGACCGGGCTGCCGGGCTCGGCCGCGCTGGGCGGCTGCCGCGACGCGGGGACCGTCGCGGGCGGCGCCGCCCTGGGCACCTGGCCGTCCTCGGTCCCGCCCGCGCTCGGCGCCCCGATCGACCACGTCCTCTTCTCCGGACGCTGGGAGGTCTCGGGCTACCAGGTCGTCGACGACCGCGACGACGCCGGGAGCGACCACCGGCCGCTGGTCGTCCAGCTCTCGGTCCGCGGGATGGTGAAGGACGCGTCCTGACGCTCCTCCCCGGCGCCGACTCCCCGTCCTCCTCCCCCGCCCGGCCCGTGGCGGCCCCCGCGGCCGTGCGGAGGAGGACAATGGGAGTCATGACGAACACGGAGGAGCGGACCGCCGCTCAGACGCCCGACCCCGCCGCCGCCCCGCGCCCCCGCGCCACCGCGAACCGCTCGACGACCCCCGCCTCCGACCGCTTCCGCGACTTCATCGCGTCCGGCTGGGCCGAGCGGGAGGAGCCGCTGCCTGCTCCGCGCGAGCAGGCGTCCTTCGCCGCCTCCCGCCGCGAGCGCCTCTCCGCGCTGCACACCGGCGTGCGCATCGTCGTCCCGGCGGGCCGCCTCAAGCAGCGCGCGAACGACACCGACTACCCCTTCCGTGCGCACTCGGCCTTCACCTGGCTCACCGGCTGGGGCTCCGACTCCGAGCCCGGCGCGGTCCTCGTCCTCGAGCCCGCCGCGTCCGGCCACAGCGCGACGCTCTACTTCCGCGAGCGCGCGGGCCGCGACTCCGACGAGTTCTACGCCAACCCCGAGATCGGCGAGTTCTGGATCGGGCCGCGCCCGTCGCTCGCGCAGGTCGCGAGCGATCTCGGCCTCGCCACCCGCGGGATCGCCGAGCTCGACGCGGTCCTCGACGCGCACGACGGCGTCCCCCTCGCCGTGCTGCGCGAGGCGGACCCGGCGGTGACCGGCCGTCTCGACGCGGTCGAGGCCGACGAGCGGGCGGACCGCGACGCGGCGCTCGAGCGCGACATCGCCGAGCTCCGCCTGGTCAAGGACGCCTACGAGATCCGCGAGCTGCGCGCCGCCGTCGACGCGACGGGCCGCGGCTTCGAGGACGTCCTCTCCGACCTGCCGCGCATCATCGCCCACGAGAAGGGCGAGCGCCTGATCGAGGGCGTCTTCAACGGACGCGCGCGCGCCGACGGCAACGCGGTCGGCTACGACACCATCGCCGCGGCGGGCCCCCACGCCTGCATCCTGCACTGGACGCGCAACGACGGGCCGGTGCGCCCCGGCCAGCTGGTGCTGCTGGACGCCGGCGTCGAGCAGGACAGCTACTACACCGCCGACATCACGCGCACCTTCCCGGTGGACGGCCGCTACACGGACGCCCAGCGCCAGGTTCACGAGACGGTGCGGGAGGCGGCCGACGCCGCGTTCGCGATCGTCCGACCCGGCATCCGCTTCCGCGAGGTTCACGCCGCGGCGATGGCCGTCATCGCGCGACGCACCGCCGAGTGGGGCCTGCTGCCGGTCAGCGCCGAGGAGGCGCTCGAGGCCGACAACCAGCAGCACCGCCGCTACATGGTCCACGGCACCAGCCACCACCTCGGGCTCGACGTGCACGACTGCGCCCGGGCACGGCGCGAGATGTACCTCGACGGACTGGTCGAGGAGGGCATGGTCTTCACGATCGAGCCCGGCCTCTACTTCCAGCCCGACGACCTCACGGTCCCGGAGGAGCTACGCGGCATCGGCGTCCGGATCGAGGACGACGTGCTCGTCACCGCCGACGGCGCCGAGAACCTCTCGGCCGGCATCCCGCGCTCGGCCGACGACATCGAGGCGTGGATGGCCCGACTGGCCCGCTGAGCCCGGTCGCCCACGGGGAGCCCCGGCCGCTCAGGCGGCGAGGGGCAGCGCGAACTCCCCGCGGGCGGCGGCGAGCGCCAGCCCGTCGAGCAGCGTCGCCAGCTGACCGGCGGGAGCGTCCGGGTCCTCGGGGTGCCACTGCACGCCCACGAGGGGGGCCGCGACGTGCTCGACGGCCTCGATCACGCCGTCCTCCGCCCGGGCGACGACCCGCAGCCCCGGAGCGAGCAGGTCGACCGCCTGGTGGTGCGCGCTCTGCACCGCGAGCGCCTCGGACCCGAAGAGCCCGCCGAGCACGGAGCCCGCAGCGAGCCCGACCTCGTGCCGGTGCATGCGCTGGTGAGCGGGGGCCGCCGCGTTGACGTGCTCCGCCTCCGGACCCAGGTCCTGCACCAGCGTGCCGCCGAGCGCGACGTTGACGATCTGCAGGCCGCGGCAGATGCCCAGCAGCGGGGTCCGGCGGGCCAGTGCCCGGTGCACCAGCGCGATCTGGGCGGCATCCGCGCGCTCCGCGTGGGGGCCCTCGGCTGGGTAGCCGCGGTCGGCGCCGTACTGCTCGGGAGCGATGTCCTCGCCGCCCGCGAGGACGAGGGCGTCCGCCCCCGCCGTGCGCGCCAGCAGCTCCTCCGTGCCCAGCTCCTCGGCGGCGAAGCGCTCCGCCCGCCAGCCGCGCTCGTGCGCGAGGGCGAGGATGCGGCCGTTCAGGATCTGCACGTAGGCGTGGTACTCCTCGCGGCCCGGTCGCACGCGGGCGACCTCGACGATGGCGAGCGAGCGGGTCATGACTCCATCCTGGGCACGCCGCCGCCGCCGGTCGAACCGCCGTGTCACGCGGTGTCACACTCCGGCCGTACGATCACGGAGTGACCTCGCCGAGCCCGTCCCTCCCGGAGCGCGTGCAGCAGGCGCGCTCCGAGGTCTCCGTCCTCGCCGGGACCACTCCCGAGCGCCGGGTCCGACCGCTGCGCGAGGCCGTCGAGCACGTCGCCGCCGGCGGCTCCCCCGATCCCGACGCCCTGCTCGACGCGGTCGACTCGCTGGTCGGGCTCGTGACCCGCGCCGAGGTGCAGCTGAGCGGCGTCGAGCGCTCCGTGCGGGACGACCTGGAGCGGGCCGCCACCCTCTCCGACCTGCGCACCTCGGGGCAGCTCGCCTCCGCCGCCGACGTGGCCGTCGCGTGCGCCGCGGCACGGTCGCTCCTCCTCGACGCCGACGACGCCCGGTCGGCCGGCGCCCGCCACGATCCGGCCGCGCTGCTGGTCCTGCTGCTCGACGCCGACTCCGCTCTGGACGCCGTCGTCTCCGGGTACCGCGAGCCGCGCGCCCAGGCCGAGCGCCAGCTCCTGCTGTTCGAGGCGGCGCGCACCGCGGCCCGGCTCGGCGCCGAGTCGGTGCTGCTCCTGGCCGCCGTGCACGGCGAGCGCATCACCGCGGCACCCCGGATCCTCGCGGAGGAGACGCTCGGGCAGCTGGACACCGCGGTGCGCCGTGCGGCAGGCGATCCGGCCGGCGCTCTGGACGAGGCCCGCGCCGCCGCCGACCGCGCCCGCTCCGCGCTCGACGAGGCCCTGGTCGACCTCGACGGCGCACCCCCGTCGCTCCGCCCAGCAGCCGTCCCCGGAGGCCTGCCCGCGGCCTGAGCACGCAGGCACCCGGCGCCGGCGCGCGTGCCATAGTGAGGGACATGGCCTCCTTCCTCGTCGTCCCCCAGTGGCAGGGCTCGGCGTCGACGCGCGCGATGCGCCTCGTCGACGGAGCCGAGGCGATCCGGGGCGATCTGCCCTCCTCCGCCACCACGACCCTCGACATCCCCGCCGAGGCGGGCGACGCCCAGGACACCGGCATCCGCCGCTACGCCTCGGTCGCCACCGTCGCCGAGCGGGTGCGCGAGGCCCTCTCGGGCCGCACCGGTCCCGTGATCACGATCGGCGGCGACTGCGGCGTCGAGTTCGCGGCGATCGGGCACGCCGTGCGCTCGGCACCGGGCCCGGTCGCGCTGGTCTGGCTCGACGCCCACCCGGACGCGCACACTCCCGAGTCCTCCCCCAGCGGCGCCTTCTGCGGCATGGTCCTCTCGGCCGCGCTGGGACGCGGCGTCGGCCTCCTGAGCGCGGGCGCCGAGGAGCGGGTGGCCGACGAGCGCGTCGTCCTCGGAGGTGTCCGCTCCGCCGACGACGGCGAGCTCGAGCGGCTGGTCGAGCGGGGCGCCGCGGTGCTGCCCGCGGACGCCCTCGACCCGGAGTCGCTCGTCGCGGCGGTCGAGGCGACCGGTGCCGCCTCCGTCTACGTGCACCTCGATCTGGACGTGCTCGACCCCGCCGATCTCGCCGGGCTGTTCGACCCGGTGCCCTTCGGCGTTCCCGCCTCGCGCCTCGTCGCGAGCCTCGACGCCCTCCGGTCCCGCTTCCCGCTCGCGGGCGCCGGCGTCACCTCGTTCGCCCCGTCGTCGCCGACCGCGGCCGAGGACGACCTGCCCACGATCCTCCGCCTCCTCGGCGCTCTGTCCCGCGGGGCCTGAGAGAGCCCTGCCATCGGCGCGCAAGCCCGAGCGCGTGTCGGCGGCACCCGGCAAGATGGTCGGACGCGACCGAGCGGAGGAACGATGAGCGACGAGAGACCGCGCGTGCGCACCGAGCGGCGCGGGACCGTGCTCGCGATCGTGCTGGACCGGCCCGAGAAGCGCAACGCCGCCGATCTGCGGCTGCTCGCGGAGCTGGCGTCCGCGTACGGCGAGCTCGACCGCGACCCGGAGCTGCGCGCCGGCGTCGTCCTCGCCGAGGGCGGGCACTTCACGGCCGGGCTCGACCTCGCCGACATCGGGCCCCGCCTGGGCTCCGACGGCCTCGACTTCGTGCCCGAGGGCGGTCTCGACCCCTGGGGCCTGCGCACCCGCCCCGTGAGCAAGCCGGTGGTCATCGGCCTCCAGGGCACCTGCCTCACGCTCGGCATCGAGCTCGCGCTCGCGAGCGACGTCGTCCTCGCCGAGCGGTCCACCCGCTTCGGCCAGATCGAGGTCGCCCGCGGCATCCTGCCCTTCGGCGGAGCGACGCTGCGCTTCCCCCGCGCCGTCGGCTGGGGCGACGCGATGCGCTGGATCCTCACCGGCGACCTCTTCGACGCCGAGGAGGCCCACCGCATCGGCCTCGTGCAGCAGGTCGTCCCCGACGGGACGGTCGCCGAGGCGGCCTGGGCTCTGGCCGCCCGGATCGCCGCGCAGGCGCCGCTCGCCGTGCAGGCCGCCCTGGCCAGTGCCCGGCTCGCGGTCGCCGCGTCCGACGCCGAGGCCGCGGCCGCGCTCCCCGGGGCGCTCGCGCGTCTCGCGGCGTCCGAGGATGCGCGCATCGGCACCGAGGCCTTCCTCCAGCGCACGACGGCGGAGTTCACCGGACGATGAGCGACGAGAGCACCACCGTCACGGCGCCCGGCGGCTCCTCCCTCGAGGCGCAGCAGGAGCGCGCCGCGCAGCAGCTCGAGATCCGGCTCCGCTACGGCGACCAGGTGTGGGAGCTGCGCGAGGTCGACCACTTCGCCGTCTTCTCCCGCCGCAGCACCGCACGACGGGCCGGGCGCGTCCTCGTGGCCTCCGGCTTCCAGATCGCGATCTCGCGGCTGAGGCTGAGGCAGGTCCTCGTCGCGAGCCACCACGCCGCGGTCGACGAGGAGTCGACCACCGCGTTCCTCCGCCAGGTGATCGAGGCGGTCGAGAGCCACGGCGGCCGCTACGACGGCTGGCGGGCCGAGATCGTGCCGGCGCATTGAGCGCCGGGCACCCACCGACGACGGGGCTCGACGCCTCCGAGAACCCCAGGGAGACAGCATGAGCAGCACGACGGACGAGTTCGACGTCATCGTCATCGGAGCAGGGCCGGTGGGCGAGAACCTCGCGGACCGCGCGGTCCAGGGCGGCCTCACCGCGGCCGTCGTCGAGAGCGAGCTCGTCGGGGGCGAGTGCTCCTACTGGGCGTGCATGCCCTCGAAGGCGCTGCTGCGGCCGCCGATGGCGCTCCGCGCCGCCCGTGATCTCCCCGGCGCGGCGCAGGCGGTGAGCGGAGGAGTCGACGTGCCCGCGCTCCTGGCCCGCCGCGACTCCTTCACCAGCCACTTCGACGACCACGGCCAGGTGCAGTGGCTCGAGGGCGCCGGCATCGAGCTCGTCCGCGGGCACGGCCGCCTGAGCGGCGAGCGCGAGGTGACCGTGACCGGACCCGACGGCGAGGTGCGCGTGCTCCGCGCCCGCTCCGCCGTCGCCGTCGCGACCGGCACCACCGCCGTCGTCCCCGACATCCCTGGCCTGCGCGCGGCATCCCCCTGGACGAGCCGCGAGGCCACCTCGGCCGAGGAGGTGCCGCCGCGCCTCGTCGTCATCGGCGGCGGAGTCGTCGCGACCGAGATGGCGACCGCCTACGCCGGCATGGGCTCCTCCGTCACGCTCGTCGCCCGCAGCGGACTCCTCGCGCCGTTCGAGCCCTTCGCCGGCGAGCTCGTCGGCTCGGCGCTCCAGGAGCTCGGCGTCGACCTGCGCCTCGGCGACTCGCCCGTCTCGGTCGAGCGCCGGTCCGACGGCACCGTGGCGGTGACGCTCGAGGGCGGCGACGTCATCGAGGCCGACCAGGTGCTCGCCGCGACCGGCCGCGCCCCGCACACCCGCGACGTCGGCCTCGAGACGGTGGGCCTCGAGCCCGGCTCCTCGCTGACGGTCGACGACACGATGCTCGTGCTGGGCGGCGACGGTGCTCCCCTCGGCGGCGGGCGTCCGTGGCTCTACGGGGTCGGCGACGTGAACCACCGCGCACTGCTCACGCACCAGGGCAAGTACCAGGCCCGTGCGGCCGGCGACGTGATCGTCGCGCGCGCCACCGGTGCCGAGGTCCACGACGCCCCCTGGGGAGCGCACGTCGCGACCGCGGACCACGAGGCCGTACCGCAGGTCGTCTTCACCGACCCCGAGGTCGCGTCGGTCGGCCTCACCGCCGCGGCCGCCGAGAAGGCCGGCTACCGCACCCGCGTCGTCGACTACGAGATCGGCTCGGTCGCCGGCGCCGCCCTCGCCGCCGACGGCTACACGGGCACCGCGAGGATGGTCGTGGACGAGGACCGGAAGGTCGTCCTCGGCGTCACCTTCGTCGGCAAGGAGGTCGGCGAGCTGATCCACTCCGCGACGATCGCCGTCGTCGGCGAGGTGCCGCTCTCGCGCCTCTGGCACGCGGTCCCCTCCTATCCGACGATCAGCGAGGTCTGGCTGCGGCTGCTCGAGACCTACGGACGCGACAGCGCGTGAGCGCGCTCCGTCGAGCCGTCGCGACGGTGGCCCTGGATCCGGCGATCACCCGGCCCGGCTACCTCTTCGCGTGCGCGGTCGGACTCGCCTGGGGCGCGCTGTGGAGCACGGGCCCGATCCGGCGCAGCCACGGCCTCGTCGTCTTCACCGGTCTGCCCTCCTGGGCGTTCGGCCGCGGAGGGTCCTGCGTCGGCACGAGCTACCTCACGGGCACCAACGTCTCCGACAGCGTCCTCGAGCACGAGGCCGTGCACAAGGAGCAGTGGCGGCTCTACGGGATGTGGTTCCCGTTCGCGTACACGGTGGCGGGTCGCGATCCGCTGCGCAATCGATTCGAGATCGAAGCCGGTCTCGAGAAGGGCGGATATCTCCGTGGTCACTGACATGACAGGGCGCGTCGTCGTCCTCACCGGAGCCAGTTCCGGCATCGGCCGGGTCGCGGCGGGAGCGCTAGCGTCCGCCGGTGCCCGCGTGGCCGTGGTCGGGCGGAACCCCGAGCGCACCCGCGCGGTCGCCGCCGACGTGGGAGGGGACGCGTTCCTGGCCGACTTCGACCGGCTCGACGACGTCCGCGCCCTGGCCGACGGCCTCCTCGAGCGCTACGAGCGGATCGACGTGCTGGCGAACAACGCGGGCGGGCTCGTCTCCCACCGCGCCGAGACGGTCGACGGCCACGAGCGGACGATCCAGAGCAACCACCTCGCGCCGTTCCTGCTCACGCGGCTCCTGCTCCCGCGGATGATCGAGACCTCGACGGAGCGGGCCGGCGTCCGCGTCGTCTCCACGGCGAGCCTCGCGAACCGCTTCGGTCGCCTGAGGCTCGACGACCTCGACAACCGCCGGGGTCCGTGGCTCGGCGGCTGGCGGGCGTACGGCACGTCGAAGCTGGTGACGATCCTCTTCATCCGCGAGCTGGCGGAGCGTCTGCTGACGACGTCGGTCGACGCGTACTCGTTCCACCCGGGCGTCGTCTCGACGAGCTTCGGTGCCGACAGCACGATGATGAAGCTGATGACGAGCCTCTCGGTCGGCTCCTTCGGCATCTCCGCCGAGGCGGGTGCGGTACCGCTGATCACCCTCGCCTCCGAGCCCGACGTCGGTGCCGCCAGCGGCACCTACTTCGACCAGCTGACACCGCACGGCTCCCTGAACCCCCAGGCCCGAGACCGCGCTCTCGCCCACGACCTCTGGACCCTCTCCAGCCGCCTCGTGGGCGTCTCCCCCACCCTGTAGCCCGCTGCCGCTCCCCGCCGCCGCCGCCGCCGACTCGACGCGGGGGCGGCGCGGAGCACCCGGCGCGCTCGTCGGGAGGATCTCGACACGCCCTCTCCGAGGGCTGCCCGATCAGCAGGTCTGTGCGCGGTCGCCCGACTCGGTCTGTGCCCGCGAGCTGCTCGATCAGCCGCGAAATCGGTCGGGCGTGGATCTCGAAACTCCCTCTCCGAGGGCTGCCCGATCAGCATGTCCGGGCGCGGTCGCCCGACTCGCCAGGCACCCGAGGACCGCTCGATCACGCGCGAAGTCCGTCGGGAGTGGATCTCGAGACGCCCTCTGAGAGGTCCACTCGATCAGCATCGTCCTCCGCGGTCGCACCCCTGGCGCGCCGTCCCCCGCGGCCGCGCCCCCGGCGCGCCGCACCCCTACGAGCAGCGCCCGGAGCGTCGCAGGGCGTCGTTCTGCAAGGCGGAGGAGGAAGCGATACCGGCGGTATCGCGCCCGACGACAACGCCGCAGAACGTCGCCCTGCGGCGCTCCGGGTCAGTTGGACTCTTGGCGGCCGAGGCGCCAGTACCCCATGAACGCCACGCGCTTCCGGTCGAGTCCGAGCTCGGTGACGAGGCAGCGGCGGATCAGCTTCACGGCGCCGGCTTCTCCGGCGATCCAGGCGTAGAGGCCGGGGTCGGTGCTCTCGTCGGGGACCTCCCAGAGCATCTCGTGGTCGACGTCGATGTCGCTGACGTCGACGCCGCGGTGGTGGGCGGTGAGGAAGCGGGTGGCCCAGGCGCGGACCGCGTCGCCGAGGGCCGCTCCGGGGGCTGCCGCGTCGGCGCGGACGATCCAGGTGACGTGGACGCCGGCGGGGTGGCGGAGCGGGAGGCGGTCGTGGGCGGTGGGGACCTCGAGGAACGCGGCTCCGGTGGCGTCGTCGTGGAGGCTCTCGAGGATCGCGGCGATGGCGGGGACGGCCGTCTCGTCGCCGGCGAGGAGGAGGGAGGTGGCGGCGCCGGGGTGGAACTCGACTCCGCCGCCGGGGAGGTCGGAGCGCGTGTCGGGCGCGATGATGACGATCTGGTCACCGGCGCGGGCGCTCTCAACCCAGGCGGAGGCCGGTCCGGTGTCGCCGTGGGCGGCGAAGTCGATGTCGACCTCGGCGTCCTCGGGGCGGACGGCGCGGATGGTGTAGGTGCGGAGCGGGTTCCGGAGCTCGTCGGGGAGCTGTCGCCAGCGGCCGTACCAGTCGGGGTCGAGTCCGTCGGGTCCGTCGGGGTCCGAGACGGAGGCGAGGAAGGCGGGGGCGTCGGAGGCGGCGGTGGGGACGACGAGCTTGATGCGCTGGTCGGGGCCGGTGCAGCCGACGTGGTCGAGGCCGGTGCCGGTGAGGGTCACGCGGATGAAGTGCGGGGCGATCCGGGTCGCTGCGGCGACGGTCGCGAGGTACGGCCGGTAGGCCGGTCGGGCGGGGGCGGCGGTCGTCGGAGGCATCGCCTCAGTCTCGCACAGAAGGTAAGCCTTGCCTAACACTCAGCCGGGACGCCCGGCGGACGGTCAGCGCGCGGCGTGCTCGGCGGAGGTGCGCAGGCGCGCCTCGACGTCGGCGGCGAGCTCGGCGACGACGGGGCCGGCCCCGCCGATCCAGGCGCAGAAGTCGTGGCGGTCGTCGGCCCACGGGTAGTCGCCGTCGACGACCGACATCTCGCCGACCCAGGCCCGGACCGCGCGGTCGAGTGCGACTCCGCGGGAGCATCGCTCACCGGTGCCGGGGGCGCCCGAGCGCTCGGAGCGGCCGAGCCAGGTGACGCAGACCCGTCCGGGGGCGGCGAGCGGCGGCAGTCCGCGCGCGTCGTCGACCTCGACGAAGACCTGGCCGCGGGCGTTCGCGGGGAGGGCGTCGAGGATGCTCTGGATCCACGGCACGACGGTCTCGTCGCCCGCGATCAGGAACTGCTTCACGTCGACCGGCGCGGAGCCGTCGCGGTCCTCGAACATGCACATCGTGTTCGAGTATAGGCAAGGCTTACCTCAGTGACCAGAGCCGGACCCTGACCATCCGCCGTGCGGCCGCGCCCGGACCCGTCACCACTGCAGCCTCCCCCGTCACCACTGCGGCGGGTGCCGCCTCTGCCAGCGCGCCCGCCGCTCGAGCTGCGCGCCGATCGCCAGCAGCGTCGCCTCGCCGCCGGGTCGCCCGATCAGCTGGACTCCCATCGGCAGGCCCTCCTCCGTGGTGCTCAGCGGAAGGGTGATCGCGGGGAGGCCGCTCACGTTCACGAAGGACGTGTACGGCGTGTAGAGGCACTGCTGCTCGAAATTGCGCTCGGGATCCTCGAGGTCGTACCAGCCGACGGGACGCGGCGTCATCGCCAGCGACGGCGTCAGGACCGCGTCGACGCCGGAGAACGCCGCGATCACCGCGCGCTCGTAGCCCGAGAGCCAGGACGCCGCCTCGACGATCTCGCGGGCGGAGCGCCGGCGTCCCTCCTCCACCAGCCAGCGGGTCAGCGGCTCCAGCAGATCGAGGTCCGCGCCCTCGACGGGCAGGGTCGCGGCGCCGCTCTGCCACAGCGTCCGGAACGCGGCGGGGTACGGGGCGCTCGGGGGCAGCGACGCCTCCTCGAGCCCGTGGCCGAGGGCGGCCAGCGCGGCGATCCCCTCGTCCAGCGCGGCGCGCGCCTCCGGAGCGAGAGCGATCTCGTACTCCTCGTCCCAGGGCGAGTCCGTCAGCACGCCGATCTGGAAGCGCCCCTCTCCGCGCACCGCGGCGCCGAGGAACGAGCCGTCGCCGTCACCGGGCGCGCCGAGCGACCAGCGCTGCGGAAGGCGGCCGTTCGTCCGCTCCAGCATGCCCTCGAGCAGGAGGCCCGCGTCGGCGACCGAGCGGGTGATCGGCCCGGCGACCGTCAGGCCGCCGACCCCGCCGATGCCGGAGAGCGCGGCGACGCGTCCGCGGGAGGGCTTCAGTCCCACCAGGCCGCAGGCCGCGGCGGGGATGCGGATGGACCCGCCGCCGTCCGAGGCGGGGGCGAACGGCAGCAGTCCCGCGGCGACGGCGACCGCCGCTCCTCCGCTGGATCCGCCGGCCCCGAGGCGGGTGTCCCAGGGCGTGACGGCGGGCGGGCCGATGCGCGTCTCGGTGTAGGAGGGCATCCCGAACTCGGGCGCCGCGGTCTTGCCGAGGCTGACCGCTCCCGCCGCGTCGAGCACCTCGACGATCTCGTCGGAGGCGGTGGGCACGTGGTGCTCGCGCAGCCGGGATCCGAATGCGGTCCGCACGCCCGCGCGCCGCCAGAGGTCCTTGTCGCCGCTCGGCAGGCCCCAGAGCGGAGCGGTTCCGGGCCCGGTGCCGAGCGCTGATGCCCGCTCCCGCGCCCGATCGGCGGTCACCGTGGCGAAGGCGCCCAGCTCCCCGTTCCAGCGCTCGATCCGGGCGAGGTAGTGATCGGCGAGCTCGAGAGGCGTGACCTCTCCGCGCTGCAGCCAGTCCCACTGCTCCTGGGCGCTGAGGTGGTGGAGTTCGAACATGGAACGACCCTATTCCGCCGCTCCGGGGAGCCGGCGGAACAGGGTCGTGGGGGTCAGGCCGCGCGGCGGCCGCTCTCGCTCGCCTCGTCGATGCCCTTCCGGGCGCCGTCGGGCACCACGGTGTCGCGGTCGATGCGGGCGCCGGTCGCGATCACGGCCGAGCGTCCGATGCGGGAGTAGCTCCCGATCCGCGCCCCCGGTCCGATGATCGCCTCGGGCCCGACGTGCACGTTCGCGCCGATGAAGGCGCTGTGCCCGATCATGGCGTCGCGGTCGACCCAGCTGCCCGCGCCGATCCAGGCGCGCTCGCCCACGGTCGCGCCGGGCTCCACGTAGGCGCCGGTCTCCACGTACGCGGTCGCCGAGACGCGCGATCCGGGAGCGACCATGCCGCGTCCGTTCGCGTGGCGGCGGTAGACGATCTCGTCGTCACTGCCGCGCGCCCCTCGACCCTTGTTCATCCCTGTTCCTGCCATCTGCCTCTGGCTCCTCCGAGCTGTCCGGTGGGCGGGGCGGCGGGCGGAGCGGAGAGCGGGCGGCGGAGCGGACCCGCGCGGGCGTCCCCGGAGCGTCACTCCACCGCGTCGGCGACCGCGGTCACGACCACACGGAACCGGTCCGGCGCCTCGCGGATCCGTCGCCGGAGGAGGACCCCGGCGAGCGCCGACGAGGCGGGTGCGGCGACCAGCTCGCACTCGACCCGGGCCCCCTCCTCGTCCGCCAGGACCCGCCACTGCTCGACGCCGAGCACGGGGAGCCGGCGCTCGAGCCCGCTCCCCCGCCGCTCGTACGCGCCGTCGGCGGCGAGGACGTCCGCGAGGGCGGCGAGCACCGGGGCGGGGTCGGCGTGGAGGACGGAGGCGAGGGCGAGGATGCTGCGCACGGCGGCAGTCTCGCACGCCCCCGCGTCAGGAGCGGGCGTCGAGGACGCGCCGGAGCCAGTCGAACGACGCCTTGGGCACGCGGTCCCGGCTGCGCGTGTCGACGGCCACGAGCCCGTGCGGGCGGCTGTAGCCGTGCTGCCACTCGAACGCGTCGACCAGGGTCCAGAGCTGCACGGCCTCCACCGGCAGTCCGTCGTGGACGGCCTCGGCGAGAGCGGCCAGGTGCGCCCCGAGCCAGCGGATCCGCTCCGTGTCGACGACCGCACCCTCGCGATCGGGCTCGTCGGGGTAGCTCGCGCCGAGCGCGGTCACCACCAGCGGCGGCAGGGCGTCGCCGTAGCGCTCCATGAGGGACCGCAGCACCGAGACCACCGCCCAGGGTGCGACCGGCGACCCGTCGCCCGTGCGGTCCAGCTCCGGCCAGGGCGCCGTGTGGAAGGGGAGCGCGGGAGGAGCGCCCACCCCGGTCGGCAGCGCCGGGTCGCGGCCCGACACGATCCGCAGCGGCGGCAGCGGCGCGACCGCGTAGAAGTCGAGCGGAGCCGAGATGCGCGCGAGGTCGACCGGATCCGCCTGCGCGAGGGCGCCGAGGAACGGCGGCAGCTCCTCCGGTCCGACCGGGTAGGACCCGGTCAGCACGGCGTCGGCCACCAGGCGGTTCCGCAGGATGTCCGCCAGGGAGGCGAAGGCGCGGTCCCGGTCGTCGTCGGAGGCGGGCTCGACCGGCGCGAGCGCGTCGACGAGGCCGATCCTCCCGGTCACCTCCGCCGCTCGCAGCGCCTCCAGCGCCACGCCGTGCCCGAGGAGCTGGTGGTGCAGCGCCGGCAGGGCGCTGAACAGCCGGCCGGCGCCCGGCGCCTGCCGCGCGAGCGCGTAGCCCTCGAGCATCACCGTCGACGGCTGGTCGAGGGTGATCCAGTCGGCGACCCGGTCGCCGAACCGCCCGCCGAGCTCGAAGGCGAGATCGCCGAAGCGGAACGCGGTGTCGCGGTTCATCCAGCCGCCGCTGAGCGCCGACGGGGTGTCGCGGTGGTGCAGGGTCAGCGCGACCCGGATCCCCGTCTCGGCGAGCCCGTCGAGCAGGCGATCGTAGAAGCCGAGCCCTCCGCGGTCGATCGGCCCGCGTCCGTCGGGCTGCAGCCGGGGCCAGGAGACCGATAGCCGGAGCTCGTCGACGCCGAGATCGACCAGCAGCGCGAGGTCCTCGCGCCAGCGCAGGAGGAAGTCCGTCGCGATCTCGGGAGTGGCCTCCTCGGCGATCGTCCCCCGTCGCAGCGCGAAGTCGTCCCACACCGACCGGCCCCGGCCGCCCGTCTCGAGGGAGCCCTCCGTCTGGAAGGCGCTCTGCGCCAGTCCGATGCGCAGCCCCGGCGGCAGGAGTGCGCCCAGCTCGCGCGGATCGTCGAAGCGCGCGGCCTCGACGCGCACCTCCCGCCGATCGCGCCCGCGGGCCTCGTCTTCGCGCATTCCACTGTCCTCCGGATCTGATCGACGGGTATATTCTCGCGGAAGCGCTCTCCCGGATCTCCCCGACTCCCCCGACCGGCTGAGACGCCTCCTCCGGATGGTGTACATCCGGGAACAGTGGTGCGGCGCGCTTGACAGCTCCCCCCTGCCCCCGTGCAATGGACGCATCGTGAAATCGGGCGTCGACGTGGCAGTACCGGGGGGTTCACCGGTCGTGCCGGTGCCCCGACTCCGCCGATCCCCGCGGCGCACGGCCGCCCTGCTGCTGGTGCTCCTCGCGGCCGTCGCCTCCGTCTCCGGCCTGGCCGCGCCGGCCGCGCAGGCCGCCGCTCTCGCGATCACCGCTCCCGCCTCCGGCGCGGTCCTCAGCACGGGAGCGACGACGGTCACCGGCACGGCGACGGCCGGGGACCAGGTGCAGATCGGGCTCCGCGGCGGCGGCGACCCCCTCTGCATCACCACCGCGGGCCCCGACGGCGGCTGGAGCTGCGCCGTCTCCCTCGACGACGGGCCGGCGACCCTGGTCGCGGTGGAGCTCCTCGCCGGCGGCGGGACCACCTCGGCCGCCGTCCCGATCGCCGTCCTCAGCGCCCCCGTCATCGAGTCGGTCGACGGCTCGGCGACCTCCGCGGGCTCGGTCCGCGGCACGGCCTACCCCGGCGCGAGCGTCGCCGCGGTCTCGAACGGCGGCGCCGCGTGCCTGGCCACCGCCGACTCCGGCGGCGCGTGGTTCTGCCAGCTCGCCCCCACTCCGGCGCCGGGCAGCTACCGCGTCACCGCGACGCAGACCGCCTCCTTCGCCGGCAGCGCCGCCTCGCCGGCCAGCGCGCCGGTGACCCTCGTGGTCGACACCGCTGCTCCTGCCGCCCCCGCCCTCACCTCGCCGTCGGACGGGACCGCCCTGCCGCTCAGCGGCGCGTCCTACTCCGGGACGGGCGTGGACGGCACCCGCGCCTACGTGTACGTCGACCGGGTCAACACCTGCGACGCGGCGGTCAGCGGAGGCGCCTGGAGCTGCACCGGCGGCACGATCACGGCGGGCGCGCACAGGGTCTCCGCCATCGCCGGGGACAGCGCCGGCAACTACAGTCCGCCGAGCCCCTGGATCGACGTGACCTTCGCGGCGGCGACGACCGCTCCCACCGGCACGCCCAGCGCGACGACGCCGGCCGCCCCCGGAGCCGCGCCCACCGCGCCCGGGGCCGCCGCGTCTCCCGCTCCGAGCAGTGCGGCGCCGACTGCGTCCCCGTCGCCCGTCCGCCCCGGGGAGACCGCGCCCGCGCCCGAGGACGAGCCGACCGCCGAGCCCACCGCAGCGCCGGTCCCGGCTCCCGACCTGGACGGCGGTGACGTGCCGCCGCAGCCCGCCCCCGACGCCGGATCCGAGCCGGGCGGCTGGAGCGCGGCGACCGGGATGACCACCGCGCTGTCCGCCGGATCGCCCGTCGTCTCGATGGCCGACTGGATGCGCTCCCTCGCCCTCGCTCTGCTCTCGCTCGCCCTGGTCGTCGTGCCGGCCCGCCTCGCCGCGGCCGGGCGCGCGCCCCGCGCCGAGCGCAGCTGGCACCTCACGGGCCGGAACCGCGCCGCCGTCGAGTACGACGACAAGCCGGACACCGGTCCCGCCTCGCCGCGCCTGATGGTCGTCGGGATGATCGGCTGCGCAGCCGGCCTCGTCCTGCTCTCGGGACGCGTCGACGGCCAGCCCGCCTACCTGCGCCTGCTGATCGCCGTCATCGTGGCCGTCGCCGTGGTCAACGCGGTCGCCGCCGCCGTCCCCGCGCTGGTCGGCCGGCGGATCGGCGTCAGCGGGATCGGCGTCGTCGCCGCTCCGCGCGCGCTGCTCCTGGTCGCGGCGGCCGCTCTCGTCTCGCGCTTCGCGGGACTGGACCCGGCGCTCCTCTTCGGCGTGGTGATCGGCCTCGTCCTCCCCGAGGGCGCGTCCGCCGTCGACCGCGCGAAGCTCTCCACCGTCCGCGTCGTCTCGCTGCTGGGTCTCGCCGGACTCGCCTGGGGCGCCTCCGCCGTGGTCCCGCCCGACGGCTCGTTCGGCTCCGTGCTCGCCGCGGAGGTGCTCAGCGCGACCACGCTGATCTCGGTCGGCTCGAGCGTGGTGCTGCTGTTCCCGGTCGGGCGCCCCGCCGGCCGCAGCATCCTGCGCTGGTCCCCGCTGCTCTGGCTCGGGCTCACGCTCCTCGCGACGACCGTGCTGTTCGTGCTGCTCACCCCGACCATCGCGTCCTGGTCGACCGACGGCGGAGCGGGTCCGGTGCTCTTCGCCGTCGTCGCCTTCAGCGCGGTGTGCACGTCGATCTGGGCCTGGCGGCGCTTCGTCGAGTCGGAGTAGCCGGCCTCGGCCGCCCGCTCAGCCGATCGAGACGGGCCGGTCGAGGTCGTCGCCCGGCAGCACGTCGGCCACGGCGCCGACGGTCAGCTCGCGCAGCGTCGCGATGCCGCCGTAGACGCCGAGGAACGCGGTGTCGGCCGCATCGCGTCCCGTCGCGATCCGCACGAGGCTCGACCGCGGCGCGAGCGTCGTCGCGTCGACCGCCCGCCACTCCCCCTCGATCCAGGCCTCGGCAACCGCGTGGAAGTCCATCGGCTGCAGTCCCGGCGCGTACACGGCCGCCAGTCGGGCGGGCACGTCCAGCGCCCGGAGGAGGGCGACGACGAGGTGCGCGAAGTCGCGGCAGACGCCGCGGCGGGCGAGCAGCGTCCGCTCGGCCCCGTCCGTCGGAAGGCTCGAGCCGGGGACGTACGCCAGCCGCGTGCCGACCCAGGAGCTCACCGCGTGCAGGAGGTCCGCCCCGGCCAGGCCGGCGAACTCGGCCCGGGCCGTCGCCCACAGCACGTCCGACTCGGCGTAGCGGCTCGGCCGCAGGTACCGCAGCCGGTCCACCTCGTCGCCCTCGAGCGGAGCGAGGCGTCCCAGGACGCGCGCGGAGTAGTCCACGACGAGGTGGCCGACCGGCGCGTCGAGCACGTGCAGCCGGGTGCCGTGCTGGTCGATCACCTCGCGAGCGGGGAGCGGGCGGCCGTCGACGGTGAGCGTCAGCGACTCCTCCGCCCCGTACGCGTCGGCCACCGCGATCGAGAGGACGAGGGCGGCCGGAGCCGCGACGTCGAGGGTCAGGTGGGCCGAGACGTCGCGCTGCATGGGGCTCTTCTCCGGGGCGTGGCGGGTGGGGGTCAGGCGCCCTGCTCGCCCTTCGGCGGCGGGGTGGGGGCGGCGTCCGGCTCCTGCACGAGCTGCAGCCCGCCGGACGAGTTCGCAGAGACGGTCAGCAGGTCGATCCAGGTGCGGTTGATCGAGGGGACCCGACCGCCGAAGTACTTGAAGTAGAGGGGCACGGAGGGGTCGAGCCAGATGCTCGAGCGGCCGTCGCCGACCGCGGGGTCGTCCCGCCAGGAGAAGAAGAAGCTCTCGCGGCGGCGCAGCTTGTTGGCGATGACGATCTGGACGTGCGTGAGCGTGCGGTCGTCGAACTCGATCTCGACTCCCGAGGCTCCGTAGAGCAGCTTCCCCATGGGGGCCTCCCGGCCGCCCGTCGCCGGGCGGTGCATGACGGTGCCCGCGGGCACGAGAAGCGGGACCGTTCCGGCGCCCGCCGTGGACCGGGCGGCTCGCATCCGGACGCGGGCGCCCGGGCGCGGAACCGCCCGGTGACGACTCTAGGCGAGGCGGCGCGGGCGCGCGGGATCCTCGTCCGATTCCCGAACACCGGGCTCCTCCGGCCGCACGGACGACCGGTCCGGAGGCGCGCCCGGCGCCCTGCCGGATCCGGGCGGGACGCGCCGGGGCGCTGCCGCGCGCATGTCGGAGGTCGGACGTACGGTACCCGCATGATCGAATGCGCACTCTGCGGAACCGACGCCGTCGTCCTCGACCGCTCCGGCGGCCGCGACACCGAGGAGGAGCTCGTCGTGCTCTGCGCCGACTGCACCCCGGGCGAGATCACCCAGGCCCTCGAGGCCGGGCTGCTCGAGCCCGCTCGACGCAGCGCGCACGCCCGCGCCGCCTAGAGAGCGGCACGTCGGACGGAGTGCCCCCACTGGGACTCGAACCCAGACTGAGACGATTTTAAGTCGTCTGCCTCTGCCGATTGGGCTATGGGGGCGACCACCGGGAGGAGCGACCCTCCCGGCGGCGGTGTCAGGACTTGGCGGGCTCGCCGCCGACCGGGACCGGAGCACCGGCCTGGCCGGGGATCTGCGCCGGGGCCTGCGCGGCCGGAGCCTCGGCGGCCGGGGCCGCCGGACGCGGACGCGACGCGTAGGTCTCGAAGGAGCCGCGGGGGTACTCGCGGGCCTCGATCGAGGCGATGTCGCGGCCGAGCCAGAGGTTGTTCCACCAGCCCCAGACCACGCGGAACTTGCGCTCCCACGAGGGCATGGCGAGACCGTGGTAGCCGCGGTGCATCACCCAGGCGGGGAAGCCCTTCACGGCGATCTTGCCGGACTGGAACACGCCGATGCCGATGCCCAGGCCCGCGACCGCGCCGAGGTTCTTGTGCACGTAGTCGACCGGCTCCTCGCCGCGGAGCACCGCGGTGATGTTCTTGGCCATGAGCTTGCCCTGGCGGACGGCGTGCTGGGCGTTCGGCACGCAGAAGCCGCCGACGCCGCCGCCGGTGAGGTCGGGGACGGCCGTCGCGTCGCCGGCCCCCCAGGCGCCCTCGACGAGCACGTCGTCGTGGCCGACGCGGAGGTCGGCGCGCACGCGCAGGCGGCCGCGCTCCTCGATGGGCAGGTCGGAGTTCTTGATCGACGGGTTCGCCATGACGCCCGCGGTCCAGATGATGAGGTCCGACTCGAAGCTCTCGCCCGTCGACAGCTGGATGACGCCGTTCTCGGCCGACTTGAGCTGCGTGTCGAGGTGCACGGTGGCGCCGCGCTGGTCGAGGTTCTTCAGCACCCAGTGGCTCGTCTCGAGGGCGACCTCGGGCATGATCCGGCCCATCGCCTCGATGAGGTGGAACTGCGTCTCCTCGAAGTCGATCTCGGGGTAGCGCTTGAGCAGCGCGCTCGCGAAGGAGCGCAGCTCGGCGAAGACCTCGATGCCCGCGAACCCGCCGCCGACGACCGTGACGGTCAGCAGGCGCGAGCGCTCGGGGCCGGCGGGGAGCGACGCGGCCTTGTCGAAGTTCGTGAGCATGCGGTCGCGGATCGCGGTCGCCTCCTCGATCGTCTTCAGGCCGATCGCGTTGTCGGCGACGCCCGGGATCGGGAAGGTGCGCGAGACGGAGCCGGCGGTGACGACGATCTGGTCGTACTCGAACTCGTAGGGCTCGCCCACGGTCGGGGTGATCGTCGCGGTGCGGTTCGCGTGGTCGATCTTCGTCACCTTGGCGGCGAGGATCGCGGTCTTCTTGAGGTGGCGGCGGAGCGAGACGATCGCGTGGCGCGGCTCGATCGACCCCGCGGCGACCTCGGGGAGGAAGGGCAGGTACGCCATGTAGGGCAGCGGGTCGACGATCGTGACCTCTGCCTCGTGCGGGCGGAGCTGCTTCTCGAGCTTCCACGCGGTGTAGAAGCCGGCGTAGCCGCCTCCGACGATCAGGATTCTGGGCACGGTTGACTCTCCAAGAGGGATGGACAATGCGAACACCCTCACGCAATGCGAAGTGCCCGCTCTCGATGCGGTGGGCAGCACTGACCCCGACTGGGAATCAGCTTAGCGAAGAGCGCGCCGGTGGTGGCGCCTCCGTGGCTCCGGTAGGAGCGGCTACGCGTCGAGCGGCCTGCAGGCGCAGCGCTCGGGAGACCAGTCGGCGCGGGCCAGGGCCAGATCGCCGATCGGATTGACGCCGGGGCCCGCCGCGAGGGCGTGCGCGGCGAGGGCGTGGAGGCACTTCACCCGCGAGGGCATGCCCCCGGAGGAGATGCCCGCGATCTCGGGGACGGAGCCGACGCTCTCGCGGTCGGCCAGGAACGCCCGGTGCGCAGCGGCGTACGCCTCGCGCAGCTCCTCGTCCTCGGCGAGCATCGCGTTGTACTCGACCATGACCTGGGTGGCCTCGAGCTGCGAGATCGCGGCCGTCGCGGCGGGGTGGGTCAGGTAGTAGAAGGTGGGGAACGGCGTGCCGTCGGACAGGCGGGGGCTCGTGGAGACCACCGTCGGGTCGCCGCAGACGCAGCGTGCGCTGATCCCGACGACGTCCCGGGCGGGACGGCCCAGCTGGGCGGAGACGACCGCGATGTCGCGCTCGGACGGCGGATCGAAGGGGGGCGTGGTCACGGGGGCTCCAGAGGACGGACGGCCGGGAGGACGCTCCAGTGTACGCGGGGCCGGGCGGGAGCGACGGGGTCGGGCGGGAGCTACGGAGTCGGTGTCAGCTCGTCGGCGGTCGGCTCGCCGAGGCCCGAGACCGCGATCGAGGACAGCAGGGAGCCGGCCCAGTCGCTCGGGGTCTCCTGCACCGTGTCGCTCGCGGGCTGCTGCGCCTGCTGGGCGAGCGTCACGTCGTCGAGCACGAGGTAGCTCACCTCGCCGGGCATCACGAAGTACAGCCGCTCGCGGGCCTGCGCACGGATGAACGCCGGGTCGGACCAGCGGGTGCGCTGCTCGTCGAGGTTCTGCGCCTGGGTCTTGGCCGCGTCGACCGAGCGCTGCAGCTCGGCGATCTCGGCGCGCTGCTCGACGAAGTTCTTGATGCTCGGGGCGAGCACGACCACCGCCAGGATCATGATCCCCATCACCAGCAGCGTGAAGCCCGAGCCGCGGACGCCTGCGATCCACGCGGACGAGGGCGGGGCGGGCGGCTGCTTCGGGCGGGGGGTGCGCGG
>NZ_PSWQ01000022.1:0-208386 GCF_002932915.1 Rathayibacter sp. RFBD1
ACGTCACCCCGCTCGTGCGCAAGCTCGCCGGCGAGAACGGCATCGACCTCTCCACCCTCACGGGAACCGGAGTCGGCGGCCGGCGCGGGCTCGGGCTCCGCCGGGGCGGGGGCCTCGGCGTCGCTCTCGGCGTCGACCGACGGGGTCGCCTCGTCAGTGGCCTCGGTCTCGGCGGCCTGGACCTCGGGGGCCTCCTCGGCGGGAGCCTCGGGCTCGGACGCCGACGCGGCTCCGGAGCCGTCTCCGATGCGCACCAGCTCGGCGCCGACCTCGACGGTCTCGTCCTCCTGGACGAGGATCTCCTCGATCACTCCCGCGACGGGCGACGGGATCTCGGTGTCGACCTTGTCGGTCGAGACCTCGAGCAGGGGCTCGTCCACCTCGACGCGGTCCCCGACGTTCTTCAGCCAGCGGGTGACCGTTCCTTCCGTGACACTCTCTCCGAGTGCCGGGAGGCTGACGGATTCGCTCATGAGCCTGTCTCCTTAAGACGCTTGTGTTTCGTTGTCCAGCTTACTGATGCGGAAGCGGCGGATCGCCGCACCGCAGTGGTTCTACAGGGCGTGCAACGGCTTCCCCGCCAGAGCGAGGTGCGCCTCGCCGAGCGCCTCGTTCTGAGTGGGGTGCGCGTGCACGAGGGGCGCGACGTCCTCGGGGTGCGCCTCCCAGTTCACGATGAGCTGAGCCTCGCCGATCAGCTCGCCGACGCGGGCTCCGACCATGTGCACGCCGACGACGGGGCCGTCGACCAGGCGCACGACCTTCACGGAGCCGGTGGTCCCGATGATCGTGCTCCGGGCGTTGCCGCCGAGGCCGTAGTCGTACACGGCGACGCGCTCGGCGCCGTACTCGGCGATCGCGCGGGCCTCGCCGAGGCCGACGGAGGCCACTTCGGGGTCGCTGTAGGTCACCTTCGGGACGTTGACGTCCCTGACGACCTGCGGCCCCAGACCGGCGATCTCCTCCGCGACGAAGATCCCCTGCTGGAAGCTCCGGTGCGCGAGCTGGAGCCCCGGCACGATGTCGCCCACGGCGTACACGCCGGGGACGGAGGTCTGCAGGCGCTCGTCGGTCAGCACGTAGCCGCGGTCGAGGCGGACCCCGGCCTCCTCGAGGCCGATGCCCGCGGTCACCGGGCCGCGGCCGACGGCGACCAGCAGGATCTCGCCCTCCACCGTTGCGCCGCTCTCGAGCGACACGGAGACGCCGCCCTCGCTCTGCGAGACCGATGCGACGCGGGATCCCAGCTGGAAGGCGATGCCCCGCTTGCGGAAGGCGCGCTCCAGCTGCTTGCTGACGCTCTCGTCCTCGTTGGGGACGAGGTGGGGGAGGGCCTCGACGATCGTGACCTCGGCGCCGAACGAGCGCCAGACGCTCGCGAACTCGACGCCGATCACTCCGCCGCCGAGGACGACGACGCTCGCGGGCACGTGGTCGAGCTCGAGAGCCTGGTCGCTCGTCAGGATGCGGCCGCCGATCTCGATCCCGGGGAGGGTGCGGGAGGCGGACCCGGTGGCGACGACGACCGACGCGCCGTGGAGCAGGTGCTCGCCGACGGTCACCGTGCCGGGCGCGGTGAGACGGCCCTCGCCCGTGACGACCGTGATGCCGCGCGAGGACACGAGGCTCTGGAGCCCCTTGTACTTGCCGGCGACGACGCCCTCGCGGTAGCGCGTGACGCCCGCCATGTCGATCCCGGTGAAGCTCGAGAGCACGCCGTACTTCTCTCCCTCGCGGGCGCCGTCCGCCAGCTCGGCGGCGTGCAGCAGGGCCTTGGTGGGCACGCACCCGCGGTGCAGGCAGGTGCCGCCGAGCTTGTCGCGCTCCACGAGCGCGACGCTCATCCCGAGCTGCGTCGCCCGGAGGGCCGCCGCGTACCCGCCGCTGCCACCTCCGAGCACGACCAGGTCGTAGCGCTCTTCCGACACCCAGTGACTCCCTCGCGACGTGCGGTCCCGCTTCCCGGCCGACCGGCTCCGGCGCTGAGCGCCGAGCGGATCGGGAGGGGGGACGAGGCGGGATCTCCCGCCCCGTCGACCCTACTACGCGCTCGCGAAGCCCTCGGCCAGGGCGATCAGCGCGCGCACCGAGACCCCCGTGGCGCCGGCTCCGGTGAAGCCGTAGCCGCCTCCTCCGTTGCTCGAGGGGCCGGCGATGTCGAGGTGCGCCCACGGGATCGTGGTCGCGTCCTCGCCCTCGCCGCGCTTCCCGACGAACTCGCGGAGGAAGTGGCCGGCGAGGAGCATGCCGCCGGCGGTGTTGCCCGGCTTGACGTTCGCGATGTCGGCGATGTCCGAGTTGAGCAGCGGTCGCAGCTCCGCGGGGAGGGGCATCTGCCAGAAGGGCTCTCCCGCCGCGCGGGCGGCGTCGAGGACGCGGGAGACCAGCTCGTCGTCGCCCAGAGCGCCGACGGTCCGGTTGCCGAGGGCGACCACGGAGGCGCCGGTCAGCGTCGCGACGTCGATGATCGCATCGGGCTGCTCCTCGCTGGCGGCGACGAGGCCGTCGGCGAGCACCAGCCGGCCCTCGGCGTCGGTGTTCAGCACCTCCACCGTGGTCCCGCCGCGCACGGTGAGCACGTCGTCCGGGCGGATCGCGGTCCCGGAGGGGAGGTTCTCGGCGATGCAGAGCCAGGCGGTCGCGCGGAGCGGGAGGCCGAGCTCCGCGATGGCGCGCACGACGGCGTACACGGTCGCCGCGCCCGCCATGTCGGTCTTCATCCCGATCATCGAGGCCGGCGGCTTGAGCGAGAGTCCGCCGCTGTCGAAGGTGATGCCCTTGCCGACCAGGGCGAGGTGGGTGCTCGCGCCCTCGGGCGCGTAGGCGACCTTCACGAGGCGGGGCGGGCGGGAGGAGCCGCTGCCGACTCCGAGGATGCCGCCGAACCCCTCCTCCGCGAGGGCCTCCTCGTCCCAGACGGTGACCTCGAGGGGCAGTCCCTCTGCGCCGGTCTGCACGGCCTCGGCCAGCGTCTGCGGGTAGAGGTGCGACGGGGGAGTGTTGACGAGGTCCTTCACCGTGCCGACCGCGCGGCCGAGCACGAGCGCCCGGTCCAGGACGGCGGGGTCGGCCGACTCGCCGCCGCCCAGCAGGACGACGTGCTCGACGGGCGCCTTCGCCGCGGCGGCGGTGCTGCCGCGGAAGGCGGTGAAGGAGTAGGAGCCGAGCGCGGCGCCCTCGGCGACCGCGGCGAGCGTGCCGTCGGAGCCGGCCGGGAGGGAGAGGGCGACGGAGGCGGACCCCGCGAGCAGGCGGACGGCGGCGCCCGCGGCGTTCCGCAGCGCGGTGTCGTCGGGCTCCGCCGAGCCGAGTCCGACGAGGACGATCACTCCGGCACGGACCGAGGACGGCACGCGCACGAGCGTCTCGGCGGCGCCGGTCGCGCCGAGCGCGGTCAGCGCGGGGGCCAGCTCCTCGAAGCCCTCCGCGCCGACGAGCCGGGGACCATCGGGTCCCGGGGCGACGCCGAGGACGAGGGCGTCGGTGTCGATGTCGGAGGCGGGAACGGTCGAGTACTCGAGAGAGGAGAGGGGCATGGCGGCAATGCTAGGCGCTGTTCGCTGAGGGCTCAGCGGACCCGGCCGGGGCGCCGGGACCCCCGTTTAGACTGGACGCATGCTGGATCCGGAAGACCTGTTCGAGATCGAGGGCGACCTCTCCGAGATCCCGCGCGGGCTGCACCTCGTCGCGGGCCTGACCGGCTCGGCCGACGCCGGGGGAGCGGTGGGGCAGCTGGGGGAGTACCTCTTCGAGACCCTCGAGCACCGCGAGGTCGCGGTCTTCGACCAGGATCAGCTGCTCGACTACCGGGCCCGCCGCCCCATCATCACGTTCGACCAGGACCACCTGACGGACTACCGTCCTGCGATGCTCCGGCTCTCGCTCGCGCACGACGAGCTGCACCAGCCGTTCCTCCTGCTCACCGGCTTCGAGCCCGACTTCCAGTGGGAGCGGTTCACCCGCGCGGTGGTCTCCCTCCTCGAGCGGCTCGACGTCGCCTCGACCACGTGGGTCCAGGCGATCCCGATGCCCGTGCCGCACACCCGGCCCGTCGGCGTCACCGTGAGCGGGAACCGCGAGGACCTGATCGAGGCGATGTCGGTCTGGAAGCCGCACACGCAGGTGCCCTCGAACGTCCTCCACCTGCTCGAGCTGCGCCTCTACGAGCGCGGTCTGACCGTGGTCGGCTTCGCGCTGCTCATCCCGCACTACCTGTCGGACACCGAGTACCCGCAGGCGGCGGTCGCGGCGCTCGAGAGCATCTCGGCGTCGACCGGCCTCATCTTCCCGACGGACCGCCTGCGCGAGAGCGGGCGGGAGTTCCTCGGCAAGGTCGACGAGCAGGTCGGCGGCAACGACGAGCTGCAGAAGCTGGTCTCGGCCCTCGAGGCGCGGCACGACACCTACATGGAGGGGACGAGCCTCCGCTCGCCGCTCACCGACGAGGACGGCTTCGTGCCCAGCGCCGACGCGATCGCCGCCGAGCTCGAGAAGTTCCTCGCGATCCGTCGCCCGGGCGAGGAGCCCACCGCCTCCTGAGCGGCCGTAGGATCGGACGAGTGCGTGATCGTCGAGCCTGGTTCGTCTTCGGTGCCGGAGCGTTCGCCTACCTGGTCGCGGTCCTGGACCGCACGACGCTGGGCGTCGCAGGAGTGGACGCCGCGGAGCGGTTCGGGGTGGCCGCCGCCGTCCTCTCGTCGCTCGCCGTCGTCCAGCTGATCGTCTACGCCGGGATGCAGATCCCGGTCGGGATCCTCATCGACCGGTTCGGCCCGCGGACCCTGATCCTCTCGGGCACGGCCCTGATGATGGCGGGCCAGGTCGTGGTCGCGATCGCGCCGGGCATCGGCGTCGCGATCGTCGGGCGGATCCTGCTGGGAGCCGGGGACGCCGCGATCTTCACCTCCGTGATCCGCCTCACGGTGACCTGGTTCAGCGGACCGATCGTGCCGCAGCTCTCGCAGTGGATCGGCAACATCGGCCAGGTGGGCCAGATCCTCTCCGCACTCCCGTTCGCGGCGATCCTCCACACGTTCGGCTGGGAGCCCGCGTTCCTCAGCGCCGCCGGCCTCGGGGCCGTGTCCTTCCTCGGCGTGCTCCTCCTGGTCGCCGACGTCCCGCCGCGCACCGAGCCGATCACCCTGGTGCCGCCGACGCTCCGGGCGACGATCGCGCAGCTCGGAGTGAGCCTGCGCCGGCCTGGGACGCAGCTCGGCTTCTGGTCGCACTTCGTCACGCAGTCCTCCGGCACGGTCTTCACGCTCCTCTGGGGCTACCCCTTCCTCGTCTACGCGATCGGCCTGCCGCCGACCGTCGCAGCGCCGACCCTCACGATCGTCGTGATCGCGGGGATCGTCGTCGGGCCCGTGCTCGGCGTCCTGACCGCCCGCCACCCCATGCGCCGCAGCAACCTCGTGCTCGGGATCGTCTCGGCGATGGCGGTCGCCTGGACCGTCGTGCTGCTCTGGCCCGGCGTCCCGCCGTACTGGCTCGTGGTGCTGCTCCTGATCGTCGTCGGAGCGGGCGGCCCCGGCTCCATGATCGGGTTCGACTTCGCCCGCACGTTCAACCCCTCGCGGAGCCTCGGCGCGGCGAACGGAGTCGTCAACGTGGGCGGGTTCCTGGCCAGCTTCACGATGATGTTCGCGATCGGCCTGATCCTCGACGCACTGGCCGGTCCCGGTGCCTCCTCCGAGCAGACCTACTCGCTCGAGCACTTCCGCCTGGCGTGGTGCGTGCAGTACGTGGTGGTCGGCGCCGGAGTCGTCGGACTCGTCGTCGCGCGCCGCCGGACCCGCCGCCGCCTGGCCGAGGACGAGGGAATAACCGTGGCCCCTCTCTGGGTTGCACTGAGTGACCGGATGCGCCGCGGCCGCGCGGGGCACTGACGGTCGTCCCCGTCGATCCGCCCTTCTGCAGACGCGATGTCCCAGCGGAACGGCCCGGATCCCGCCGGATCGAGCCCCACTCGCACCGCACCGCACGGCTGCACTACTCAGACGTGCAATAATTGTCAATAGGACCCGTTCGGGTCGAGGAGCACCAGGCCCACGTCGGGCGTGCGACGTCCTCGACTTGACATGGGTCCTCGTAATGCCCACCGACGGACGACGCCCTCCCGCGCCGCCCGCCCCCGGGACGCAACGGATGGAGAGGTGCCGCCATGGCCACCAGAGCTACCAAGACCGCAACGCTCGACGCCGTCGACGACGACGTGACGACGACCACCAAGAAGCCCGCGACGCGCAAGCCCGCGGCGAAGACCACGGCGGCCAAGACCACCGCGGCCAAGACGACCCGCTCGCGCGCCACGACCAAGGCCGCCGCTCCTGCCGACACCGAGGAGGAGCCGACCGACGCCGTCGAGCCCGACGAGGCGGCGGAGGAGGAGGAGACCGAGGTCGTCGCCGAGGACACCGAGACCGAAGCGAAGGACGACGCGGAGACGCCGGAGGCCCCGGCCGCCGCTGCCGTCGCCGCTCCGGCCGAGCCGCTCCCTAGCGGTGCGCTCGTCCTGTCGTTCGGCGGAGAGGACGACGAGGTCCCGGTCTACTCGACCGCGATCACCGGTGCCACCGCCGACCCGGTCAAGGACTACCTGAAGCAGATCGGCAAGGTCGCGCTCCTGAACGCGGCCGAGGAGGTCGAGCTCGCGATGCGCATCGAGGCCGGCCTGTTCGCCGAAGACAAGCTCGCCAACTCGACCGACCTCAGCCCGGAGCTCGTCCGCGAGCTGCGCTGGGTCGCGAAGGACGGCCAGCGCGCGAAGAGCCACCTGCTCGGAGCGAACCTCCGGCTCGTCGTCAGCCTCGCGAAGCGCTACACCGGTCGCGGGATGCAGTTCCTCGACCTCATCCAGGAGGGCAACCTGGGCCTCATCCGTGCGGTCGAGAAGTTCGACTACACCAAGGGCTTCAAGTTCTCGACCTACGCCACGTGGTGGATCCGCCAGGCGATCACCCGCGCGATGGCCGACCAGGCCCGCACCATCCGCATCCCGGTGCACATGGTCGAGGTCATCAACAAGCTGGCCCGCGTGCAGCGCCAGATGCTCCAGGACCTGGGCCGCGAGCCCACGCCCGAGGAGCTCTCGCGCGAGCTCGATATGACCCCCGAGAAGGTCATCGAGGTGCAGAAGTACGGGCGCGAGCCGATCTCGCTGCACACGCCCCTGGGCGAGGACGGCGACAGCGAGTTCGGCGACCTCATCGAGGACACCGAGGCGGTCGTCCCGGCCGACGCCGTGGGCTTCACCATGCTGCAGAAGCAGCTGGAGTCGCTGCTCGACTCGCTCTCGGAGCGCGAGGCCGGCGTGATCCGCATGCGCTTCGGCCTCGGCGACGGCATGCCGAAGACGCTCGACCAGATCGGCGACACCTTCGGCGTGACGCGCGAGCGCATCCGTCAGATCGAGTCCAAGACGATGGCCAAGCTCCGCCACCCGTCCCGCTCGCAGTCGCTCCGCGACTACCTCGAGTAGGCCGGTGATCCGCTACGCGCCGGCGGTCCTCCTCGGGAGGGCCGCCCGGTTCGCCGCGCGGGTCCGGAAGCCCGGCGGGGGATCCGCCGTGCCCGGACTCGTGGTGAACCGCGTCGCGCCCGGATTCCTGCCCGCGGTGCTCGACGGGTTCCGGGACGGCCTCGTGGTCGTCACGGGATCGGCGGGCAAGTCGACCACGACCAAGATGCTGGTCGCGGTGCTCCGCGCGCACGGGCTCCGGGTCTTCACCAACCCCTCGACGGCCAACATCGCCCAGGGGCTGACCTCCGCGCTCCTGGAGCGGGCGGACCTCCGCGGACGGATCGACGCCGACATCGCCGTCCTCGAGATGGACGAGGGTCACGGCGCGCGCCTCGCCCCGCGGATGCGCCCCCGCGTCGTCCTGCTGACGAACGTGGTGGTCGACCAGATCGACCGCTTCTTCGACCCGGCGATGGTCGCCCGGATGCTCGGCACCATCGCCTCCCGCGCGACCGGTCCCGTCGTGCTGAACGCCGACGACCGCCACATCGCCGATGTCGCGACCTCCCTCCCCGACGAGCGGATCCGCTGGTACGGCGTCTCCTCCTCCGTCCGCGACTCCGCGTCCGGCGGTCTCGGCTACGCCGCGGAGGCGGAGGCCGGGACCGACCGTGCCACCACCGTCGTCGAGAGCACGACGGGAGCGGCCGCGCACATCGTCAGCGACGGCGACCCGCTCGAGGTCCGGCTCCCCGCGCGGGGCGTCCACTACGCGGTGGACGCCGCGGCGGCCGTCTCCACGGCCCGCGCCGTGCTCGCCGAGCGCTTCGACCCGGCCCTCGCCGCCTCCGCGCTCTCGAGCATCGACCCCGTCTTCGGGCGGGGCGAGATCGTCACCGTGCGCGGCCACGAGGTCGAGTTCGTCCTGGTCCAGAACCCGGCGAGCTACCGCCTGAACATCGCGGAGATCCCCGGGGGGACCGAGCAGATCATGCTCGCGATCGGCTCCGACGTCCGAGACCCCTCCTACTTCTGGCCCGTGGACACCTCCGTGCTCGGGCACGTCCGGGTCGTCTCGGGGTCGAAGGCGCACGAGGCGGCGCTGCACCTGCGCTACGACGGCGTGCGCGTCGACTCCGTCGACGAGGACCTGGGTCGCGCGCTCGACGCGTTCCTCGCTCTGCCGACCCCCGCCTCCGGCCGGAAGACCATCGTCTTCTCGGCGGATTCGATGCGCCGCACCCGTGCGCACCTGCAGCTCGTCACCAACCGCGAGGAGACCGCGTGACCACCCTCCGCATCGCCGTGCTCGCTCCCGACGTCCTGGACAGCAACGGCGACGCGGCGAACGCTCGGGTCCTCGCGGCTCGGGCGCGCTGGTCGGGCGTCGAGGCGGAGGTGGTGCCGCTGGCGACCGCCTCCGACGCCGAGGTCCGTCCGGACGTCCTGGTCGCCGGGACGGGAGCGGACGAGGACCTCCCGGGCGTCCTGGCTCTCCTCCACGAGATCGCGCCGACGCTGCGGGCCTGGGTCGACCAGGGCACTCAGGTGGTCGCGGTCGGAGCCGGCTGGGAGATGCTGGCCGGTTCGATCAGCACGGCCGCGGGCGGAGCCCGGGGGATCGGGCTGTTCCCCGGAGACTCGGTCACGGGCGAGCGCGCGACCGACGACCTCCTCGTCGAGACGCCGGGCGGCGTCCTCGTCGGCTTCGAGAACCACGAGCGCCGGATGACCGGGATCGCGCCCGAGGACGCGCTCGGCCGAGTGCTGCACGGCACCGGCGACGGCGCCGGCCACGAGGGCTACGCGGTGGGAGGCCTTCTGGGCACGCACCTGCACGGCCCCGTCCTCGCGAAGAACCCGTCGCTCGCGGACGCGATCCTGCGGCGCGCCCTCGGCGCCGCCTACTCCCCGTCGGACGAGCGTCTCCGCCTGGTCGATGAAACGGCACGAGCCGCTCGCGAAGTGATCGCGAAGCGGCTCGGTGTCGGTCGGTAGGGCGCTGACGCGCCGTCCGGGCTGATCGGGGACGCGCTAGGGACGCTGCTCCTCGAAGAGTCGGGCGGACTCGTCGTGCCAGCTCTGGGCGATGCTGGAGAGCTTCTCCTGGTACTTCTTCCCGTGGTGTGCGCAGAACAGCAGTTCTCCGTTGTTCACGACCACTCGGATGTACGCCTGGGCACCGCAGCTGTCGCAGCGGTCGGCGGCGGAGAGCTGGTGGGCACCGGCGAGCTCGTCCACGCCGTTCTGGGTTGCTGTGGTCGACATGACTTGGCCTCCTGCACTCGGTCTTCGATCTCTGCTTAGTGGAACCCATCCAAGCACGCCATTGTTTCCGCACGGAGTCGATCGGTCGGCATTTCGCTCTGCGCGTAGGGGCCCCGCGCCGAGCGGCCATCGTGCTGTCGCCGGGTGCCGCGCCACCGCGGCCGGAGCGGTTCCCGAAAGTAGACTGGGCGGATGGCCTCCACCGACTACAACGCCCGCCACCTCTCCGTCCTCGAGGGTCTCGAGGCGGTCCGGAAGCGGCCCGGCATGTACATCGGATCGACCGACTCGCGCGGCCTCATGCACTGCCTCTGGGAGGTCATCGACAACTCCGTCGACGAGGCGCTGGCCGGGCACGGGACCGAGATCAGCGTGCTCCTGCACGCCGACGGCAGCGTCGAGGTGCGCGACCGCGCGCGCGGGATCCCGGTCGACATCGAGCCGAAGACGGGGCTCTCCGGAGTCGAGGTCGTGTTCACGAAGCTGCACGCGGGCGGCAAGTTCGGCTCGGGGTCCTACGCGGCGTCCGGCGGTCTGCACGGCGTCGGCGCCTCCGTGGTCAACGCGCTCTCGGAGCGCCTGGACGTCGAGGTCGACCGCAACGGCCGCACCTACCGGATGTCGTTCCACCGGGGGGAGCCCGGGCGCTTCGCCGACGCGGGCGAGCCCACCCCCGACGCTCCGTTCACGCCGTTCGAGAACGGGTCGGAGCTGACGGTCGTCGGGAAGGTCGCCAAGGGCGTCACCGGAACGCGCGTGCGCTACTGGGCCGACCGCCAGATCTTCACGAAGGGCGCCTCGTTCCAGACGGACGACCTGGTGACGCGTGCCCGGCAGACCGCGTTCCTCGTCCCCGGCCTGACGATCGACATCGTCGACGACCGGGCGGACGAGCGCCGCGCCGAGATGTTCCGCTACGACGGTGGCATCTCGGAGTTCGTCGAGTTCCTCGCCCCCGACGCTCCCGTGACCGAGGTGCTGCGCCTCACCGGCTCCGGCACCTTCACCGAGACCGTGCCGGTGCTGACCCCCGGCGGCGCCATGGTGCCCACCGAGGTGGAGCGCACCTGCGAGGTCGACATCGCCCTGCGCTGGGGCACCGGCTACGAGACGGTGATGCGCAGCTTCGTGAACATCATCTCGACGCCCAAGGGCGGGACGCACCAGACCGGCTTCGAGCAGGGCCTGCTGAAGCTGCTCCGCTCCCAGGTGGAGGCGAACGCCCGCCGCCTCAAGGTCGGCTCGGACAAGCTCGAGAAGGACGACGTCCTCGCTGGGCTCAGCGCCGTGCTGACCGTGCGGCTCCCTGAGCCGCAGTTCGAAGGCCAGACGAAGGAGGTGCTGGGCACGCCCGCCGTCCGCGCGATCGTCGCCTCCACCATCGCCTCGACGCTGGGCGCGGTGTTCTCCTCGACGCGCCGCGAGGACAAGGCGCAGACCTCCCAGCTCCTCGAGAAGGTCGTCGCCGAGATGAAGTCGCGGATCTCGGCCCGCGCGCACAAGGAGACGCAGCGCCGCAAGAACGCGCTGGAGTCCTCCTCCCTTCCGGCGAAGCTGGTCGACTGCCGCAGCAGCGACGTCGAGAACAGCGAGCTCTTCATCGTCGAGGGCGACTCCGCCCTCGGCACCGCCAAGCTCGCCCGCAACAGCGAGTACCAGGCTCTGCTGCCGATCCGGGGGAAGATCCTCAACACGCAGAAGGCGAGCATCGCCGACATGCTCTCGAACGCCGAGTGCGCCTCGATGATCCAGGTGATCGGAGCCGGCTCCGGCCGCTCCTTCGACCTCTCGGCCGCCCGCTACGGGAAGATCATCCTGATGAGCGACGCCGACGTCGACGGCGCCCACATCCGCACCCTGCTGCTCACGCTCTTCTTCCGCTACATGCGGCCGCTCGTCGAGGCGGGGCGCGTCTTCGCCGCCGTGCCTCCGCTGCACCGGCTCGTGGTGATGAACGCGGGGAAGAAGCCGAACGAGACGATCTACACCTACTCCGAGAAGGAGCTGCAGAGCGTGCTCGCGGCCCTCGGCAAGGCGGGCCGCCGCTACCAGGACCCGATCCAGCGCTACAAGGGGCTCGGCGAGATGGACGCGGACCAGCTGGCCACGACGACCATGGACCGCTCCCGCCGCACCCTCCGCCGGGTGCGGGTCGCCGACGCCGAGAACGCCGGCCGGGTGTTCGAGCTGCTGATGGGCAACGACGTGGCGCCCCGCAAGGAGTTCATCGTCCGCGGGTCCGAGTCGCTGTCGCGGGACCGCATCGACGTCTGAGCCGCGGGGCTCAGAACACCTCGGGCGCCGCTCCGATCGTCGCGATCGGCGTCGCGAGGGCCACACCGGAGCCGTCGCGCTTCATCCCGGAGTCGGGCAGCGCGGCCACCGAGCCGTCGGCCTCGAGGGCGTGCGCGGGACCGGGGCCGACCCACGCCACTCCGAGGGCGGTCTCACCCTTGAGGAAGCGCTGCGCACGGACTCCGCCGGTGGCCCTGCCCTTGGCGGGGAACTCCGAGAACGGCGAGACCTTCGCACTGCCGGTATCGGTCCCCGAGAGGGCCCAGCTGTCGACGGCGACCGTCGCGACGACGGCCTCGTCCCGGTCCTCGGCGGCGACGACGGCGAAGTGCACGACGTCGTCGGTCTCGGCCAGCTTGACCCCGGCCATCCCCGCGGCGGTCCGGCCCTGAGGGCGGACGGCGGACGCGGAGAAGCGCAGCAGCTGGGCCTCGCCGGTGACGAAGACCAGCTCGTCCTCCTCCGCCGACGCGGCCGCGCCTACGACGGCGTCCTTCGGCTTCAGGGCGATGAGCTCGATGTCCGGGCGGTTGGGCAGCTCGCCCGGCGCGACGCGCTTGACGACGCCCTGCTGGGTGCCGAGCGCGATCGGCCGCTCGTCGTCGAGGGCGACGAGCGCGAGCACCCGCTCGTCCTTCGCCAGGTGCGGGAGGTAGTCGCTCATGCGCACGCCCGCGCCCAGCTGCACCGAGGAGGAGGGGACGGCGGGCACGTCGACCGGCGAGAAGCGGAGGAGCCGACCGGCGCTGGTGACCGCGCCGATCTCCGTCCGGCTGGTCGTGTCGAGCACGCTGAGGACGGCGTCGTGCTTCGAGCGGCGCGTGGCGCGCTCGGGGTGGGGAGCGGCCTCGGGGTCGCGGTCGACCCGCACCATGCGGCCGGTGGTGCTCAGCAGCACCCGGCAGGGCACGTCCGCGATCTCGAGCACCGCGGCGGCCTTCCGCCCGGTGGTGGCGACGGAGGGGCGCGCCTCGGTGAGCAGGGTGCGCCGCGGGGTCCCGAGGCGCTGGGCGACCTCGTCGAGCTCGTCCGAGACCAGCTCGTCGATCCGTGATCGGCTGGCGAGGAGGGCCTCGAGCTCGGCGATCTCGGCGAGGAGGGTGTCGCGCTCGGTCTCGAGCTCGATGCGCGAGAACTTCGTGAGACGGCGGAGCTGGAGCTCGAGGATGTAGTCGGCCTGCAGGGTGCTGAGGTCGAAGACCTCGATCAGCCGGGCCCGCGCCGCCGCGGTGTCGTCGCTCCCGCGGATCAGCTGGATGACCTCGTCGATGTCGAGGATCGCGATGAGCAGGCCCTCGACCAGGTGCAGCCGCTCCTGGCGCTTGCGCAGTCGGTAGCGGGTCCGCCGGGTGACGACCTGCACCCGGTGGCCGATGTAGACCTGCAGCAGCTCCTTCAGGCCGAGGGTGCGCGGGCCGCCGTCGACCAGCGCGACGTTGTTGATCGAGAACGCGTCCTCGAGGGGCGTGTAGCGGTAGAGCTGCTCGAGGACGGCCTCGGGGCTGAAGCCGGTCTTGATCCCGATGACGAGCCGGAGGCCGTTGTCCCGGTCCGTCAGGTCGGTGACGTCCGAGATGCCGCTGAGCTTCTTGTTCTGGACGCCGTCCTTGATCTTGTCGATGACCTTCTCGGCGCCGACGAGGTAGGGCAGCTCGGTGACGACCAGGCCGGACTTGCGCGCGGTGATGCTCTCGACCGAGACGCGGGCGCGGGTCTTGAAGCCGCCCCGGCCGGTCGCGTAGGCGTCGCGCACGCCGGCGAGGCCGACGATCGTGCCACCGCTCGGGAAGTCCGGTCCCGGGACGAACGACATCAGGTCGTCCAGGGACGCGTCGGGATAAGCGATCAGGTGCCGGGCCGCCCCGATCACCTCCACGAGGTTGTGCGGCGCCATGTTCGTCGCCATGCCGACGGCGATGCCGCTGGCCCCGTTGACCAGCAGGTTCGGGAACGCGGAGGGGAGGACCTCGGGCTGGTCGTGCGAGTTGTCGTAGTTCGGGACGAAGTCGACGACGTCCTCGCCGAGGTGCTCGGTCATGGCCGTGGCGGCCGGGGCGAGGCGGGCCTCGGTGTAGCGGGCCGCGGCCGGGCCGTCGTCGAGGGAGCCGAAGTTGCCGTGCCCGTCGACGAGGGCGACCCTCATCGTGAACGGCTGGGCGAGGCGGACGAGGGAGTCGTAGATCGAGGCGTCGCCGTGCGGGTGCAGCTTGCCCATCACCTCGCCGACCACGCGGGCCGACTTCACGTGGCCGTGATCGGGCCGCAGCCCCATCTCGCTCATCATGTAGAGGATCCGGCGCTGCACCGGCTTGAGGCCGTCGCGGGCGTCGGGCAGGGCCCGCGAGTAGATGACCGAGTACGCGTACTCGAGGAAGGACCCCTCCATCTCGGCCGAGACGTCGACGTCCTCGATGCGCTCGGTGAGCGAGGATCCGGAGGAGGGGGCTGCAGCGTTCATGACTCGATTCGGTGGCGGGCGCGGGGCGGCGGCGGGGGACTGCACCGCCCTGCGGCGCTCGACGGGACGGGCGGAGCGGAGACGGCGCCTCGCGGACGGGACCGGCCCTCCCGTTCACGCGGACGCTCCGCTGCACCGGCCCGGCGGGGACGGCGGCGCTGTGCGAAACTGGGCGCGATGACCCACATGCTACCGCCAGCCCCCGACGGGCGGCGGAGCCTCGCCGACGTCCTGCCGGGCGCCCTCGACGCGCTCCTGGGCCGCCCCGGCCTCTTCGGCTCGCCCCGCGTCGAGCGGATCGTGGTCGTCCTCGTCGACGGTCTGGGTGCCGCGAACCTCCGCCAGCGCGGGGGCCACTCGCGCACGCTCGCTCCGGCCCTCAACCGCGGCACCACGCTCGTCTCGGGATTCCCGACGACCACCGCGGCGGCCCTGGCGAGCCTGACGACGGGCCTGCGCCCGGGCGGGCACGGGATGGTCGGCTACCGCGTGCTCGACCGCGCCTCCGACCGCCTGGTCAACCAGCTCTCCGGCTGGGACGAGGGCATGGTGCCCGAGACGTGGCAGCCCCACCCCACGGTCTTCGAGCAGGCCTCTTCCGCCGGTGTCCGGGCCGGAGTGATCGGCCCCGCGCGGTACGCCCGCTCCGGTCTCACGCGGGCGATCCTGCGCGGCGCCGAGTACCACTCCGCCGGCGGCGTCGCCGAGCGCTTCACGGCGGCGCGCGCCCTGCTCGACGAGGGCGGGCGACAGCTCGTGTACCTCTACGTCCCCGAGCTCGACCAGGCGGCGCACGCGCGCGGCTGGGAGTCGCCGGAGTGGACGGCAGCGCTCGAGCTCCTGGACGGGGAGGTCGGCGGAGCGGTCCGCGGGCTCTCCGCCCGCGAGAGCGTGCTGGTCACCGCCGACCACGGCATCGTGGACGTCCCGGCGTCCTCGCACGTGCTCGTCGAGCGGGGACCGCTGCTCGAGGGCGTCCGGCACCTCGGCGGAGAGCCCCGCTGCCTGCAGCTGCACCTCGAGCCGGGTGTGGACCCCGACGAGGTGGCGCGGCGCTGGATCGAGGCGGAGGGCGCACGCGCCTGGATCGCGACGCGCGACGAGGTCGCCGCGAGCGGCTGGTTCGGCGAGGTCTCTCCGGCGGCGGCCGAGCGGATGGGCGACGTGTTCGTCGCGGCGCGGAGGACCATCGCTTACTACGCGGCGGACGACTCCTCCGGCCGCTCCATGATCGGGCAGCACGGGTCGCTCACGCCGGAGGAGACGCAGGTGCCGCTCCTCCGCTTCGGCGCGCTGGCCTGAGCCGGGCCGAGGGGACGGGGGGCACCGTCCACCCCGGCGGAGCCGCGCCGGTTGAGGGTCAGTCGTCGCTGCGCGCTCCGAAGACGATCTCGTCCCAGCTCGGCATCGACGCCCGCCCCCTGCGGAGGCTCCCGCGCACGCCCGACGGCTGCTCGGGGACCGGGGGAGCGGTGCGCGGCGGCTCAGGTGCCTTCTCGACGGGAGGAGCGGCCTCGGCCTCGGGCTCCGGCTCCTCGCGGACGCGGAGGCTCGAGGCATGATCGCGCTCGCCCCGGCGCCGCCGCAGGGCGTCGAGCAGGTCGGCGGTGTCGTTGAGGTTGCGCTCGCGCTGCTCCGTCGTGCTCGTGACGGGGCGGGGGAGCGTCGAGATCGGGCGCGGGGTCTCGGAGAGGGCCGGCTGCGGCTCCGTGTCGGAGGGGCGGACGGCGGCCGGCCGGGCGTGCGGCATCGCGGCGGGGCGGCCGGCGGTGGGGTGGTCGGCCCGGGCGGAGCGGCTCGGCGCCTCCGCGGACTCCGTGTCGAAGCGCGTGGCGAGCTCGTCGACGGCTGCGGGGATGACGGCGCGCAGGCGCGGGATGAGGGTCGGCCGGATCTCGCCCTGCTGCGAGAGCGTGATCGCCTCGGAGGTCAGCGGCGACAGCAGCGCCTTCCGCGGGTCGAAGCGCCAGCGGGCGTCGTGGTCGATCTCGTCCGAGCGGAAGAGGAGCTTGACGACCCAGCCCTCCTCCTCCTTCCAGCTCGACCACTGCTCGCCCTCGGCGCCGAGCGACGCGAGGCGGTCGCGGATGACGTCGCCGAAGGGCGTGCCCTCCTCGAGGGGATCGGGGTCGGTGGTCGTGTAGACGCGCACGGCGAGGGCGGACGCGACGATGTGCTCGCGCTCGGCCGTGACGGGTCCCTCGAAGCGCTGGACGTAGCCCAGGTCGGCGCCCGTGAGCTCGGCGACCTCCTCGGCGGAGAGCCCGGAGCGGATGTGGGCCTGGATCTCGCGGGGGGAGACGCGCTTCTCGCGCGGCGGGAGGGTGTGGACCCGCGGCCGCAGCTGGCTCTGCAGCGTCTCGTCGATGCGGACCGAGAAGCGCTCGCCGCCCTCGGACACGAGGACGAGCGATCCGCCCTCGACGCCGATCACCTTCAGTTCCATCATCGTGGGGACCCTCCTTCTGGACGCGGACCGGGCAAGGATGCCACGCGCCCGGGCGATCGGCCGGGAATACCCCGGGCGGGTCGAAAGTTGGTGCGGAAGGAGGCGGGGCGAGCGGGTGTCAAGAGCCGTTCGAGGTGGTTTGCGAATCGATGCGTCGTGATGCACACTGACCCCGCCGATTTGTTGAACAGCAGAAATAAGAAGTGGATGGGAATGGCTACGGACTACGACGCCCCCCGCAAGACCGATGACGACTCCGAGTCGATCGAGGCCCTGAAGGAGCGAGTCCCCGACAAGATGTCCGGAGTCGTCGACGTCGATGACGCCGACAACCCGGGCGGATTCGAACTGCCCGGTGCCGATCTGTCCGACCTCGATCTGGACGTCGTGGTCCTTCCGCCCCAGGCGGACGAGTTCACGTGCGTGAGCTGCTTCCTCGTGAAGCACCGCTCGCAGATCGACCACGAGGAGAAGCTCGGACCGATCTGCCTGGAGTGCGCCGCTTAAGCGCCTCCCGGCTCCGAAGGACGACCGCTCCGTCGCCGTGATCCCCGGATCGCGGCGACGATGTCGTCCGGGCGGCGGGTGGAGACCAGCCAGTACGGCGTCGGGTCGGCCGGATCCTCGATCGGGACCCGCACCACCTCCTTCACCCAGCCGCGGATGACCAGGTACGCCCGCGCGTCCAGGCGCGTCCCGCGCTCGGCGAACGCCTGGTCCCCCGAGTAGGAGGACGGCTCGCCCACGAGGTCCAGCGGGATGTGCGCGCGGCCGGCGCGCAGCTCCCCCTCCGCCACCTCGATCACGGGGGAGAGGGCCAGCAGCGACAGCACGCAGCCCGCGTACAGAACGACCGCGACGATCACCCCCACCGCGAGGTCGATGGGCGCGAACACCAGGATGCTGGCGGGGATCACGAGGGCGGTGGCGACGAAGAGCCAGGGCGCGGGCCACAGCCTCTCTCGGTAGGACGGCATGACCCTATTGGATCAGACGTTTGGTCTACCCTCGTCACGTGCCTGCAACCGTCGACGTCCCGATCACCGCGGACCGGCTCCCCTCCTACGCCCGTCCGGGCGACGCGGGAGCCGATCTCCACTCGACGGAGGACGTGGTGCTCGCCCCCGGTGAGCGCGCCTCCGTCGGCACCGGAGTGGCCGTCGCCCTCCCGGAGGGCCACGCCGGCTTCGTCGTCCCCCGCAGCGGGCTGGCCTTCACGCACGGCATCACCGTCGTCAACGCCCCCGGAACGATCGACGCGGGCTACCGCGGCGAGATCCGGGTGGCGCTGCTGAACACCGACAGCCGCGAGACGTACCGCGTCTCGGCGGGGGACCGGATCGCGCAGCTCGTGATCGTCCCCGTCGTCCAGGCGAGGTTCACGGCCGTCGACGAGCTTCCCGAGTCGGTCCGCGGCACGGGCGGCTTCGGATCCACCGGGTACGCCGCCGGCGCCCAGGAGACCAGAATCCACGAGGAGAGCGCATGAGCGACATCCAGCCCACGGCCGGCGAGGCCGCCGAGCCCGTCCAGCAGGACTTCGAGAAGTCGGCGCCGGAGGACCGCGCGGAGGCCGGGCCCCTGGACGAGCGCGAGGCCAACCCGGTCCGCCCCTACATCGACCTCGGCGGGGTGAAGGTGCTTCCCCGCGAGGGCATGCACATCCGCCTCGAGGTCGAGGAGGGGACCAAGCGCGTCATCGCCGTCGGCCTCGACTACGCAGGGTCGACGCTGCAGGTGCAGCCCTTCTCCGCGCCGCGCTCCTCGGGCCTCTGGCACGAGATCCGCGGCCAGATCGCCGAGCAGATCGGCCGTCAGGGCGGATCGACGACGGAGCGCGACGGCGTCTTCGGTCCGGAGCTCGTCGCCGAGCTCCCGATCGCCGGCGGCCAGACCCGCGTCGCCCGGTTCGTCGGCGTCGACGGTCCGCGCTGGTTCCTCCGCGGCGTGATCGCCGGAGCCGGAGCCGTCGACGAGCAGGCGGCCGCCTCGGTCGAGGAGCTCTTCCGCAGCATCGTCGTGGTCCGCGGCAGCGGCCCGATGCCTCCGCGCGACCTGATCCCGCTGAAGGTGCCGACCGGAAGCCAGACCCAGCAGAGCGCGAGCTGACCGGCATGGAGCCGGTGCGGCCCGAGGACCCGGCCCGATCGGAGGAGCCGGTCCGGCCCGAGGTCGGCGACGCGATCGCGCAGGCCGCCCGCCGCTCGGGACTCGGCGCGGTCGCCGACGGCGAGCCGTTCGACGGGAAGGCGCTGCTGCGCACCATGGGCGGCGTCCGGGGGATCCTCGAGGCCGTCGTGCCCGGCATAGCCTTCGTCCTGCTCTACACGGTCACCTCGGAGCTCGTGCTCTCGCTGGTCGCTTCCGTCGGGCTCGCCGTGGCGTTCACGGTGGCGCGGGTGCTCGGCCGGACGCCGGTGATCCAGGCCGTCGGCGGGCTGCTCGCCGTGGTGGTCTCGGCCGCACTGGCGCTGTTCACCGGGCGGGGCGTCGACAACTTCGCCCTGGGGCTGCTCACCAACCTCGTCTACGGGCTCGTCTTCCTCCTCTCCGTCCTCGTGCGCTGGCCCCTGATCGGCGTCGCCGCCGGCTTCCTGATGGGGGACGGCACCTCCTGGCGGTCCGATCGGCGCAAGCGCCGCCTCTTCGGCGCCCTGACCCTCGCGTGGGCGGGGCTCTTCCTCCTGCGCCTGGCCGTGCAGTACCCGCTGTTCCTCGCCGAGGACACCACGGCGCTGGGCATCTGGAAGCTGGCGCTGGGCCTGCCCCTGTACGCGCCGCTGCTGGTGCTCACCGTGCTCGCCGTCCGGGCCGAGTACCGCGGAGCCGGCGAGCGCGCCGATGCGGGCGATGCTCCGGATCGTGCATAGAATTGTCTCGACGTCGAGATAAATAGCGCTCGCCTCCCCGCACCGTCGCGGCGAGGTCGACCGGGCGCCTCGGCGTCGAGGAGTTAGGTCCTCCTTGGTGGCAGGCCGCTGTGCGCGGTCGTCAAGATGAGGACGGAGAGCGGCTCCGCCCGTCGGCGGACGCTGCAGTCAGCGAAGGAGAGGGCGACGTGTCCGCGGTAGACAGCTTTGGATCGAAAGACACCCTGAAGGTCGGCTCGACCGACTACGAGGTGTTCCGCATCGACCGGGTCCCCGGTCACGAGAAGCTCCCGTTCAGCCTCAAGGTGCTGCTCGAGAACCTCCTCCGCACGGAGGACGGCGCGAACATCACCGCCGACCACATCCGCGCCCTCGGCGAGTGGGTCCCGGAGTCGGAGCCCGACACCGAGATCCAGTTCACGCCGGCCCGCGTGGTCATGCAGGACTTCACCGGCGTGCCCTGCATCGTCGACCTCGCCACGATGCGCGAGGCCGTCGCTGCCCTGGGCGGCGACGCGAACCGGATCAACCCGCTCGCGCCCGCCGAGATGGTGATCGACCACTCCGTCATCGCCGACCTCTTCGGCACCGAGGACGCGCTCGAGCGCAACGTCGAGCTCGAGTACGAGCGCAACGGCGAGCGGTACCAGTTCCTCCGCTGGGGCCAGACCGCCTTCGACGACTTCAAGGTCGTCCCGCCCGGAACCGGCATCGTGCACCAGGTCAACATCGAGTACCTGGCCCGCGTCACCATGACCCGCGAGGTGGGCGGCGCGCTGCGCGCCTACCCCGACACCTGCGTCGGCACCGACTCGCACACGACGATGGTCAACGGCCTCGGCGTGCTCGGCTGGGGCGTCGGCGGCATCGAAGCCGAGGCCGCGATGCTCGGCCAGCCCGTCTCGATGCTCATCCCGAAGGTCGTCGGCTTCAAGCTCACCGGCTCGATCCCGACCGGCGTGACCGCGACGGACGTCGTGCTCACCATCACGCAGATGCTGCGCAAGCACGGCGTGGTCGGCAAGTTCGTCGAGTTCTACGGGGCCGGCGTCGCCGCGGTGCCGCTCGCCAACCGCGCCACCATCGGCAACATGAGCCCCGAGTTCGGCTCCACCGCCGCGATGTTCCCCATCGACGACGTGACCCTCGACTACCTGCGCCTCACCGGCCGCAGCGACGAGCAGATCGCCCTCGTCGAGCAGTACTCCAAGCTGCAGAAGCTCTGGCACGACCCCGCGGTCGAGCCGGTCTTCAGCGAGTACCTCGAGCTCGACCTCGGCACCGTCGTCCCCTCGATCGCCGGCCCGAAGCGCCCGCAGGACCGGATCGAGCTCTCGTCCGCCAAGACGCAGTTCGAATCGGACCTCACCAACTACGCGGACGTCTCGCACGACATCGTCGACCTGACCATCGCGGAGTCGTTCCCCGCCTCCGACCCCGGAGAGCTGCAGCCGCAGGACGAGCACAGCAGCCACGAGCACACCCACCGCTCGCACGCGCCGGCGACCGCCTCCAAGCCGACCACGGTCGAGCTCGGCGAGGGCGGGACCTTCACGATCGATCACGGCGCTGTCGCGATCGCGGCGATCACCTCGTGCACCAACACGTCGAACCCGTCCGTCATGCTCGCGGCCGGCCTGCTGGCCCGCAACGCGGCGCAGAAGGGCCTGAAGGCCAAGCCGTGGGTCAAGACCACGCTGGCGCCCGGATCGAAGGTCGTCACCGACTACTACGAGAAGGCCGGCCTGACCGAGTCGCTCGAAGCGCTCGGCTTCTACACGGTCGGCTACGGCTGCACGACCTGCATCGGCAACTCCGGCCCGCTGCTCGAGGAGATCTCGGCCGCGGTGCAGGACAACGACCTCGCCGTGACCGCCGTGCTCTCGGGCAACCGCAACTTCGAGGGCCGCATCAACCCGGACGTGAAGATGAACTACCTGGCGAGCCCCCCGCTCGTCATCGCCTACGCGCTCGCCGGCTCGATGAACTTCGACTTCGAGGTCGACGCGCTCGGCACCGACTCCGACGGCAACGACGTGTTCCTCAAGGACATCTGGCCCGACGCGGCCGAGGTTCAGGCGACGATCGACTCGTCGATCGACAAGTCGATGTTCGACACGCAGTACGCGGGCGTGTTCGACGGCGACGAGCGCTGGCGGGCGCTGCAGACCCCCGAGGGCTCGATCTTCGAGTGGGACGAGTCGTCGACCTACGTGCGGAAGCCCCCGTACTTCGACGGCATGACGATGGAGACGACCCCGGTCACCGACATCGCCGGTGCCCGCGTGCTCGCCAAGCTCGGCGACTCCGTCACGACCGACCACATCAGCCCCGCCGGCTCGATCAAGGCCGACAGCCCCGCCGGCCGCTACCTCGACGAGCACGGCATCGACCGCAAGGACTACAACTCCTACGGCTCGCGCCGCGGCAACCACGAGGTGATGATCCGCGGCACGTTCGCGAACATCCGCCTGCGCAACCAGCTGCTCGACGGCGTGGAGGGCGGCTACACCCGCGACTTCACTCAGCCGGACGCCCCGCAGTCGTTCATCTACGACGCGTCGCAGAACTACCAGGCCGAGGGAACCCCGCTCGTCATCCTGGGCGGCAAGGAGTACGGCTCCGGCTCGTCGCGCGACTGGGCGGCCAAGGGCACGAGCCTGCTGGGCGTCAAGGCGGTCATCGTCGAGAGCTTCGAGCGGATCCACCGCTCGAACCTCATCGGCATGGGCGTCGTCCCGCTGCAGTTCCCCGCGGGCGAGAGCTGGGAGTCGCTGGGCCTGGACGGCACCGAGTCGATCAGCATCTCGGGCATCGAGGAGCTGAACGAGGGCGTCACCCCCAAGACGGTCCACGTCGTCGCCGAGCCGACCGAGCACTCGGCCGAGGGCAAGCAGACCGTCGAGTTCGACGCGGTCGTCCGCATCGACACCCCCGGTGAGGCGGACTACTACCGCAACGGCGGCATCCTGCAGTACGTGCTGCGCTCGCTCGTCTAGATCAGCCGCAGAGCGTGTGCGCCTTCCCTGCGGGGGAGGCGCACACGCGTTCCCGGGGGCCCCGTGCGTAGACTCGGGAGACGTCCCACCTCGCTCACGACCCCGGAAGGCGGCGCGCATGGCTGTTCTCGAGACCATCGGCGGTCCTCGCGATCTCGATCGCCTGACCGCGGCCGAGCTCGAGACGCTGGCGCAGGAGATCCGCGACTTCCTCGTGCGCGAGGTCTCGAAGACCGGCGGCCACCTGGGCCCGAACCTCGGCGTCGTCGAGACGACCATCGCGATCCACCGGGTCTTCGACTCGCCGCACGACGCGATCGTGTTCGACACCGGTCACCAGTCCTACGTCCACAAGCTGCTCACCGGTCGCCAGGACTTCTCGAAGCTCCGGCAGCGCGGCGGCCTCGCCGGCTACCCGCAGCGGAGGGAGTCGCCGCACGACATCGTCGAGAGCTCGCACGCCTCCAGCTCGCTGTCCTGGGCGGACGGCATCTCCCGCGCCTTCACGATGACCGGTCAGACCGACCGCCACGTCGTCGCGGTCGTGGGCGACGGCGCCCTCACCGGCGGCATGACCTGGGAGGCGCTGAACAACATCAGCGACGACAACTCCCGCGGGCTGGTCATCGTGGTCAACGACAACGGGCGCTCCTACGCCCCGACCATCGGCGGCATGGCCCGCTTCCTCAACGGCGTCCGCACGCGGCCGACCTACCGCACGATGCACCGCGGCTCCCGGGCCGTCTCGGAGCGGCTGGGCGGCCCCGCCGCCGCCGTCTACCGCGGCGTGCGCGGCGGGCTCCACGGCTTCCTCAGCCGCTTCATCAACAACGAGGCGCTCTACTCCAACCTCGACATCAAGTACCTGGGGCCGATCGACGGACACGACCTGACGGCGATGGAGGAGGCCCTCCAGCAGGCGAAGGACTACGGCCAGCCGGTCATCGTCCACGCGATCACCCAGAAGGGCAAGGGCTTCGGTCCGGCCGTGCACGACCTCGCCGACCAGTTCCACGCCGTCGGGCAGATCGACCCCGAGACGGGCGAGCCGCTGAGCGCGGCCGGGGCCCGATCGTGGACCTCGGTGTTCGCCGAGGAGATCGTCACCCTGGCCGACGAGGACCCGACGATCGTCGGCATCACGGCCGCCATGCTCCGGCCCGTCGGTCTCGACCGCCTCGCGGAGAAGTACCCGGAGCGCGTCTTCGACGTCGGCATCGCGGAGCAGCACGCCGTGACCTCGGCCGCCGGTCTCGCCTTCGGCGGGCTGCATCCGGTCGTCGCGCTGTACGCCACCTTCGTGAACCGCGCCTTCGACCAGGTCTTGATGGACGTCGCACTGCACCGCGCGGGCGTCACCTTCGTACTGGACCGCGCCGGAGTCACCGGGCCCGACGGTCCGAGCCACCACGGCATGTGGGATCTGGCGATCCTGCAGGTCGTCCCGAACATCCGCCTCGCCGCTCCGCGCGACTCCGTGCGCCTGCGCGAGGAGCTGCGCGAGGCCGTGGGCGTCACCGACGCGCCGACCGTGGTGCGCTTCTCGAAGGGGAGCGTCGGCGACGAGATCGACGCCGTCGAGCGTCTCGGCGACGGCGTCGACGTGCTCGCCCGCGCCGAGCGCAAGGACGTGCTGCTGGTCACCGTCGGACCGATGGCCGCGATGGGTCTCGAGGTCGCTGAGCGGCTCGCGGCCCAGGGTATCGGAGCCACCGTCGTGGACCCCCGCTGGGTCGTGCCCGTGCCCACCAGCATCATCGAGCTCGCCCGCGAGCACCGCATCGTCGTCTCGATCGAGGACGGGGTGCGCGTCGGCGGGATCGGCACGCGCATCCGCCAGGACCTGCGCGAGGCCGGCGTGGACACCGCGGTGACCGAGCTCGGGCTGCCCGACCAGTTCCTCGACCACGCCAAGCGCGAGGAGATCCTCGAGGACGTCGGGCTCACTCCCCAGCACATCGCTCGCGACGTCGTCGCGCAGGTGCTGGGCAGCAAGATCCCGGTCGCCCGTCCGCTCCCGGACGAGGTCGAGGCCCGGGACGACGCCCGCAGCGACTGATCGGCCGTCGGGACCCGTCCCTCAGGCGACGCGCGGAAGGGGCGCCGGATCCGATCCGGCGCCCCTTCCGCGTCACTGCACTCCGCGTCAGTCGACGCCGCGGATCGCGGGGTGGTGGAACGTGTCCCCGAACGCCCGCTTGCTCGCGCCGACCCGGTCGAGATAGGGCGTGAGTCCGCCCATCTGGAACGGGTAGCCCGCGCCGAGGATCAGGCAGAGGTCGATGTCCTCGGCGGCGTGCACGACGTCGTCGTCCAGCATCCGCTTGACCTCGTCCGCGAGACCCGTCTCGACGCGCAGCCGCAGCTGCTCGGCCGTCATCGGCTCCGTGCCGCCGGCGACGATCGCGACCGCGCGCTTGTCGACGCCCTTCACACGCCCCTTCGCGTCGCGCTCGAAGACGCGGCCGAGCTCGGCGAGGCGGTGCAGGTTGGGGCTGTCGAAGAAGCGGTCGGGGAACGCGGTGTGATGGGTGTCGAGCACGTGCGCGCCGACCTTGAGGCCCACCAGCTCGAGCAGCTCGAACGGGGTCATCGGCAGGCCGAACGGAGCCAGCGACTGCTCGACGACCTCGAAGGGAGTGCCCGTGTCGACCGCGTGCATCGCCTCGCCCAGGACCTTCGCCAGCACGCGGTTCACCACGAAGCCCGGGGTGTCGCGCGTGATGACGGCGTTCTTCTTGAGCTTCGCGGCGGTGACCATCGCCGTCGAGAGGGTCTCGTCGTCGGTGTGCGGCGTCCGGACCACCTCGATCAGCGGCATGACCGCGACCGGGTTGAAGAAGTGGAAGCCGACGAGGCGCTCCGGGTGCTCCAGCCGCTCGCCGATGCGCTCGACGGAGAGGGACGAGGTGTTGGTCGCGAGCACCGCCGTGGGCGAGACGTAGCGCTCGATATCGGCGAAGACGTCCTGCTTCACCGACAGCTCCTCGAAGACCGCCTCGATCACCCAGTCGGCGTCGGCGAAGTCGGAGCGGTCGGTCGTGCCGGTGATCAGCGCGCGGAGGCGGTTCGCGTCGTCGGGGGAGACGCGTCCCTTCGCCAGCAGCGCGTCGATCTCGGCGCGGATGCCCGCGACGCCCTTGTCGACCCGCTCCTGGTCGAGGTCGGTGATGACCACCGGCACCTGGAGGCGGCGGAGGAAGAGCAGCGCGAACTGCGAGGCCATGAGGCCCGCGCCGACCACCCCGACCTTGGTGACGGGCTTGGCCAGCGCCCTGTCGGGCGCTCCCGCGGGACGCTTGGCGCGCTTCTGCACCAGATCGAACGCGTAGATGCTCGCGCGGAACTGGTCGCCCGAGATCAGGTCGGCCAGCGCCTCGTCCTCGGCGGCGAAGCCCTCCTCGCGGGTGGTGTTCTTCGCGGCCTTGAGCAGCTCCAGCGCGCGGTACGGAGACGCCGCGACCGTGCCGATCCGCGACTCCAGCTGCTTGCGCGCGATCGAGATCGCGACGTCCCACTTGACCAGCCGCTCCAGCTTGCCGGGCGCGTTCGGCCGCTCCACCTTCACGGAGCCGCCGATCACGCCGTCGGCCCAGCGGAGCGAGTCCTCGAGGAAGGCGGCGGGCGGGAAGATCGCGTCGGCGATGCCGAGGTCGAACACCTCCTGGCCCTTGAGCGTGCGGTTGTTCTTGAGCGGGTTCTCGACGACGACCTTGAGGGCGTTCTCGATGCCGATCAGGTTCGGCAGGAGCCACGCGCCGCCCCAGCCGGGGATGATGCCGAGGAAGACCTCGGGGAGCCCGAGCGCGGGGATGGAGGAGTCGACCGTGCGGTAGTCGGCGTTCAGGCCGATCTCGGTGCCGCCGCCCAGGGCGAGGCCGTTGATGAAGGCGAAGGACGGCACGCCCAGCTCGGCCAGCATCCCCAGCGTGCGGTGGCCCAGGCGCGCCAGCTGGCGGCCGAGCTCACGGCTCGGGATGGCCCCGACCTTGCTGAGGTCGGCTCCCGCGGCGAGGATGAACGGCTTGCCGGTGATGCCGACCGCCTGGATCTCGCCGCGCGAGGCGCGCTCCTTCTGCGTGAGGAGGACGTCCGCCAGCTCGAAGAGCGACGCCGGTCCGAAGGTGTTGGGGCGGGTGTGGTCGCGGTCGTTGTCGAGCGTGATCAGGGCGAGCGTGCGGCCGCTGGGCAGCGGCACGTCGCGGACGTAGGAGTGGGTGACGACCTCGCCCTCGACGAGGTCCACGAGGTTCTCGAATCCGTCGAGCATGGGTCAGCGTCCCTTCCGTCGTCCGCGCTTGCCGTCGTAGTGCGGGTTCTCCCAGATCACCGTGCCGCCCTGGCCGAGGCCGACGCAGAGGGCCGTCACGCCGTAGCGGACCTCGGGGTGCGACTCGAACTGCCGGGCCAGCTGGATCATCAGCCGGACCCCGGAGGAGGCGAGCGGGTGGCCGATCGCGATCGCTCCGCCGTACTCGTTGACGCGCGGGTCGTCGTCGTCGAGGCCGAAATGGTCGAGGAAGGAGAGCACCTGCACGGCGAACGCCTCGTTGAGCTCGAAGAGCCCGATGTCCTCGATGCCCAGGCCCGCCTTGCGGAGCGCCTTCTCGGTCGAGGGGACCGGGCCGATGCCCATGATCTCGGGCTCGACGCCGGCGTACGCGAAGCTCACCATCCGCATCTTCGCGGACAGGCCCAGCTCCTGCGCGGCGTCGGCGCTGGCCAGGAGCGACACCGTCGCTCCGTCGTTGAGCCCGGAGGAGTTGCCCGCGGTCACCCGGCCGTGGGGGCGGAACGGGGTCCGCAGGCCCGCGAGGCCCTCGAGGGTCGTCTCGGGGCGCGGTGCCTCATCGGCGGTCGCGAGGCCCCAGCCCGCGGCGCTGCGCGTGGCGACGGGGACGAGGTCCGGCTGGATGCTGCCGGCGGCGTACGCGGCGGCGAGCTTCTGCTGGCTCCGCAGGGCGTAGTGGTCGGCGCGCTCCTTCGTCAGGTGCGGGAAGCGGTCGTGGATCCGCTCCGCCGTGCGGCCCATGTTGAGCGCGTCCTCGCCGACGAGGCGCTCGGAGAGGAAGCGCGGGTTGGGGTCGGCGCCGAAGCCCATCGGATGCCGGCCCATGTGCTCCACGCCGCCGGCGAGGACCACGTCGTAGGCGCCGAACGCGATGCCGCCCGCGGTCGCGGTGACCGAGGTCATCGCTCCGGCGCACATGCGGTCGATGGCGAAGCCGGGCACCGACTTCGGCAGCCCTGCGAGCAGCGCCGCCGTGCGGCCGAGGGTCAGGCCCTGGTCGCCCTGCTGGGTGGTGGCGGCGATCGCCACCTCGTCCACCCGCTCCTTCGGCAGCGCGCCGTTGCGCTCCAGCAGACCGATCATCGCCTTGACGACGAGGTCGTCGGCTCGGGTCTGCCAGTACATGCCCTTCTCGCCGGCACGCCCGAACGGAGTACGGACTCCGTCGACGAACACGACTTCGGATCTCTCGGCCACAATGCCTCCCAGGAACTCACGGTCGCCGTCGATCGTAGGAACCGGCACCGCGCAGCCGGAATCCTTTGCCGCTTCCTACGAAGGGGTTTCGGTGCCCTCGGCCGGCGCTTGGGCCGCTTCGACAAACGCGGTGGCGATCGAGCCCGACGTGGCCTCGACCTGCCAGGCGCGGGCGCCGGCGCGGGTGAGCTCCGCGGCGACCGACTCCGCGGTCAACGGCTCGGGCGGGTTCCAGGCCACCCGGCGCAGCAGCTCCGGCGTGAGCAGGTTCTCGACCGGGAGCGAGAGCAGCTCGGCGATCTCGGTGACCACGGCGCGTCCCGCCTTCAGGCGCGCGTCGGCGGCCGGGTTGCGATCGCCCCACGCGCGGGGAGGGGGGAGCGTGTCGGCGGCCGGGCGGGTCGGGCTCGGCAGGTCCTCGGTCGTCGTCCCGCGCTCGATCGCGGCCCACCAGCGCTCGACCTCGCCGCGGCTGGCGCGGCCAGTGAAGTCGCGGCGGCCCGAGAGCTGGCCGATGCTGGTCGGGATGTTGCGGGCGACCGCGATGATCGAGGAGTCGGGGATCAGGCGGCCGGGAGCGATGTCGCGCTCGCGGGCGAACGCGTCCCGGGCCAGCCAGAGCTCGCGCGCCACGGCGAGGGGGCGCGGGCCGCGGAGCGAGTGCATGCCGGAGAGGCGGCGCCACGGGTCCGGCGGGACCGCCTTCGGGGCGCGCGCGAGCGTCGCCTCGAACTCCTCGCGGGCGATGCGCGTCTTCCGCGCGGCGATGAGCTTCTCCTCCATGCGGTCGCGGAGGTCGACGAGGAGCTCCACGTCCTTCGCGGCGTAGACGAGCCAGCTCTGGGGGAGGGGGCGGGTCGACCAGTCGGCGGCCGAGTGCTCCTTGGCCAGGTGGATGCCGAGGAGGTCCTCGACGACGGCGCCGAGGCCCACCTTGGGCAGTCCGAGGAGCCGGGCGGCGAGCTCGGTGTCGAAGATCCGCACCGGGTCCAGGCCCACCTCGCGCAGGCAGGCGAGATCCTGGCTGGCGGCGTGGAGGACCCACTCCTCCTGGCCGATGACCGCCTGCAGGGCGTCCATCCGGCCGATGGCGGGGGGATCGAAGAGGAACGCGCCGGCACCGCGCCGGTAGACCTGGATCAGGTACGCGCGCTGCGAGTAGGTGAAGCCGGAGGCGCGCTCGGCGTCGACGGCGACGGGGCCCTCGCCGGCGGCGAGGGCGTCGACCGCGGCGAGGAACTCGTCGGGCGTGGAGAGGACACGGTAATCAGTCACGGTTGTTCCGTCGGAAGGCGAGCGGGGTCACACCGTCGCTCGATACGGGCGGGAGACCCGCGAGCATGCACAACAGCTCCCCCCACCCTTCCACGTGAGCGGCGAGCTGCGCATCATCCGGGCTCCAGGAGGCGCGGATCTCGATCTGCGCACCGTCCCCCTGAGCGGCCAGCTCGCCGAAACCGGTGGAGAGCACCTTGGTGGCCGTGCCGGACGCGGCGGAATAGGAGGCGCCCCGCGCCCCGAGGGCGTCGATGAGCCAGGACCAGGCGACCTCGGCGAGGAACGGATCGGTGCCGATCTCGACCTCGAGCGGGGCCTGGGCGAAGCAGACGACACGGAAGGGGCCGCCCCACTGCTCGGGCTCCTCGGGGTCGTAGAGCAGGATGAAGCGCCCCGTGCCCAGCTCGGAGTCGCGTCCGTGCGCGTGCGGCGCGACGTCGCCCGACAGGGCGAGGGCCCAGGGCGCGAGACCCGACGGCGAGGCGATCTCGGACACGGTGAGCTCGGCGCGCGTGGCAGCGGCGCGGATCGACTCCGTCGCGACCCGGAACTCCTCGGGGAGCTGGGACGACGCTGGGAATTCGGGCACGGTCGCAGACTAGGGTTCCGACGCGCCCGGGACGCGGAGGCACGCCGGGTGGGCGGCTCTCAGCGCGTGCGGCTCCAGCGGGCGTAGACGGCCCCGGAATCGTCCGCGGCCAGGAGCGTCAGGGCGTAGGCGTCGTCGACGACGGCCGTGCCCGTCGCGACCGGGAGGCCCGGCAGGACGACGCGCGGCGAGGTGGTGAGGCACAGCTCGTCGACCCGGCCCGAGGCGAGGAACTGGCCCGAGAGCGAGGCGCCGCCCTCGCAGACGACGCGGTGCAGGCCGAGCCCGGCGAGAGCCTCCAGGAGCTCGTCGACGCCGATCCGCTCCGAGGAGGACGGGACCCGGACCACCTCGACGCCGGCGGGGAGCCCCTCCACCGCGCCGCGCGACTCCGGCACCAGCAGCAGGACCCGGGAGCCCTCCTGCAGCTCCAGGCGGTGCCCGGCGAGATCGCCCGAGGCGGAGACGACGGCGAGCGGGACCCGCCGGGGGACGCGGTAGCCCTCGGCGCGGACGCTCGCGGCTCCGACGAGGACGACGTCGGCCTGCTCGCGGACGACTCCGAGGATCGTGCGGTCGACGCGGTTGGTGAGCGTCTCGCTCGTGCCGTCGGAGCCGGTGCTGGAGCCGGTGACGCTCGCGATCATGTTCAGGCGCACGCGCACCGCCTCGTCGGGACGCCAGGCGTCCGCGACCGCCGCTCGCGCGCCCTCCTCGCCGATCACGATCGGCGGACCGGCGGGGACGAGCGGCCGGAGGATCATGCGGCCAGGTGCGCGCGGACCTGCCGCTTGGTACGGCCGAGCAGCGCGGTCATGCCGCGCAGGCGCAGCGGCGAGACCGCCTCCGAGAGGCCGATGGTCTGCGGGAAGTCGTCGGGGACGGCGAGCACCTGCTCGGGGGTGAGCCCGGCCAGGCCCTGCGCCAGGATCGACGCGAAGCCGCGCGTCGTGGGCGCCTCGCGGGGAGCCGTGGCGTGCAGGTGCACGATCCCGCCCTCGACGTCGACGACGATGAAGACGGGCGCCTGGCACTCCTCCACGCGCTCGAAGAGGTCCGGGTGGTCGCGGTAGCGCTCGGGCAGGTCGGGGAGCTCGTTCGAGAACTCGAGCAGGAGCTGCAGGCGCTCCGGCTTCTCGAGGGCGAGGAACTCCTCGCGGATGTCGCGCAGAGCGTCGGGGAGCGTGGTGTCGGTCATCCGGTCCAGTGTCTCATCGGGGGAGGGGCGGCGGGCGGTCGCAGCGGAGGCCGGGAGCCCGGATCCGGCCCGTCGACGGGCGGATCGGCGCTCCCGGCCTCCGTCGTGACGCGTCAGCGGGCCGCGGGGGCCTCGCCGGGCTCGGCGCCCTGCACGATCGGGACGCGGACGGCGCTGCCCCACTCGGTCCAGGAGCCGTCGTAGTTGCGGACGCCCTCGAAGCCGAGGAGGTGGGTCAGCACGAACCAGGTGTGGGCGGAGCGCTCGCCGATCCGGCAGTAGGCGATGACGGAGTCGCCGTCCTTCAGCCCCGCGCCCTCGCGGTAGATGCCGTTCAGCTCGTCGAGGGGGCGGAAGGTGCCGTCCTCGGCGGCGGCCCTGCCCCACGGCACGTTCTGCGCGCTCGGGATGTGACCGGCGCGCAGGGCGCCCTCCTCCGGGTAGGCCGGCGCCGTGGTGCGCTGCCCGGTGAACTCCTCCGGGGAGCGGACGTCGATCAGCGGGTTGCCGAAGTGCGCGAGGACGTCGTCCTTGAAGGCGCGGATCTCGGCGTCGCTGCGTTCGACGACGGGGTACTCGGCGGGCTCCGGGGAGGAGGCGTCGGTGGTCGTCGGGCGGCCCTCCGCGAGCCACTTGTCGCGGCCGCCGTCGAGCAGACGGACGTCCTCGTGACCGAAGAGGGTGAAGACCCAGAGCGCGTAGGCGGCCCACCAGTTGTTCTTGTCGCCGTAGACGACGACGGTGGTGTCGCGGGCGATGCCCTTGCCGCCGACGAGCGCGGCGAACGCGGCGCCGTCGATGTAGTCGCGCTGCACCGGGTCGTTGAGGTCGGTGTGCCAGTCGATCTTGACGGAGCCGGGGATGTGGCCGGTCTCGTAGAGCAGGACGTCCTCGTCGGACTCGACGACGACGAGACCGGGAGTGCCGAGGCGCTGCTCGAGCCAGTCGGCGCTGACGAGCCGTTCGGGGTGCGCGTAGGAGGCGAACTTCGGCGACGGATCGGTTTCGACGGACAAGGAGGACCTCCAGGATGGTGCGCGGAGCGCGGGCGTGATTCCACGGCGGGCTACGCTGGAGCCCGCCCTTCAGCGACAGTACGCGTCCGCGGACGACGCCGCACGGAGGGCGCCGTAAGAGTTCGACACAGAACCGCGGCGGCTCCGTGCCCGGTGCGGCCGCCGCCACTGAGCGCACGGACCCCGCCGTGCGCAGGATGCGAGACGCGAGTGAGCCCCGACGACGTCCGATCGACGAGCAGCCTGACCGCCCGCTCGCCCCAGATCAGCGGGCACGAGATCGCGTCGACGCTGGTGCCCCCGCGCCAGTTCGAGGGCGCCACCTTCGAGAGCTACCGTCCCGACCCGGAGTACCCCTCGCAGGCCGACGCGGTGGAGGCTCTCCGCGCGTTCGCCGCCGGCGGCGGATCCAAGGGAGGCGGAGGCGGCTTCCTGGGCTTCGGCCGGAAGAAGGCCCCCGCGGTCATGCCGGGCGTGTACCTCGACGGCGGCTTCGGCGTCGGCAAGACCCACCTGCTCGCGGCGATCTGGCACGCGGTGCCGGGCCGCACCTACTTCGGGACGTTCATCGAGTACACCGCACTCGTCGGCGCGCTCGGCTACGCGGCGACCGTCTCGCTCCTCAAGGGCTCGGCGCTGCTGTGCATCGACGAGTTCGAGCTGGACGACCCGGGCGACACGATGCTGATGACGCGGCTCCTCGGCGAGCTGGTCGCCTCCGGGACCCGCATCGCCGCGACCTCGAACACCCCGCCCAACGCGCTGGGCGAGGGGCGCTTCGCCGCAGCGGACTTCCTCCGCGAGATCCAGTCGATGGCCGCCCACTTCGAGACGATGCGGATCGACGGCACCGACTACCGGCGCCGCGACATCGAGGGCCACGCCGTGGTGCGCACCGACGAGGAGATCGACGCTCTCGTCGCGGCCGCCCCCGCCGGCTCCGTCGTCACCGACGACCCGTTCGCGGACGCCGTGCACCACCTGGGCACCGTGCACCCCTCCCGCTACATCAAGGTGATCGACGGCGTCGACACCATCGTGCTCCGGGGCGTCACCGCTCTGACCGACCAGACCGACGCCCTGCGCCTCGTGGCCTTCATCGACCGGGTCTACGACGCGCAGATCCCGGTCCTCGCCTCCGGGACGCCCCTCGACGAGGTCTTCGGCGGCGACATGCTGAGCGGCGGCTACCGCAAGAAGTACCTGCGCTCGATGTCGCGGCTCATCGCGCTCACCTCGATGGCGCCCCGCTCCTAGGGGCGGATCCGCTCTCCTCCCGGCGTTCCCGGGGTCGTCGTCGTGCCGTCCGCCAGCGCGCCGTAACGCGCTTTTTACACAGGGGCCTCGGCCGTAACCTCCGCGAAACGCGGTGCCTCACGGGACGAAACCTCGCGCCACCAGACTGTCGGCTACCCGAGGTGACCCGACACCCGCGTGTCTCCAGGCCGTGCTCCGACGCAGCGTCCTCGCTCCGGGCTTTTCTCTGCACACTCACGAGAGGTTCAACAATGGATCAAGGCAATACCGCGTTCCTGCTCATCGCAGCCGCGCTGGTCCTGCTCATGACCCCCGGGCTCGCCTTCTTCTACGGCGGCCTGGTGCGTGCGAAGAGCGTCATCAGCATGATGATGCTCAGCTTCGGAGCCATGGGCCTCATCGGGGTCCTCTGGGTCCTGTACGGCTACGCGATCGCGTTCGGCAACGGCCCGTCCGGCCCCGCCGGGACCGACACCTTCGTCGGCATCGACGGCGTCCTCGGCATCGACACCGCCCAGATCGGCCTGCAGGGCATCTACAACGACGCGCTCGGCGAGCAGACGTCGGCCTACCCGACGCTGGCCTTCGCCGCGTTCCAGGCGACGTTCGCGATCATCACCGTCGCGCTCATCTCCGGCGCCATCGCGGACCGCGCGAAGTTCGGCGCCTGGATGGTCTTCGCCGGCGTCTGGGCCACCGTCGTGTACTTCCCGGTCGCCTCGTGGGTCTTCAACTTCACCCTCGGCGACGACGCCACCGTCGTCGACGGCGGCTGGATCGCCTACGGCGTCGGCGCGATCGACTTCGCGGGCGGCACCGCCGTCCACATCAACGCCGGAGCGGCGGCCCTCGCCCTCGCCCTGGTGCTCGGCAAGCGCGTCAACTTCACCAAGGGCGCGCACCAGCCGCACAACCCGCCGTTCGTGCTCCTGGGCGCCGGACTGCTGTGGTTCGGCTGGTTCGGGTTCAACGCCGGCTCCGAGCTCGCCGCCGACGGCATCGCGGCCGTCGCCTTCCTGAACACCATCGCCGCTCCGGCCGCCGCGATCCTCGGCTGGCTCGTCGTCGAGAAGATCAAGGACGGCAAGCCCACCTCGATCGGCGCCGCCTCGGGCGCGGTCGCGGGCCTCGTCGCGATCACCCCGGCCTGCGCCAGCCTGTCGCCGTTCTGGGCGATCGTCCTGGGCGTCATCACCGGCGCCGTCTGCGCCCTGGCGATCGACCTGAAGTACCGCCTCGGCTACGACGACTCGCTCGACGTGGTCGGCGTGCACCTGGTCGGCGGCCTCATCGGAACGCTCTACATCGGCTTCTTCGGCACCGGCGTGGGCCTGTTCCTCACCGGCGACGCGAGCCAGCTCGGCAAGCAGGCCCTCGCGGCCTTCACCGTCCTCGCCTACTCCTTCGTCATGACGCTCCTCATCGGCTGGATCATCCAGAAGACGATGGGCTTCCGCGTGAAGAACGAGGACGAGATCGCCGGCATCGACACGGCCATCCACGGAGAGGCGGGCTACGTCCTGGCGGACTGACGCCCTAATCCGCAGCACCCGACGGGGTGCCGGCTCTCCGGAGCCGGCACCCCGTCGGCGCGTCCGCGACGGGCGACCGCCGGGCGCGCCCCCGCGGGCGGGCGGCTGAGAATCCGGGCTAGGGTTCCGGGGTGCCCTCCTCGCGCTCGGTCGTGTCCCTGCTCCTCCGACTCCTCGGCCGCGCGGTCGCCCCGCGGCCGGACGCCGGGCCCCGCCCGCAGCGCCCGTACCTGAGCACGACGGCGCCGACCCCGGGCGCGAGCGGAGTGGGCCGCACCGTCGAGGTCGACCCGTCGCGGCTCCGCGGGGTCCGCCTGGGCTACGCGCCCACGCCCGACGGCGACCCGGACCCGGGCGAGGTCGTCTGGACCTGGGTGCCGTACGAGGAGGACGACGGCCGCGGCAAGGACCGCCCGGTGCTCGTGCTCGCGGTCGAGAAGTCGGGGACGGTGCTCGCCGTGCGGCTGAGCTCGAAGGAGCACTCCGACTACCTGGCCGTCGGGACCGGCGGCTGGGACCCGGACGGGCGCCCCAGCTGGGTCGACCCGGAGCGCGTGTTCCGCGTGCACCCCGCCGGGATGCGTCGCGAAGGAGCAGCTCTGGAGCGTGCTCGGTACGACGCCGTCGCCCGGGTGCTCTCGGCGCGGTACGGCTGGCACTGAGCGCTCGACGTCGTCGAACGGCCACGAGAGGTCGCCGCTGAGCGCCTCAGGGGAGGTCCCTGCCCGTCGAACGAGGGCCGTGCTCCTCGGAGGAGGCGTCAGACCGGGTCGATCGGCACGAAGCCCGCGTACTTCGCGGCGCGGCCGTCCCCGTAGGACGTGCCGGTGAGCCTGCGCCGCACCCACGGCGCGACGTGCTGCCGGTAGTACTGCACGGTTCCGCCGCGCCGGAGTGCGGCCTCGGGAGCGTCGGGTAGCGCGGCGTGCGGCGTGAGCCCGAGCGCCCGCAGGACCCGGTCGGCCACCCGCCGGTGCCCCCGCGGGCCGAGGTGCAGGCGGTCCTCCGACCACAGCTCCGGATCGGCGAAAGCGGGGTCGTGCCAGTTGTCGGCGACGACCACGTCGGTCCGATGGCTCGTCCGACGCAGGACGGCGTCGGTCAGCGCGTCCCCGCGGCGGCGGATGAGCGAGCCGAGCGGGAGCCGCGGCGACGGGTCGGCGCCGGCCAGGGCGATCAGCACGACGCCCTGCTCGTCGCAGCGCTCGAGGACGCGGAGGTAGGCGTCGGCGATCCGCTCGATGTCGGCGCGCGGGCGCAGCATGTCGTTGCCGCCTCCGTTGAAGGAGAGGTGGGTCGGGCCCAGGGCGAGCGCGGGCTCGAGCTGCTCGGCGAGGATCGGCGCGATGAGCCGGCCCCGGATCGCGAGATTGGCGTACTCGATCCGCTCGCCCGTGGCCGCCGCCCATCCCGCGGCCGTCAGATCGGCCCAGCCCCGCGGGGTGCCGTCCGGCCGCTCGTCGCCGACGCCCTCGGTGAAGGAATCGCCGATCGCGACGTAGCGGACGGCCGTCATCGGCGGGTTCCGGAGGTGCGCATCGTGGCACTGTACCGCTCCGCGGCCGGGCTCAGGCGCGGCGCCTCAGCGGGGTGACAGGTGCCGAGCGGACGCTGCTGGGGCGGTCCGGCGTCGCGGCGCCCGGCGCTGCGGCGAGCAGCTCCTCCTCGGGCCGGGTGCCGGGCCGATGCTCGCGCTCGGGACGCGGGGCGGCCCGGAACCAGGCGGCCAGCGCGGAGGACCGGCGGTGCCTCCGGTGGTCGCGGTCCAGCTCGGCGGTGCCTCGGTAGCCGGAGCCCCGGGCGATGCGGTCGAGGCCGCCGAGAGCGACGGGGGTGCTCGCCATCAGGACGGCGGCCAGCTCGAGTCGGCGGAGGGCGAGGTGCTCGTCGAGGCCGAGCCCGTAGCAGCGGCGGAACCGCAGCCGCAGCAGCAGGGCGGGCATCCGCAGCTCGGCGGCGAGGTGGTGGACGGTGAAGCGCCGATCGAGGTAGCGCTCGTTGACGAGGGCGGCCGCCGCGATGGCGACGACGTCGAGCGGCCGGCGGGAGGCGGCGAGGCGGGGGGTGGAGGTTCGGGTGTCCAAGGGAGGCATGCACAGGAGACGCGCGAGGTCCCTGTTCGTGACGCGGAGGCGCAGAATGCGTCCGGGGTGGCGCAGTGATCGGTGTCGGACCGGCTCGACCGGCAGGGGCTGTGCCATCGTCGGGAGGGGGCGGAGTCCCCGCCGATCCGGAACCGACACCCAGGAGACGACCGCATGGCGCACGCCGCGCTGATCATCCACAGCGCACGGAAGGTCGACGAGGCCGGGACGGTGGAGGACCACTGGCTCCTCGCGCGGGACGGCGCGATCACGGCGACCGGCAGCGGCACCGGCTGGCAGGCGCAGGCGGAGGGGGCGCAGCTGCACGACGCGCGGGGCCTCACCGCTGTCCCGGGCTTCCTCGACCTCCATGTGCACGGAGGGGGCGGTCACGGCTTCGACGGAGGAGCGGAGGCGATCCGCGCGGGCCTCGCGCTGCACCGCTCCCGTGGCACCACGCGCTCGCTGGTCAGCCTGGTCTCGGCGCCGCTGGAGCAGCTGGAGTCCTCTCTGGACGCGGTCTCGGCTCTCGCGGCCGCCGACCCGCTCGTGCTCGGCGCGCACCTCGAGGGCCCGTTCCTCGCGCCCTCGCGCAGGGGAGCGCACGACCCCGCGGCTCTCGTGCACCCCTCCTCCGGCGCGGTCGACCGGCTGCTGGACGCCGCCCGCGGACGCCTCGCGCAGATCACGCTCGCGCCCGAGCTGCCGGGAGCCCTCGCGGCGGTGGAGCGGCTCGCCGGCGCCGGCACGGTGGTCGCGGTGGGCCACACCGAGGCGGACGCCGACCAGGCGCGGGCCGCGTTCGACCGCGGAGCCCGGCTGGTCACGCACGCGTTCAACGCCATGCCCGGGATCGGCCACCGCTCCCCGGGCCCGATCCCGGTGGCCCTGGGAGACGAGCGGGTCGCGCTCGAGCTGATCCTCGACGGCCGGCACGTGGACGTCGAGGTGGTGCGGCTCGCGTTCGCGGCGGCTCCCGCGCGGATCGCGCTCGTCACCGACGCGATGGCGGCGGCCGGGGCGGGCGACGGAGCGCACCGCCTCGGCCCGCTCGACGTCGAGGTGCTCGGCGGAGTCGCCCGGCTCGCGGGCACCGCTGTGCTCGCCGGATCCACGCTCACGCAGGACGAGGCCCTGCGGCGCGCCGTCGGGCCCGGCCGGCTCGGGCTGGAGGCGTCCGTCGCCGCCCTCACCGCCGTTCCCGCCCGCGTGCTCGGCCGTGGCGACCTCGGCCTGCTGGCCCCCGGGTACCGCGCCGACGTCGTCCTGCTCGACGCGTCGCTCCGCGTGCAGCGGGTCTGGGCCGAGGGGCGCCCGTTCCCCGACTCCGCGGCCGGCGCGTCGCGACCCCGGGTCAGGGCGTCGGCGTGACGGTCCAGGTCCCCTCGGTCTGGACGGCCATGACGCCGGGCAGGTCGGCCTCGAACACCTCGGAGAAGGCGACGGAGTCGCCGAACAGCTGCGGCTGATCGGAGGTCGTGAACACGCGGCCGGAGAACGAGTCGTCCGGACCCGCGGGCGTGTAGTCGACCGTCACGCGCGGGACGTCGTCGGAGAAGAACAGGACGGCCGGGCCGGTGCCGGACTGTGCACCGCTCACCGTCGCGAGATCGTTCCAGCTCTGCAGGCCGAGCGTCCACGGCCCGTCGGCTCGGACGATCACCTGCTGCTCGACGGGGTCGTCGCGGAAGATCCCGGTCAGGAACGACCCCGTCATCGGGGCGGCGGCCTCGCCGAAGGGCGTCATCCGGCCCGCGGCGGTGACGATCGCCGTGCCGGTGCAGGCCGAGCAGTCCAGGCTCAGGACGACCGCGAACTCGCCCTGCCGCTGGAACGACACGTCGGCCGGGCCGGTGCCCGAGACGGTGGCGGGGACTCCCTCGCCGACCGGCCCGGCGTCGACGACGATTCCGACCGGCTCGGCGGTCGCCGGAGCGGAGGGGGTCGGGCTCGGAGTGATCAGGTCGGTGATGGCGGGTCTCGGCGTCCGCGAGGCGGGCGCGGACGCCGTGGCGACCGCCTCGGCCCCGCCGCCGGCGGTGCACCCGCCCAGCAGCAGGAGCCCCGCCGCTGCCGTCGTCGCCACTGCTGCTGTCGTCCCCCGAGCCCTCATGCGTCCAGACTGCCAGGGCTGGTCCGGATCGTCGTCCCCGGAGGGAGTCAGAGGAGCAGGGTGCCGAGGCCCGCGGCGGCGAGGACGACGATCCACGGGGGCACGGTCCAGCGCGTCAGCGCCACGAAGGCGCCGATCGCGAGCGCCAGGGCGCCGGTCGAGCCGATGCCCTCCGTCAGCACCGGGTCGTAGAGGGCGGCGCCGAGCAGTCCCACCACGCCGGCGTTCACGCCGGCCAGCGCCCTCTGCGCGACCGGCAGGTGCCGCAGCCGCTGCCAGAACGGGAGCACGCCGACCACGAGCAGAGCGCCCGGCAGGAAGATCGCGACCAGCGCGATCGCCGCCCCCGCAACGCCGTCCGGCGTCCCCGCGCCCACCGCGCCGAGGAACGCGGAGAAGGTGAAGAGCGGGCCCGGCACCGCCTGCGCCGCGCCGTAGCCGGCCAGGAACTCGCTCTGCCCGACCGTGCCGGCGCCGACCGTCTGCGCCTCCAGCAGAGGCAGCACGACGTGGCCGCCCCCGAACACCAGAGCGCCCGCGCGGTAGAAGACGGAGGCGAGACCCGCCGCTCCCTCGCCCGTGAGAGCGGCCAGCAGGGGGAGGCCGGCCAGGAGGAGCCCCCAGAGGGCGAGCGCCGAGACCGCGAGCGCCGTCGGGATCCGGACCGCGAAGCCCGGGCCCTCGTCCGGAGCCGCCTCCTCGCCGCGCAGCCACAGGACGCCGGCCAGGCCCGCCGCCGCGATCACCGCCACCTGCAGCGCGGGCTCCGGGGCGAGGAGCACGGCGACGGCCGCCGCGCCGGCGATCGTCGCGCGGCGGCGGTCCGGTGCGAGCGAGCGCGCCATCCCGAGCACGGCCTGCGCGACGACCGCGGCCGCCGCCGCCTGGAGGCCCAGGAGCCAGCCGGCGGAGGCGACATCGCCCGCAGCGGCGACGAGACCGGCGACGAGGACCAGGGCGATCGCCGAGGGGAGCGTGAATCCGCACCACGCGGCGATGAGTCCGGCGAGTCCCGCGCGCTGCAGGCCGACCGCCATCCCGACCTGGCTGGACGCGGGTCCGGGGAGGAACTGGCACAGCGCGACGAGGTCGGCGTACGCGCGATCGGTCAGCCAGCCGCGGCGCACCACGAACTCCTCGCGGAAGTAGCCGAGGTGCGCGATCGGCCCGCCGAACGAGGTCAGCCCGAGGCGGAGGAACACGAGGAGCACGGGGAGGGCACCGCCCCGCTGCAGCCGACCCGTCTCCGACACGGGGGCATCCTGCCAGACGGCGGTGTCCGGCGCGCGTCGTGTCACCGGAAAAGGGACGATAAGCGGCCGGATAAGCGATTCCTGGTGCGTTCTCTTCCGGTTGATAAAGCGGTGGGTAGAAATACTGAACCCTTTCTCATCCCCTCTGTTAGCCTGATCCGGCTTCCCTTTCCTTCTCGAGGAGAAGGTGATCCGCATCAGTAGCGCGAGCACTGCCGCTCGTTCACTGAACGCCTTCTCCTCCTCTTTCGATCGGTGTACCCGGAACGGTGACGATCGGAAAGGCTCTCTCTTCCGTGACTCCTCAGGACACTGCCGTAGGCGACTCCGCCGACTCCTCCCGCACCGGCTCCCGGTCGGGCGTCAAGGCCCTCTCCGCTCTCTCCCGCCGCACGATCCTCGCCGGATCCGTCGCCGGCGCGGGCGCGATCGCGTTCGCGACGCCGGCCCTCGCGGCCGGCGACCTCACCGCGGTGCCCCGACTGCCCGGCGAGGTCTCGCGCCTGTCCACCGCCACGTCGAAGACGGGCGGGAAGCGCTACGAGATCATCGACGTCGTCGTCGCGGGGGACCGGGCGCGCCTGTTCGTGCCGCACGCGACGCCTCCGTCGCAGACCAGGGGCGCATCGATGCTCTGGTACTACCACGCCCGCAACGGCACCCACACGGCGCTCTCGAGCGCGTTCGCTTACTCCGCCGACCTCGCCGTGGACCGCGGCATCGTCAGCATCTGCCCGACCTACGGCGGCAGCATCTGGTCGAGCCCGCGGGCGATCGAGATCCAGGCCGCTGTCGCCGCCTGGGCCTCGTCGGTGTGGCGGATCGACGCGAGCCTCCTGCGCTCCGACTCCGGAGGCGGGCCGCTCCTGGCCTGGGCCTACGGGAAGCGGATGGTGCCGAACATCCGGGGCGCGTACCTCTGCAGCAGCTCCTACGACATGGAGGAGCGCGCGGCGAGCGAGCCGGACAAGATCGGCCCCGAGTACGCGGATGCGGCGGCGATCGCCGCCACCAACCCGGCGCGGCTGCCCGCGTCGGTGTGGCGCGGCGCCCGGCTGAGGATCACCGGATCTCCCGACGACGTCATGGTGCCGCTCGCCCTGCACGGCGCCGCCCTGCACGCCGCGGCCCTGCCCCTGGCGAAGGAGGCGACGCTGCGCACCCACCCGGGGGAGGGCACCGACGGCCACAAGGTCCCGAGCTTCACGAACAAGGAGATGCTCGACACCTTCCAGCGCTGGATCGCCGAGGGCCCCGTGCCGCAGACGGAGCCCGAGCCCGAGACGCCACCCGTGTCCACGCTGCCCGGCGCGGGCACCTACGAGAACGGCGCCGCGCAGATCGTCACCACCGGCACCTGGACGACGCTGAAGGCCACCGCGGACAGCGGCGGGAGCATCGCCTACTCGACCAGCTCCGGCGCCTCCGCGACGCTCGCCTTCACCGGCACGAGCATCGCCTGGATCAGCCGACTCACGTCGTCCTCCGGGATCAACGACGTCGAGCTCGACGGCGTGAAGGTCGCCTCCGTCGACCGCTACAGCGCGTCCACCCGCTCGAAGCAGACGGTGTGGAGCAGCGGACAGCTCGCGGCCGGGCCGCACACGCTGACGATCCGCCGGGGGAGCAGCCGCAATCCGGCCTCGACCGGCAGCAACCTGCTGCTCGACTCCTTCGTGGTCGGCGACGCGACGCCTCCGCCGGCGACGACCCTGCCCGGAGCGGGCACCTACGAGAACGGCGCCGCCCCGATCGTCACGACCGGCACGTGGTCGACGCTGAAGGCGAGCACGGACAGCGGCGGCAGCATCGCCTACTCGACCACCGCGGGCGCCTCCGCCACCCTCGCCTTCACGGGCACCAGCGTGAGCTGGATCAGCCGCCTCACCGGCTCGTCCGGCATCAACGACGTCGAGCTCGACGGAGTCAAGGTCGCGTCCGTCGACCGCTACAGCGCCGCGACGCGATCAAAGCAGACGGTCTGGAGCAGCGGACAGCTCGCGGCCGGGCCGCACACGGTGACCATCCGCCGCGGAAGCGGCCGCAATCCCTCCTCGAGCGGCACCAACCTGATCCTCGACGCGTTCGTGGTCGGCGACGCCGCTCCGGTCCCCACGGTCACCGTGCCCACGCCGATCGCGGAGTGGTCCTTCGCCGAGAGCGCCGCCCCCTTCGCCTCGGCCGTCGCGGGCGCTCCGGCGCTCCGGCAGGGTGCGGGCTCCTCCGCCCGCGCCGTCGCCACGCCGTTCGGCACCGGAGTCGCCCTCAACGGGACGACGGACCACCTGGTCGTCCCCAAGGGCGAGGTCGGCCCGCTCAACCTGGGCGCCTCGACCGGCCAGGTGACGATCGCGGTGTGGGTGCTCAACTCCGACGCGGACGGCGCCTGCATCGCGGGCGTCTGGGAGGAGTCGACGGTCGGGCCGCTGCGCTCCTACGCGCTGTTCAACAACCTCCCCGAGTACGGCGGCTGGGAGCGCGTGTGCATGCACGTCTCGAAGCTCGGCGGGCCGACGCCCGGCTACCCGTACTCGCGCGACTACTCGGTGGAGCCCCGCCGGATCACGCGCGGCGTGTGGCAGCTGCACGTCGGGACGTACGACGGCGCAGTCGCGGTCTCGTACCTCGACGGCGCCGCCACCGCGTACCCGGTGTACACGGACAAGCTCGGCGCGACCTACGCCAAGAACCCCTACGTCTACCCCGACGGCCTCAACGCGGCTCCGGGCGACTTCGTGGTCGGAGCGGTCGGCCGGGACGGCACGATGATCAACCGCTTCGCCGGCTCCCTCGCCCGACTGCGGGTGTGGGACCGGGCGCTGACCGCGGAGCAGGTGAAGCAGCTCTACTCGGCCGAGAAGGGCGCACTCGGCTGACGACACGAGGGCGGTGACACGAGTCCGAGAAGCGGATGATCCGCTTCTCGGACAAGGCCGTGTAAGCAATAGCCGGTGTCCCTCTTTCGAGGATGATTTTATCGGCTGAGTTCGGATCTGCGGGCGGCCGCTCCACTGCTGCTCCGCCGTTCTCCGCCGCCTGTGTCCGCTGCGCGCGATTCCGCACTCACGCGGACGTGCGCTTCCGGAGGGGCGGATCGGGAATTCATCGCCCGGCGGCCGCGCAGCCCTGTCCCGGATCTCGGAGTGCGGCCCTGCGCCAGATGCGCACCGGCGCGACCACCTCCCAGCCGAGGGTGAGGTAGAGGGCGCGGCCGTCCGTGCTGGCGACGAGGAGACCGTTCCGTGCGCCCTCGGACCGGGCCCAGGCGGTGAGGGCGTCGACGACCCGCCGTCCCAGCCCGCGTCGGCGGAACCGCGCATCGGTCTCGATCCGGTCCAGGACCGCGACCGTCCCGTGCACGGCGGCGGTGCCCTGAGCGGCGACGACTCCGTCGACCAGCAGCCGGACGCTCGCCACTCCGTCGGCGGCCTCGAGCACGGCTCCCTCGAGCAGGGCTCCCTCGGCGGTGCGGCCGGGGCCGAGGAGCGCCGCCATCAGGCTCTCGTCGCCCGCGACGAGCTCCAGCCCGGCGGCGCGCGCGAGGCGGGCGTCGTCGCCCCGGCCGATGACCGTCAGCCACTCCCGGGGACCGGCCGTCCGCTCGGCACCCGCCTGCAGCGCGGAGGGCGACGGATCGACCAGGATCCGCTCCCGCGTGCGCGACTCCGCTCCGACATCGACCAGCCATGCTCCGTCCTCGCGGACGCGCTGCACGCCGCGTGCACGGCACCAGCCCTCGATCCAGTCGTCCACCCGCTCCGTCGTCGTGATCACGCCCCGAGAGTAGCCGCGACCGGACGGACGCGGTCGTGGAATGAAGCTCTCCTGGCGGCGGCCGTCGATCCACGCCAGGGCCCCCCTCGCCGCGGATCGCACCCCGCGCACCGCGATCCGCCGGGACCTCCCGTTGTCAACCTCAGTGCCACGGCGCCGTCCCCGGCCCTACCGTCGGCGCGAGACATCCGCTGCACCGCCGAGACCCTGACGGCCGTGCCGAGAGTGAGGGGCCGATCCGATGCCCAGGCAGGAGGGCGACCCGCGGAGCACCACCCGAGTGCTGCGCGAGCTGGTCGCCGCGTTCGAGGATCCGGGGGCCGTGCACCCGGCGCTCGCCCGGCAGGTGCGGAGCGCCGCCCGCGAGCTGCTCGGCGCGTCGGAGCGGGAACCGCTGCGCCTGCGCGTGCGGATGCCGACCCTGATGGTCCCGCGCTCGGTCGTGGACGAGGTGCCCGATCCGCCCCCGGTGCCGCCCGCCGCGCTCTGACCCGACGGCGCTCGTACACTCGGACGATGCGACACGGCATCGTCATCCTCCCGCAGGACCCGTGGGCCGAGGCCCGCCGGAAGTGGCAGTCGGCCGAGGGCCTGGGCTTCGACCACGCGTGGACCTACGACCACCTCTCCTGGCGCTCCCTCGCCGACCAGCCGTGGCACGCGACCGTCCCCACCCTCACCGCTGCCGCGATGGTGACCGAGACGCTCCGCCTGGGCACGTTCGTGGCCTCCCCGAACTTCCGCCACCCGGTGCCGTTCGCGAAGGAGATCGGGACGCTGGACGAGATCTCGGGCGGTCGGACCATCCTCGGGGTCGGCTCGGGCGGCACGGGCTTCGACGCGCGCGTGCTCGGGCAGCCCGACTACTCGCCCCGGCAGCGGCACGAGCGCTTCACCGAGTTCGTCACGGCCCTCGACGCGCTGCTGCGCTTCGAGGAGCCCGGCTCGGGCGGCGTGGACCTCGAGGGGGAGTGGTTCACCGCCCGCTCGGCGCGCATGGTGGGCGAGCCCGTGCAGCGCCCCCGCGTCCCGTTCGTCCTCGCCGCCAACGGGCCGAAGGGCCTCGCGCTCGTCGCCGAGCGCGGGCAGGGCTGGGTCACCACCGGCCCGGAGGGAGTGTCGAGCGAGGAGTGGTGGCGGGCGGTCGGGTCCCTCTCCCGGCGGCTCGACGCGGCGCTCGAGGCGGCCGGGCGCGACCCGCGCACCGTCGAGCGCCACCTCTCGCTCGACTCCGGGAGCGACTACTCCCTCGAGAGCGTCGCCCGGTTCGAGGACATGGCCGGCCGGGCGGAGGAGCTCGGCTTCACGGACGTGATCGCGCACTGGCCGCGGCGCGACGGCGTCTACGCGGGCGACGACGAGGTCCTCTACGAGGTCGCCTCGCGCTTCTGACCGGGCCTCGGGGGCTCTGGAGCGGTCCTCAGACCGCGCGGGCGCTCCCGCGGTCGACGAGACGCGCGGGCAGGAGGCGGATCGACGGCTCCTCGCCGCGGGACGGCTGCTCGATCCGCTCGACGAGCGTGTCGACCAGGTGCGCGCCGAGCTCGGCGGCACCCGTCTCGACGTAGCTGTAGGGGAGCGAGAAGTCGCGGGCGAACTCGGCCGAGTACAGGCTCACGACGGACAGCTGCCCGGGCACGGCGACAGCGCGTCGGCCCAGGATCGCGGGGAGCATCGCGATGGTCCGGTCGCTGTGGACGACCAGCGCCGTGAGGCCGGGGTTGTCGTCGAGGAACGCCGTGACCATCGGCTCGACGGCGTCGGCGGCGGTGGCGGCCGGGCGCACCACCAGCTCGATCCCGAGCCGACCGGCGGTCTCGAGAGCCGACTCGCGGAACCGGAGCCCGTAGGTCCCTCCGCGGTCGAAGACGCGCTCAGGAGGGGTGACGAGACCGATGCTCCGATGCCCGAGGGCGCCCAGGTGCTCGATCAGCAGGCGGGCCGCGTCGCCGAAGTCGAGGTCGAAGACGTCCACCCCGGAGGCGTCCGCGGGCACGCCGAGGGCGGCACCGGGCCGCCGCGAGGCGCGCAGGACGGGCAGCCGGTCGTCGTCGTCCGCGACGCTCAGGAGGATCAGTCCGTCGACCTGGCCGGAGCGCGTGAGCCGGCGGACGGCAGCCGCCCCGTCGGCCTCGGTGGCCAGCAGCACGTCGTAGCCGAGCTCGCGGGCGCGGGCCGTGATGGGGAGCACGTACTCGACCATCGCGGGCGCGAACTCGTCCGGGTCGAAGTGGACGAGCAGGCCCAGCGCCATGGTGCGGCGCGTCGCGAGCGCCCGTGCTCCGGCGTTGACCGTGAAGTCGAGCTCGGCGATCGCGTCCTCGATGCGCTTGCGCGTCTCGGGGGAGATGCTGCGCTTGCCGGAGAGGACGTACGACACCGTGCTGCGCGAGACCCCTGCCGCTTTCGCGACGTCTCCGATCGTGGCCATCTCCACCCCCGCTCGAACCGTGTCGAGAGTGGCAGTGCGGCGCGGCGCACGCAACTCGGGCGCCGCGTCCGCGGCCCGAGGACCGGACGCTGCGGCTCCGGCGCTCTGCTCGTCCACGGCGCGCTCGTCGCCGTCGCGGCCCGTCCGGTCCCGACGACACGCCGACGCGGCCGGGCGCACGAGGTGCCCGGCCGCGTAGAGGGCGTTCTGGACGGATCAGCCGCAGCGCGCCGCACCGTAGGCCGGTGCCGTGGATCCGCTCGCGGCAGCGCCGTCGACCGTCCCCGCGATCCGCACGTCGAGAGCGCCGGCTCCGACGCTCGCAGCGCGGGTGCTGAAGGCGGCCGAGACCGTCTTGCCGGGAGCGACCCCGGTGAAGGTCTTCGTGCCCCAGGCCGAGCCGATCGTGATGTCAGCGGCGACCGCGCTGGTGTTGGTCGCCGTCCCCGTGATCGTGACCTTCCCCGCGGTGCAGCGCGAGGCCGCCGTGCCGGTCACCGTCAGGCTCGTGGTCCGCCCGACGAAGGGCGTGACCGAGATCCTGTCGATGTTGGGCGCGTACTGCGAGGTGAGCAGGACGCCGGGGAAGGTGTCGGAGAGGTAGGTCGTCCCGTCGAACCCCGGGAGCTCCTTCGAGGTGATCGCGATGGTGTTCGAGCCCTTCCTGAGCGTGACCGGCACGCTCAGGTCCCACAGCTGGTTCTGGTGGAACGTGTGCGGGAAGAGCACGCGCTGCGTCACTCCGTTGACCGTGATGTCCGCGTGGCGGGCGAGCGGGTCGGGGTTGTAGTGCGTCGCGGGGGACTGCTCCTCGTTGGAGTAGCGCAGCGTGAGCGCGTAGGTCCCGTCCTGCTCGGCCTTCACGTCGCCGAAGGTCAGGGTCGAGTCGCCGTCGCGTCCGCCGCCGATGTTCCCGACGGCCTTGCCGCCCGACGCGAAGGACAGGTCGCGGACCGTGGCGGGGCCGGTGATCGTGGCCGCCTCCGCCTCGTAGCTCGTCGTCGCGGGCGGGTTCGCGCTCGCTCCGACGACGATCCGATCGACGAGGAGCGTGCCGCTCGTGCCGACGACCTCGATCTTGTTCACGCCGCCCGAGAGGAAGACCTGGCGGGTCGAGCTCGCGCCCACCGGCCCGACCTTCACGTCGTTGACGTAGAGGTCGCCGGTGCCGCCGCCCAGGGTGTCCACCGTCACGGAGGACGGCGCGTCCTTCGCGGAGTAGCCCCAGACGGTGGTGGAGGCGCCGCTGGTGAGCGTCGCCGTGCCCGAGCCGGAGACGCCGGCGCGGGAGTAGTCGGCCGTCGCTCCGTTCTCGAGCGTGCCGGTCTCGGCCTCGTGGATCGAGGTCGCGGCGGCCGCGCTGGGGAGGGAGAGCTCGATCTTGTCGACGATCGCGTCGCCCACGGTCGACTTCGTGCCGGCGAGGTTCTTCGCGGCGAGCGAGATCGTGTGGGTGCCGGCGGTCAGCGTCACCTTCGTGTCCGCGTGGTCCCAGACCACGAACTTGTAGGCCAGCGGAAGGAGGATCTCCTGCTCCGCAGCGCCGTCGACGCTCAGGAACGCGTTGATCGGACCCTGCTGGGCGTTGGCGGCGTAGGTGTTGAGGGAGTTGGCGAAGACGCTGAGGTCGTACTCGCCGTCCTTCGGGACGGTGACCGCGAAGTCGAGCTTCAGGTCGCCGCCGGTGCGGATCCCGCCGACGTTGCGTCCGCCCGAGGTGTAGAAGCCGCCGACGTTGGTCGGCGAGCCCTCGGGTCCGTTGAGATTCCGCGATCCGGTGTAGCGGGCGTCCTCGGCCTCGTACTTCTGGCGGAAGTCGACGGGCGAGGCGGACGGCGACGACGCGTTGGCGCCCGGGGTCAGGACGACCTCGTAGGCGGAGTCGACGTCGAGTGCGGGGAGGGATCCGCCGAAGTCGAGCGAGAGGGCGCCGTCCACGACGGACGCGTCGAACTCCTTCACCGTCTGCGGGGCTCCCGAGTCGCCGACCTGGCCGGTCCAGCGGATCTCGCTGACCTCCACGTGGACCTTCGAGCCGAAGGTGGCGGCCGGGATGCGCTCGAACGCGACCTTCTGCGAGCCGCCGACGCCTCCGAAGAGGGCTCTCGCCTGCTTGGCCGCGGTGTCGAGGGTCGCGACGCCCTGGAGGGTGTAGCTCTGGCCGGGCTTGGGCGGTGTGACCGCGACGGTGTCGCCGGTCATCGAGGCGTAGGCGTTGAGGAGCCACCACTGGCCGTTGGCGCGGTTGGCCTGCACCGCGGAGTCGGAGAGGTTGCCGTCGATGTTCCAGTAGGCGATGTCGCCGTCGACCTTCTTGTCCTCGAGCGCGCTGATCCACTGGACCATCTGGCCGGGCACGGAGGTGTGGTAGTTGAAGGCGTACTCGTTGAGGTTCACCGGCAGGTGCTTCCCGGCGTAGGACGTGCCCGCGTACAGCTCGTCCTCCCAGGCCCGGAAGCGGTCGACGTTGGTGCGGATCTCACCCGGGGCGCTCAGCTCGTGCCAGGTCATCACGTCGGGGACGGTGTCCTGCTCGAGCGTGTGGGTCATGAACCCGCGGACCTGGTCGTAGAGGACGCTGGTGTTCGGTCCGGCGATGCGGGCGTCGGGCATCCTGTCGCGGATCAGCGCGTAGGTGCTGTCCCAGGCCGCGAAGAACGCGGTCGGGTCCTCCAGCCAGCTCTTCCCGTCGTAGCTCCACTTCCCGTTGCCGAACATGTTGCCCTCGGGCTCGTTGAACGGCACGAACACGATGTTGTCCTGGTACTCCTCGGGGAGCGCGAGCACCTGGTCGACCTGCGTGGCGATCTTCGCCTGGTAGTCGGCCAGCTTCTCCTGGGGAGTGCTGCCCGGCCACTCGTAGGGGAAGCCGCGGTAGATGTCCGTCATGTAGATGTAGGTGTCGCCGTCCGAGGTGTCGGCGACGGCCTTCGCGACGCTGAGCGCGTCGGCGCCCGGATGCTGCGGCCCGTCCTGCGCCTTGGTCGAGACAGTGCGCAGGTCGATCCCCTCGAGGAGGTTGTCGGAGGGGAGGCCCTCGCCGTAGACCCCGTAGAGGGTGCCGGACGCGCCGCCCATGAACTCCCCGGTGCTCGTGCCGAGGTCGATGGTCATCTCGTCGAGTGCGCGCACCGTGACGGTCGCCGTGACTGCGGTGCCGAGGCCGGTGACGGTGCCCTTCACGGTGAAGGTGCCGCGCTTCGCGTACGCGGAGGCGGGGACGCTCTCCCAGGTGACCGGGGCGTCGCGGTTCACGCCGTCGGAGTAGGTGGCGGGGACCCCCGGCAGGGCCGGCGCGACGCCGATGCCGGTGGTGACCGCGACGCTCGTCGAGAGAACGCCGGAGACGGCCGGCGCGGCGTCGCCCGCCAGACCCCGGACCTGAGCGGCGGTCAGAGCCCGGTTGTAGACGCGGAAGTCGTCGATCGCTCCGTCGAAGTAGGGGTGCACGTTCCAGAGCGCCCGGCCGATGTTGCCGCTCTTGGAGGCGGAGGCGGAGTAGAGCTGCTTCGCGAGGTCGACGGAGGCGGGAGCCGTCGCGACCTGCAGACCGTTGAGGTACAGGGTCACGGTCGTGCCGTCCATCGTCGCGGTGACGTTGACCCACTGGTCCTTCTGCAGCGGCGAGGAGCTGGAGACCCCGGTCTCGCCGCCGTCCTTCAGCTGCTTGATGATCGCGCGGGCGCTGCCGCCGTCGAACGACGGAGCGAAGGCCGACGCGGCGTCGGGGCTGATGCCCAGGCACCACAGCCACTGGAAGCCTCCGGTGCCGGACCACTTCGTCCAGGCGGAGACGGTGGTCTGCGTCACGCCCTGGAAGAGCCCGTTCGGCACGGTCAGGTACGGCGCGGAGGTCGAGTCCGCCGCGCCCCCGGGAAGGTCGATCGCGGTCGTACCGGCCTTCCGACCCGCGACGTACGTCGCTCTCGCGCTGTTGACGACGGTGCCGTCGAGCTTCTTCGACGAGAGGTCGGCGACCGTGGATCCGGACACCTGCCCCTGCTCGAAGTCGTACTGGAGGATGAGCGCGTCGGCGGGGACGGAGGTGTCGGCCGCGGAGGCCGACTCGGCGCTCGGGAGAGCGACGGCGAGGGCGGCGAGTGTCGCGGCACTCAGCGCGAGGGCGAGGGAGCGGGTGCCGCGCCTCGGGGAGGACATCGTTGTCACGCTGGTCACTTTCTGTGGGGACAGCCGGCCGGACGACGGCGGGCGTCGGTCCGGGGTCGGAGCAACAGTGCTTCGAACCGGTTCGACAAAACTAGGTTCCGCGCCTGCGACACGCAAGAGGACCTGAGAAGTTGCTCGTCCGGCTCGCAGGTGCCGGCGGTCGCTCCGGGCTCTCGACGGGACCCGTCCGCCCGCGGGAGCGGCCGTCGCCGCGACGCTCGACGGTGGGCGGACGGGTTCGAGGGGGCGCATCGCCGGGGGAGTGCTGCTGATCGGGATGCTCGCCGGATGCACGGCGGGCCCCTCCGCTCCCGTCGACGACCGGATCATCGTCGCCGCGGAGATCGGCGACCGCACGCAGGAGGACGTCCTGGACGCGGTCGAGCGGAGCCGCCCGGACTGGCTGCGCCCGGACGGCGTCCTTCCGCGGCGACCCGCGGGACCGCGGCGGCCTGTGCCGCGTGCGGGAGGATGAGGGCATGACGCTCCCTCGGCCGACGCTCCTCTCCCCGCCGCTCCAGGACCGGCTGGCCCGGTGGTTCGACGAGGAGGCGCCGCCGGCCCCCTCGCTGAGCTGGGCCCTGTTCGACCGCAGCGGGCTCCTCGTCCACCACGGCCGCGGCGAGCACCGCCTCGACGGGGCCGCTCCCGGGCCCGGGACCGTGCACCGCATCGCCTCCATGTCGAAGAGCTTCGAGGCGGCGGCGGTGCTGATCCTGCGCGACCGCGGGCTGCTCCGCCTCGACGACCGCGTCGCCGACCACGTGCCGGAGTTCACCGACCCGCTCGACTCCGCGGGCCGGCCGCTGCCCGTGACGGTCAGGATGCTCCTCAGCAACTGCTCGGGGCTCCCGGAGGACAACGGCTGGGCCGACGACGTCATGGCTCTGACGCGGGAGGAGTTCCTCGAGGTCGTCCGCCGCGGGCTGACCTTCACGGAGCGGCCGGGTGAGGTCTACCAGTACTCCAACATCGGCTTCTGGCTGCTCGGCGTGCTCGTCGAGAACGTGACCGGGGAGGACTTCCCGTCCTTCGCGACGCGGACGATCCTCGAGCCGCTCGGCCTCCACGACACCCGCTACGACAGCGGCGACTACCCTGACGGCACGGATCTGGCGGCCGGCTTCAGCACCTTCGACGACGGAGCGACCTGGGTGCCCCGCCCCGTCACCGGCACCGGAGCGGGCGCCTGCGCCGCGAGCATGTTCAGCGCGGTCGGCGACATCGCCCGCTGGAGCGGCTGGCTCTCCTCCGCGTTCGAGGGCGAGGACGGCGCGGACGACGACCCGGTGCTGAGCCGCGGGTCCCGCCGCGAGATGCAGCGCGGCTGGACGCCGGTCCCCGCGCTGAGCCCTCGCGCCGTCGAGAGCACGCTCGACGGCTCCGCCTACGGGTTCGGCCTCGTCGTCGAGCACGACGTCCGCTTCGGCGGGATCGCCCACCACTCCGGCGGCCTGCCGGGCTGGTCGTCGAACATGCGGTGGCATCTGGAGTCGGGCCTGGGGGCCGTGGTCTTCGCGACCGCGAACGGGGCGAAGCTCGCCGCCGCCGCGACGGGACTGCTCCGCGCCGCCCTCGAGGACACCGCTCCTCCGGCGCGGACCATCACCCTCCTCCCGTCGACGCTCGCCGCGGCCGCCGCCGTCGAGGCCGCGATCGTCGCGGGAGACCTCACCCGGGCGGGGGAGCCGGGCAGCGGCGCCCTGTTCAGCCCCAACCTGCTGAGCGATGTGCCGGCCGACGTGCGCGCCCGCCGCCTCGCCACGGCGATCGCGGAGATCGGCGGGCTCGCCGAGGACCCGACCGCGAGGCCGCTGGTGGAGCGGCTGCTCTGGAGCGCCTCCGCGGCGCAGGCGGCCTTCCTCCTGCCGGGCCGCGACGGAGAGCTCGAGTGCCGGCTCGAGACCACGCCGACCGTCCCGGCCCTGATCCAGCGCCTCGAGATCGTCGTGCGCGAGGCTCCGACGGCTGCCCTCCCGGTCGTGCGCTTCTACCGCCCTCGGGCCGGCTAGCGGTCGAAGACGAGGCGCGGACGCGGCGGACCTCGACGCTCCCGCATCGAGAACGGCGGGCGGCCCGCGAGGGACCGCCCGCCGTCACGCTCCCGCGGTCAGCGGATCGTCGTGCTCGCCGTGTCCGCGTTGCTGCGGATGGACGGGTCGGGCGTCTTCGTCGAGAACGCCGCCGCCAGCGCGGTCGCCGTGCCCGAGACGGCCGCCCTCACCGTGATCTTCTCCGACACGGTCCGCCCGTCCGCCAGGCCGGCCCGCTGGAACACCACGACGTTCCCGACCCTGGTGTACGAGCCGGTCGCAGAGACGAACTGCACACCCGCGGGCAGGACGACCTGCGAGACGACCGACGCCGACGCAGCCGGACCGGCGTTCGTCGTGATGAGGGTGTAGGTGAGCGTCCTCCCCTTCACCGCCGAGGCCGGCCCGGAGAGGTCGACGCGCAGATCGGCCTTCGTCGCGACCTGCTTCGGCGAGACCGTCAGCGTGCTCGTCGCCCGAGCCGTGCCCGCCGAGTTCGCGGCCTGGATGCTGAAGGTGGTGGTCCCGGCCGTGGTCGGCGTCCCGGAGAGGCGCCCGGTCGCGTCGAGGGTGAGCCCGGCGGGCAGTGCGCCGGAGACCAGGGAGACCGACGGAGCGGGCGTGCCGCTCACCGCGTAGCGGAAGTCGTAGGCCGAGCCGACGACGCCGGCCGCGACCGTCCCGGAGAGGGTCGGCGCGACCGTCGGCGACGAGACGGTGACGGTGCTGGTGGTCTCCGCGGAGGCGGTGCCGGCGCGGGCCGCCAGCGTGAACGTGAAGGTGCCCGGCGCGGACGGAGTCCCGGTCAGGCGCCCGGCCGGAGTCAGGGTGAGGCCGGACGGGAGCGCACCGGAGGAGACGGCCACCGACGGCGCGGGGAAGCCCGAGACGGTGTAGCCGAAGTCGTAGGGGGTGCCGACGACGCCCGGCCCGGGGGTGCCGGAGATCGCCGGTGCAGCGGCGGCGGGGGAGACGACGACGGTGCTGGTGGTCTCCGCGCTCCCCGCAGCGTTTTGAGCCCGCAGGGTGAAGGTGGAGCGGCCGGCGGTCGTCGGCGTCCCGGTCAGGCCGCCACGATCATCGAGGCTCAGGCCGGCGGGGAGCGTTCCGGAGACGAGCGAGACCGTCGGCGCCGGTGTGCCCGTCACGCTGTAGTCGAAGTCGTACGAGGTGCCCACCGTCGCGGCGGGCGGGTCGCCGGCCAGGGTCGGCGCGACCGTCGTCTCCGCCACGGCGAACGTGTGCGAGGCCCCGACGGTGGCGCCGAAGGGGTTCCGCGCGGAGACGGCGAAGGTGGACGTCCCCGCGGTCGTCGGCGTGCCGGAGAGGAGCCCGGACGCGCTGAGGGTCAGGCCGTCGGGGAGGGAGCCGGAGGCGACCGCGAACAAGGCGGGGCGGTCGGCCGCGAAGGTGTACGAGGCGGCCGCTCCGAGCGGCCCGGACGCGGGAGGAGCATCCGCCGTCAGGACCGGACGCGGGCCCCGGGCGAGCACGTGATCGGGTCCGGCTGCGAGAGCCGTCGTGCCGGCGAGGCCGGCGGGGGACTGCAGCTGCCCGGCCGAGCTCCGGCCCCAGCCGACGATCGTGCCGTCGCCCTTCAGCGCGAGGCTGTAGTCGGACGCGGCGGCGATCGCCACGACCCCGGACAGGCCTTCCGGCACCGTGGTCTGGCCGTAGTCGACGACGACCGAGTCGGAGCTCGCGCCCCAGGCGACGACGGTGCCGTCCTCCTTCAGCGCGAGGCTGTGGGTCTCTCCCGCCGCGACGGCCACCACGCCCTCGAGCCCCGCGGGGACGTCGGTCTGCCCGTAGAGGTCCCAGCCCCAGGCGACCACCCTCCCGCCGGACACGGCGAGGCTGTGGCGCCGGCCCGCGGCGATGGCCGTGACGCCTCCGAGGCCGGCCGGGACCAGGCCCTCGCCCAGCCCGTTGCTGCCCCACGACGTGACGGTGCCGTCGTTGCCGAGCGCGAGGCTGTTGTCGCGGGAGGACGAGATCGCGACGATCCCGGTCAGCGCGGCACTCCTCGACACCTGCCCGTCGCCGTCGTAGCCCCAGGAGACGACGGTCCCGTCGCTCTTCAGCGCATGGCTGCTGTAGTCGCCGGCGGAGACCGCGACGACCCCCGTGAGACCGTCGGGGACGCTGGTCTGCCCGTACGACCCGCGGCCCCAGGCGACGACCCCGCCGTCGCCGTTCGCGGCGAGGCTGTGGGTCCGGCCCGCGGCGAGGGAGAGGACGCCCTCGACCCCGGCCGGGACCGTGGTCTTCCCGTCGGTGCCGCTTCCCCAGGCCGCCACCCCGAGGACAGGGGCGGACGGAGCGGCGACCGCCGCGAGAGGAACGGCGGTGCCGACGAGGAGCGCGACGGCCGCGGTCAACCCGAGCAGGCCCCGCCGGAGCCGCCGCGCCGCTCCTGGATCCCGCGGCTGCGACGTGCCGTCCTCGACGGCGGGCGGACGAGGGACGGTGCTGGAGCGCATGTGCTGCCTTCGATCGGGACGGCCCCCATCGGCCGTCCTCGAACCGTGGCACGGCCGTCCCGCCGCTGACAATGTCCTCTAGCGGCCCTGTCCGGAAGAGGGCGCTGCGAAGCTCCGCGGAGGGGTGCTCGCCCGGTCCCGCGGCGGGCCCGCGCAGCTGCGCCGATCGCCGCGCCGAGCGCATGTGACGGTCAGCGCTTCCCGAGGGACGCCGTCGCGTCCGGACCGCTCAGCGGGGTCGGAACGGAGACCCCGGCTCTCCCGCGTACGGGGCGTCCGCCTGGTCGAAGTCCCAGCGGCCCGCGGTGGACGGGCGGACGACGGGGGTCTTCGTCGGGGTCGGCGTCGCCGACGGCGCCGGCGCGGCGGCCAGCCCGGCGTGCCAGCGGAAGATCGCGTCGATGCCGTCCTGGTTCACCCACGACGGTGCGTTGTGGCCGAGCGCGTGCGTCCGGACGGTCGCCTCCCTGGCCGTGGCCGTCGCCTTCTTCACGAGGGCGAGCCCGTGCAGTGCCGGCGGCACGCTCGGGTCCGGGTGGGCCGTGTCGGACACCACCGCGCGGATGTTCGCGCCGGCCCAGGCGGAGGCGGGCAGCCGCTTCGGGTTGTGGGAGTCGATCTGAGCGGTGCTGCCGCCGAAGGCACCGCCGATCGAGAAGCGGCCCCGCGTCGTGCGGTCGTGGGTGTCGCGGAGGTCGTAGACGCCGTTGACCAGGTAGACGCCGTTGATGCCGGGGAAGACCCGCGCGCCGTAGTCCTCGCAGGCGAGCGCACCGCCGGCCGACATCGCCCAGAGGTAGCTCGCGGCGATCGGGAACTGGCCGGAGAGGTAGGCGTAGCCGTTCCGCTGGTGCTTCTGCGCGGTGTCGTTGGTCCAGATCGTTCCGCCGAGCGTCTGGCAGATCGCGATGGCGCCCCGCTCGACGGCGAGCTCGGCCGGGTACGCGAAGACGCTGGACAGCGAGGTGTGGTCGGCCTGCGCGGAGTGGATGAACCAGATCACCGGTACCGCCGCGGCCTGCCGCGGCTTCACCGTCTGCGGCACGAAGATCCGCGCGAGGTCACCCGCGATCGAGACCGTGAGGACGTCGTAGAGCACGCCGCGGTTCTTCGTCCTCACGTTGATCGTGCGGGTCTTCTCCCCGGGCAGGCCGGGCACGGGGGAGGCGGAGGCGGAGGCGGCCGGGAGCGTCGCCGCGCCCAGAGCGAGAGCACCCGTGAGGGCGCCGCCGACGACGGTGCGCCGCCGGAGGCCGGGAGTTCGAGAGGGGGGTCCTGCGGAATCGTCGGGGGACACGGAAGCTCCTCGTGCAGGGACCGCGGGCCGACGAGGTCGGCGGAGCGGTCCGGGTCGGCGGGGGGTGTGCCCACAACGCTAGCCGGAGGACCGGCCGGACGACCCGTCGATGCGCGCCAGTCGCGGGACGGCGGAGGGACGACGCCGCAGGGGCGGAACGGTCGGCGGCTCGGCGACCGCATCGGCGGCGGATCGAGGCGCTCCGGAAGCGAAGGAGAGGCCCGTTCCTGATCGCCCGCCCCGCCGATTCCGACCCTTTCGCTCCGTTCGGGAGCACTTCCCCACACCGGTCCGGCCCCCCGGTGTGAAGGCTCCCGGCTTCCTCGCGCTCGCCAGCGGTCCGGAACGACCACGCCGTCCGACCTGTCCTCCCGCCGACCCGCCCGCGGATCACTCCAGCACAGGCCCCAGCTCCGCCAAGACCTCCGCGACCCGGGCCCGCGCCCGTGCATCCAGCCCGCGGACCGGACGCGGGAGGCAGCGCGCCTCGGCGAGACCGAGCTGCTCCGCCATCGCCGCGACCACGCGGTAGCTGCCGCCGTGCTCCGAGAAGAGGTCCCAGACGGGCTGCAGGCGCGCCGATCCCGCGATCGCCGCCGCGTCGTCGCCCGACTGCGCCGCCCGGGCGATCGACAGCGCCGTCCGCGGGAAGATGCCGCCGATCACCGAGTACCAGGCGTCGCAGCCGCCGAGCAGCCCGCGCGCACCCGCGGCGTCCCCCGAGACCCCGACAGTGACCCCCTCCGGCACCCGCGCCCGGATCTCGCTGACGCGCGCCGCCGCGGCGCCCGGTCCCTCCGGCACGCCGGGGATCTTGAGGGAGGCGACCTGCGGCAGCCGGGCGACGGCCCCGTAGAGGTCGTCGGAGAAGGAGAAGCGCGTCGTCCCGGGGTTGTCGTACACGACGAGCGGCACCGAGAGCTGAGCCGTCACGTCCTCGTAGAGCCCGAGCACGTCCTCGTCCGTCAGCGGCTGGTAGCCGAGCGGCGCCAGGAGCACCGCGCTCGCCCCGGCGCTCTGCGCGTCCTCGGCGAGCGCCAGCACCTGCGAGGTGCGCAGCGCCCCGATCCCGACCACGACCGGCACCGGGCCGGCGCTGCGGACGGCGATCTCGGCGGCGCGCCGGCGCTCGCCGCGGTCCAGGTACGGAGCCGAGCCGGTCGAGCCCAGGGCGCCGATCGAGTCGACTCCCGCCCGCGCGAGCCGCTCGACGAGAGCGGCGAACGACCGCTCGTCGATGCTGTCGTCGCGGAGCGGTGTGAGGGGGAAGGCGCTGAGTCCGGTGAGCACGTCGGTCCGTTCGCTGGGGGCGGGAGGGGCCCGGCCAGTCTCCCCGGCGGCAGGGGCCCGGTCGAGGCCAGAACCGCCGGGGGCCGGGGGACCAGCCGTCACTCCGCGTCGAGCACCACTCGGGAGTGGAGTCCGAGCCGGTCGAGGAACGCCTCGTCGTGGCTGACGACGACCAGGCCGCCCCGCCAGGCGGCGAGAACGTCGACGAGGTGGTCGGTCGTGGCGAGATCGAGGTCGTTCGTCGGCTCGTCGAGCACGAGCAGCTGCGGAGCGGGCTGCGCCAGCACGAGCCCGGCGAGCGCGACGCGGAACCGCTCGCCGCCCGAGAGCGACGCGATCCTCCGATCGACCACGTCGCCGCGCACCAGGAGCCGCGCGAGGGCGTTCCGCAGCTCGACCGCCGGACGATCCGGCGCGGCCCGGGAGACGTGCTCCCGCACGGTGGCCTCCTCGTCGAGGAGTCCCTCGCGGCGCTGGGGGAGCCAGCCGACCCGCTCCGTCAGCGCTCGGGCCGTGGTGCCGGCGAGCGGATGCTCCCGCGCACCCGGCGCCCCGACGAGGTGCTCGAGCAGGGTGGTCTTCCCCGTCCCGTTCGCGCCGACCACGGCGATCCGCTCCGGCCCCTGGAGCACCGTCGTCCGGCCGCGCACCGTCACCTCCGCCAGACGGCGCCCGGCCGCGACCCCGGGGTCCGGCAGGTCGAGGCGGACCCGGTCGTCGTCCCGGACTGCCCGCGACGCGGCGTCGACCTGCTCGCGCGCCCGCGCCTCCGCGGCCCCGTGCCCGGAGCGCAGCCGTCCCGCGGTCGCCTCGGCGCGTCCTCTCCGCGCGTTCGCGAGGATCGCGGGCATCGACTCCGCCGATCGCGCCCCCGCCCGCGCCCGACGGGCGATGGTCGTCTCGGCCTCGATGCGCTGCCGCCGCTCGGCGCGGAGAAGCCGGTCGGCGTCGCGCAGATCGCGCTCCGCGGCCGCCTGCTCGAGGGCGAGCCGCTCCTCGAACGCCGAGAACGTCCCGCCGGAGGTGCGGACGGCCCCGTCGCGCAGCTCCGCGATCTCGTCGACGTGCTCGAGCAGCTCCCGGTCGTGGCTGACGAGCACGAGCGTCCCGCGCCACCGGTCGACCAGGTCGAGCAGAAGCCCTCGGGAGCGCCGGTCGAGGTCGTTCGTCGGCTCGTCGAGCACGGCGATCGGCCGGCCGCGCAGCCGGACGCCGGTCACGGCCGTGAGGACGGCCTGCCCTCCGGAGAGGGTCGCGACCGGCCGCAGCAGGTCCGCCTCCTCCAGGTCGAGACCGGCGTCGCCGAGTGCGGCGAGCGCCCGGGCCTCGAGGTCCCAGTCGTCCGCGAGCACCTCGAAGTGCCTCGGATCCGCGTCGCCGCGGAGGATCGCGTGCAGAGCGTCCAGGCGCTGCCGGATCCCGAGGAGATCGGCGACGGTGTCGTCGGGCCCTCGCCGGAGGCGCTGGGGCAGCAGGTCGACGGGTCCCGTCGTCGAGACGCTCCCGGCGGTGGGGGAGAGGCCGCCGGTGACGAGGCGGACGAGGGTGGATTTGCCGGCGCCGTTCGCGCCGACGAGACCGGTGCGCCCGCGGCCGAACGCAGTGGTCACGCGGTCGAGGACGACGGAGCCGTCGGGCCAGGCGAACGTGCAGTCGTGGAGGACGACGGCGGGCGGGGTGGTGCGGGAAGTGGAGGGCACGGTGCTCCAGGGGTCGGTGTCGGCGCACGACGACCACCGGGCTCCGAAGGAGCAACGGCTCGCCCCTGAGGGGCGGGCACGGGGGACGTCAGTGCGAGAGCAGCTGCTGCGTCGTGGACGCAGTACCGGTGCTGGGGCGCAAGAGTCCGTCTTCCGTGCGGGGAGCCCCCGTGACCGCGAGCCGCTGGATCGGCCGGTGTGGCGGCCGCACCGACGTCGCGGCTCGCGACGAGGTACGGGTCGACCGTACGTGCCCGTCGGACCCGTGCGCAACCGTGACCGACTGCTCGTCCGCGGCCTGCGTCCGTCGGCGCCGTCGCGCGGCTCGCCTGGACGGCTCTCCCCCCACGGCGGGACGGCCGGACCGCCCGGGTGCGCACGCTGCTGCCCGCCGGTCGAGGGGGTCGCCGGCGGGCCCTCCCGTCGCCGGGCCCTCACTACGCTGAGCCCATGGTGACCATTCGCGACGTCGCGGCCGATGCGGGGGTGGCCCGCAGCACGGTGTCCTACGTGCTCTCCGGCAACAAGAAGCTCCCGGAGGCGACCCGGCTGCGCGTGCTCGCGAGCGTCGAGCGGCTCGGCTACCGGCCCGACCCGATGGCGCGGGCCCTGGCGCTGCGGCGCACGAACATCCTCGGCTTCTTCGCCTCCGTCGATCCGGAGTCGCGGCAGACCGATGTCGACGTCTTCATGCGCTTCGTGCGGGCGGCGATGTACGCGGCCCGCGCCCGCGGCTTCGACCTGCTGATGATGGGCACGGGCGAGGGGGAGCTGGCGCGCGACGTCCTCGCCGACGCGCTCGTCGTGATGGACATCCGCCGGGACGACCCCCGGCTGCCGGTCCTCGCGAGCATCGGCCTGCCGACCGCGCTGGTCGGCTACCCGGGCGAGGGCAGCCCGTTCAGCGCGATCGACCTCGACTTCGACGGCGCGGCGCGGGTCGCCGTCGACCACCTCGCCGACCTCGGGCACGTCGAGATCGCGGTCCTCGGGATGGGCCCCGACGCCTACGAGAGCGGCTACGCCTTCGCCCTGCGGTTCCGCGAGGGCTTCCTCGACCAGTGCCGCCTGCGCGGCGTGCGGGGAGCCGTCATCCCCAGCACCGACGACGTCGACGACTGGTTCGAGCAGGCGCAGGAGCAGCTCCCCGGCCTGAGCGCCGTGGTCACGCACGGGCCGGGCGTGCTCGAGCCGTTCCTGCAGCGCCTCAGTGGCCTGGGCCTGCGCGTCCCGGAGGACTGCTCGATCATGACCATCGCCCCGGAGGCGGTGATGCGGCACGCCGACCAGCCGGTCACCGTGGTGGACCTGCCCGGCGACGAGATGGTCTCGCGGGCGGTCGACCTGGTGCTCGACGAGCTCGCCGGCACCGCGACTCCGGGAGTGACGGAGCTGCTGCCCGCGGTGGTCGTGGACCTCGGCACCACCGCGCCCTTCTCGCCGGGCACCAGCCGGGGCGTCGTCCCCTCGTGGCGGCGGGCGCGCGGCTGACGTCGACCGGGTCGCCGGGGGCGTTCCCCGGGCGATCGGTGAACCGGTTCTCCGAAATCTATTGAACCGGTTCTCCGACTCGGTTAGGCTCGCCACGACTTCCGGACGGACCGCCCCAGCGGGCGCCCCCGGAGGGTCTTCCCGGCGCGAGCGCTCCGCTCGTTCCGACCGTATTCAGAGAGGAATACCGTGAAGAACAGCATCCGACGGGCCGCAGGCGCCGCCTCCCTCGTCCTCATCGCCGGAGTCGCCCTCAGCGCGTGCAGCGCACAGGGAGCGGGCGACGACTCGTCGAAGTCGCTCACCCTCTGGGACAGCTTCACCCAGTACGACGCGTCCTCCCCCTACGGCCAGCTCCTGGCCGGCTGCGAGGCCTCGACCGGGATCACCCTCGAGCGCACCTCCGACCCCGACCTCACCACCAAGCTCCTGCAGTCGGCCGCGTCGAAGACCACGCCGAACCTGGTCGTCCTCGACAACCCCAACGTCGCGAAGTTCGCCGACACCGGCCTGCTCGTCGACAACGCCGCCTCCGGGCTCGACACCAGCGACGTCCTCCCGAACGTGCTCGCCGCCGGCCAGCTGGACGGGAAGACCTACGGCTCGTCGATCGGCTCGAACACCCTCGCGCTCTTCTACAACAAGGCGCTCTTCGAGGCAGCCGGCGTCACTCCGCCGACGACCTGGGACGAGCTGACCACCGCCGCGAAAGCCCTCACCGCGGGCGACGTCACCGGGCTCGGCTTCTCCGCGATCGGCACCGAGGAGGGCACCTTCCAGTTCCTGCCCTTCTTCTGGGGCTCCGGTGCGACCCTCGAGGACATCTCCTCCGACGACGCCGTCTCGGCGCTCGCACTCTGGACCGACCTGGTGAAGAGCGGCTCGGCCTCGCAGGCGAACGTCAACGCCAACCAGCAGGACGTCCGCGACCAGTTCCTCGCAGGCAAGCTCGGGATGATGGTCAACGGCACCTGGCAGCTCTCCGCCCTCGACGAGGCGGGCATCGACTACGGCGTCGTGCCGATCCCGGCGAAGGACGGGGGAGCGGCACCGAGCCCGCTCGGCGGCGAGTTCGTCGAGGTGGTCGCCTCCGACGCCGCGAAGCAGACGCTCGCCACGGAGTTCGCGCAGTGCGTCATCCAGCCCGACAGCCTGAAGGCCTGGGCGGCCGGCCAGTCGTACATCATGCCGTACGCCGACGCGGCCGCCGAGCAGGCGACCGAGGACCCCGCGCTCCAGCCGTGGGTGGAGGCCATCTCGGTCGCGCAGGGACGCACCAGCGACCTCGGCGTCGCCTACCCCGACACCTCGAAGGCGCTCTGGACCGCGATCCAGGAGTCGCTGACCGGCTCGAAGACGCCGCAGGCGGCCCTCGACGACGCCGCGGCGAGCCTGAAGTAGCGGCCGCATGACCGACCCCGCCGTGCTCACGGCGCCGGTCGCGGGCGGGGCGGCCACCAGGCCGCCCGCCCGCCGCCGACCCCGCTCCCACCTCCGCCTCGCCGCCGCCGCCTTCATGGCGCCCGTGGTGATCTTCCTCGCCGTCTTCTTCGTCTACCCGATCATCCGCGGCGTCGTCCTCAGCCTCCAGGACTTCGGACCGTCGTCCTTCGTGACCGGGATCGCCCCCTTCGTCGGCTTCGACAACTACGTCACGGTCGTCACCGATCCGATCTTCGCGAGCATCGCCTGGCACACCGTGGTCTTCACCGTGGTCTCGCTGGTGGGCCAGTTCACGATCGGCATGGCCCTGGCGCTGTTCTTCAGCCGCCGCTTCCCGCTCTCGGCGACGTTCCGCTCCCTCATCCTGCTGCCGTGGCTCCTGCCGCTGATCGTCTCGGCGACGGCCTGGCGCTGGATCTTCGACCAGCAGTTCGGCATCCTGAACGCCGCGATCGGCACGCCGGTCGGCTGGCTGACCGATCCGTCCGTCTCGCTGTGGGCGGTCATCATCGCCAACATCTGGCTGGGCATCCCGTTCAACATGGTGCTGCTGCACGGAGGCCTGCAGGGCATCCCCGAGAGCCTCTACGAGGCCGCGGCACTGGACGGCGCCTCGCGCTGGCGGTCCTTCTGGAGCATCACCTGGCCGCTGCTGCGACCGGTGACCTCCGTCACGCTCCTCCTCGGCCTCGTCTACACGATCAAGGTGTTCGACGTCATCTGGATCCTCACCAAGGGAGGCCCGGCCAACAGCTCGCACACCCTCGCGACCTGGGCCTACGAGCAGTCCTTCACCGACCTGCAGTTCGGAGTCGGTGCGGCGGCCGGCCAGATCCTCGTGATCGTCGCCCTCGTCTTCGGCGTGATCTACATCCGCGCCCAGCGCAAGGAGGACCTCGGATGAACCGGCACACCACAGGGCTGCGCCGCGGGATCGACGTGGTCATCGCGATCGTGCTCTGCGGCTTCCTCCTCTTCCCGCTCTACTGGATGGTCAACGTCTCGCTGACCAAGCCGCAGAACCTGATCCAGACCCCGCCGAGCCTGTTCCCCGGCGACCCGACCCTCGACGGGTACGTGCAGGCGTTCTCGACGCAGCTGCCGAACCTCATCACGAGCCTCGTGATCTCGATCGGCTGCGTGATCCTGACGCTGGCGATCGCCCTGCCCGCCGCCTTCGCGATGGCGAAGTTCCGGGTGCGGGGGACCGGCGTCGTGATGTTCGTGTTCCTCCTCGCCCAGATGATCCCCGGGATCGTCCTGGTCACCGCGCTGTTCGCGATCTACAACGCGCTGGGGCTGCTCAACACCTATCCGGGCCTGATCCTCGCCGACGCGACCGCCTCCGTGCCGTTCGCGGTGATCATCCTCCGGGCCTTCATGCTCGGCATCCCCGACGAGCTGATCGAGGCCGCGCGGATCGACGGTGCGAGCAACTGGCGCTCCTTCGTCTCGATCGTCATCCCGCTGAGCCGGAACTCGATCGTGACCGCGGGCCTGTTCTCGTTCCTGTTCGCCTGGGCCGACTTCCTCAACGCGAACTCGCTCACCTCGGGCAACAGCATCGTGCCGTTCACCCTCGGCCTCTACCGCTACATCGGATCGACCACCACCAACTGGAACGGGATCATGGCGACCGCCGTGATCGCCTCCATCCCGGCCGCCGTGCTGCTGATCGTGGCCCAGCGCTACGTCGCCGCCGGGGTCACCGCCGGCGCGGTCAAGGACTGAGCGCCGTGCCCGACTCGAGGAAGCAGGAGCACATGGACACCGACGCGTTCGCGCTCGAGGGGGACCGCCTCGTCTGGCGCGGCGACGGCGAGACCGTCGTCGTCGAGCCGTGGGGGAGGGACAGCGTCCGGGTCCGCGCCCGCCGGTCCGGGGAGGTCCTCGACACCGACTGGGCGCTGATCGCCCCCGAGCGCCACGCGCCGGAGGTCTCGATCGAGGGACCGCGGGCGACGCTGCGCGCCGGCGGCATCACCGTCGTCCTCGAGCAGCAGGAGGGCTACGGGTACCAGACCGGCTACCACGAGCTCTCCTGCTCCCTCTCCTTCTACGACCGTCGGGGGGAGCTGCTCTTCCGGGAGCTCGGGAGCGGGGGAGCGCTCAAGCTGCGCGCCCGCGAGCAGCGTCCGCACCTGGGCGGCGACTTCCGGCTGACCGCGCTGTTCGAGACGTCCCCCGACGAGAAGCTGTACGGGATGGGGCAGTACCAGCAGGACATCCTCGATCTGAAGGGCTGCACGCTCGAGCTCGCGCACCGCAACTCCCAGTCGAGCGTCCCGTTCGTGCTGTCGAGCCGCGGCTACGGCTTCCTCTGGCACAACCCCGCGATCGGCCGCGCGACCTTCGCGGCCAACCGCACGGAGTGGTCCGCCGAGTCCTCCCAGCAGCTCGACTACTGGGTGACCGCGGGGGAGACCCCGGCCGACATCACCCGGGCCTACGCCGACGCGACCGGGCACGTCCCGATGATGCCCGAGCACGGCCTCGGCTTCTGGCAGTGCAAGCTGCGCTACTGGAACCAGGAGCAGCTGCTCGAGGTCGCCCGCGAGCACCGGCGCCGCGGCCTGCCGATGGACGTGATCGTGGCCGACTTCTTCCACTGGCCGCACATGGGCGACTTCCGCTTCGAGGAGGAGTTCTGGCCGGATCCGTCCGCCATGGTCGCCGAGCTGCGCGAGCTCGGGATCGAGCTGATGGTCTCGGTCTGGCCGCAGGTGTCGGTCGAGTCCGAGAACTACATCGCGATGAAGAAGGGGAACCTCCTCGTCAAGGCAGAGCGGGGCCTGGACCTGCACATGCAGTTCGAGGGTCCGAGCGCGTTCTACGACGCGACGAGCCCCGCCGCCCGGAGGTTCGTCTGGGAGGCGTGCCGGCGCAACTACGGCGAGCACGGGATCCGGCTCTTCTGGCTCGACGAGGCCGAGCCCGAGTACGGCGTCTACGACTTCGACAACTACCGCTACGCCGCCGGCCCCGCCGTCCAGGTCGGCAACCTCTACCCGCAGGCGTTCTCCCGCGGCTTCTTCGAGGGGCAGAGCGAGGGCGGGGAGACCGCGATCGTCAACCTCGTCCGCACCGCGTGGGCGGGCAGCCAGCGCTACGGCGCGCTCGTGTGGTCGGGCGACATCCATTCGACCTTCGCGGACCTGCGCCACCAGATCACGGCCGGCATCCACATGGGCGTCGCGGGGATCCCGTGGTTCACGACCGACATCGGAGGATTCGCCGGGGGAGACCCGTCGGATCCGGAGTTCCGTGAGCTCCTCGTGCGCTGGTTCCAGTTCGGCGCGTTCAGCCCGGTGATGCGCCTCCACGGCGACCGTGCGCCGTCGGCCCCGGTCACGGCCGCCGACGGGAGCCGCCGCGCCGCGACCGGAGCCGCGAACGAGGTGTGGAGCTTCGGCGAGGAGGCGACGCCGATCCTCACCCGCCTGCTGCATCTGCGCGAGACCCTGCGCCCGTACACGCGCGAGGCGATGCGGGAGGCGCACGAGCTGGGCCAGCCCGTGCTGCGCGCGGTGTTCCACGAGTTCCCGGGGGACCCGGAGGCCTGGGATCTGGCCGACCAGTACCTCTTCGGCTCGGACCTGCTGGTGGCTCCGGTCACGCACGCCGGAGACGTCTCCCGACGGGTCTACCTGCCCGCCGGGGCGCGCTGGACGGAGCTCTCGACGGGCGCCGAGCACGAGGGCGGGCAGTGGATCGTCGCCGACGCGCCGCTGGCCGTCATCCCGGTCTTCGCGCGCGACGGCCGGCAGGCGCACCTCGTCGGGCAGCTCTGAGCGGAGGCTCCCCGCTGACCGGAGGGTTCCGCCGCGAGGAGCGCCCCGCGTCAGCCCGTCCCCGCGAGCCAGAAGTCGACCGCGTCGGGGGACGGGCGCCCGGCGACCCGGACGACGTCGCCGAACTCGAGCACGCTGTCCGGATCCTCCTGGACGGCCGGCCACCGCTCGCGGCCGGCGGCGTCCGGATCGCCGTGGGAGACGAACGCGAGCCAGCGCGCGGTCATCTCCTGCTCGAGCCGGCGGTCGACGTCCGTGTAGTCGGCGTCGCCGTCCGCCCCGAGGTTCCCGTACGCGTACATCACCTCGGCGCCGTGGTACGCGCCGAACCGCTCGAGTCCGCTCTCCGGGGGAGTGCGCGTGAAGATGTAGGCGTGGACGTGCGCCCGCCCGGTCCGGGCGGCCGTCAGCGCCCAGAGCCGCATCGGGGCGGTCATCGTCCGGTCGCTGCCGGCGCGCAGCCGGGAGTCGACGACCTGGTCCTCGACGGCACCCGGGTACAGCGCGAGGAAGCGGTCCGCGTCGTCTCCGTGCTCCCGGCGCACCTCCTGCTCGTAGGCGTCCGGATCCGGGTCGACGCCTCCCAGCAGATCGAGCGAGGTCTCGTCGGAGTTGCTGCCGAGCAGGAGGGGGACGTCGTTCTGCCGACCGGCCTCGTAGACGGCGAGCGGCGTGTCGGGGAGGACGACGCTGTCGATCGAGGGCCACCAGTGCTGCGAGAGGCCCGCGGCGGCCGCGACGATGCGCTCGGCCGGCAGGGCCCGCATCTCGGCCAGGCTCGCCCCGCCGAGGGCCTCGCTCAGGCGCGCAGCCGCCTCCCGTGCGGTGGCGGCGTCGTCGTAGAGGTCGCCGGCCTCGCGATCTCCCGCCGACCCCAGGCATCCTCCGCTCTCCCCGATGATCCCGTGGAGGAGGCCGGCCGCGAGGGGCGAGGCCCCGAGGATGCAGGCGCTGCCGGAGCCGGCGGACTGGCCGGCGACCGTCACCCGCCCCGGGTCCCCGCCGAAAGCGGCGATGTTGTCCTGCACCCACTGCAGAGCGGCGACCTGGTCGAGCAGTCCCTGGTTCCCCGGGGTGCCGCCGCCGAGCACATCACCGGCGAGGAAACCGAGGACGCCCAGACGGTAGGCGACGGTGACGACCACCGCGCCCCGGGAGGCGAGCGCCGCGCCGTCGTAGGCGGGGAGGGCGCCGGACCCCGAGACGAACGCGCCGCCGTGGAGGTAGACGAGGACCGGGCTGGAGTCGCCCGCCCCGCCGGCCGGCGTCCAGATGTTCAGGCGGAGGCTGTCCTCGTCCGTCGCGTACCCGCCGAGGAGCGTCTCCTCCAGCGGCAGGTCGAGCACGCGGGTCGCCGCTCGGGAGAGGAACGTCGGCTCCGGCTGAACGGCGGAGGGGCCGAAGTCGTCGGCCACGAGGGTCGCCGACCGCTGCGGGGCCGGGCGGGGCGCCTCCCAGCGCAGCGGGCCGACCGGGGGAGCGGCGTAGGGGATCCCCGCGAAGGCGTCGACCCCGGCCGCGGCGTCGTGCACACCGACGACGTCGCCCTGCCGGGTCGTGACCGGGGCGGTGTGCGGACCGGCGAGCGTCCGCGTCGCCGGGAGAGGACCCGCGGCGAGGGCGACGGCTCCGACGAGCCCTGCGGACGCGACCCAGGCCGCCGTACGCAGCATCCAGTGCCGGTGCCGCCAGCTCCTCGAGACGGCCGCGATCAGGACCGCGGCCGCCGCGACGACGAGCCACCCCCACCACTCCACCCGGTTCAGCCAGGCGAGGACCGCCCCGATGAGCACGACGGTCGCGGTCGGCAGCCACCGGGACCGTCGCCGTCGAGGTTCGGGCGTTCCAGTTCTCGATACGGTATGCATTGGAAACGAAACGTACTGAAAAGGCCCATCCAGCGCAAGGATCCGAATAGGCTGGGGGCGTGGTCACAGGCGAGCAGGCTCCGGTCCGGCGGAGGAGCGAGACGCGACGACGTCTCCTCGCCGCGGCCGCCGAGCTCTTCGAGAGCACGGGCACCATCGGCCAGCGCGTCGAGGACATCTGCGCGCAGGCGGGCTTCACCCGCGGCGCGTTCTACTCGAACTTCGCCGGTGTCGACCAGCTCTTCCTCGCACTCCACGAGGAGCAGGCCGCGAGAGTGTGGGGGAGCCTGCAGGAGGCCCTCGACGTCCAGCTGCAGGAGGAGCACCGCGCGGCGACCCTCGACGGCGCCGTACGCTCCCTCCTCGACGCGCTCCCGTCCAGCCGCGAGTGGTTCTCCCTGCGGTCGGTGCTCCTGGCACGCGCTGCCGCGGACCCGGAGTTCGCCGAGCGGATGATGATCGACGACGACCGCGTCTCGCGCGAGCTGGGCGAGCGCTTCGCCGCCCTCGCCGCCGTGCACGGCCGCGTCCCCGCCGTCGAGTCCGCCGTCCTGGCGAAGGCGGTCGTCGCGGCGCACGTCGGGTCGGTGAGCCAGTGGCCCGTGGACACCAGCGCCGAACTCACGCAGCGCATGGTCGTCGCCGCGGTGATCCGAGGCCTCACCGTCGAAGCGCCCGGTCTGCCATCGGAGCGCGGCGGCGATCGATGACGTCCTGTCGCAGGAGCGTTGAGGGGAGCCGATCGCCATCCCTGCAGAACGGGACTTCGGTCGAACTGACATAATGTGCATTATCGGATAACGGCGGAGGGGCCGGACGGACCGGGACTGAGGCCGCCCGACGGTCCGGCACGTCATCAGCGGATCGGCGAATGCTCCACCCACGCCTCGACGTCCTCGTACCAGCACGTCTCGGTCGGAGTGTCGAAGCGCGTGACCAGCCGCAGCTGCGGATCGACGGTCATCGTGGCGCGGACGCCGTCGTCGGCCCGATCCTCTCGGGCGCCTGCGGTAACGCGCGTCAGCGGCCCTGCGAGCGCTCCCGCAGGTTCACCATCACCGCGGCTGCATCGAGAAGGATGCTCACGCCGCCCGGTGTCCGCCGACGGACGGACTGCGCCCACGACGGCATCGGACTCCCCCGATGCCGGTCCGCTGCCGTCGACCGGGGTCATCCGTCGAGGAGCGCAGACCCGTGCGCCGGCGTCAGCCCCCGGACAGGATCAGGCGAAGTCGGAGATGTCGCCGACGAGGCGGGTGTTGTCCGCGGGGATCGGCTCGACGGCCGCCAGAGCGACCTCGGCCGCGAACTCCTGCACGTTGTAGAGCTTGCCGGCCGACTCGCGACGCGAGCTGATCGCGCCCGGGTTCGCGCGCTCCAGCAGGGTCGCGGTGATGGTGCCCTCGATCATGTCGCCCGAGACGACGACGAACTCGATCCCGCGCTCGGCGAGCTCGCCGATCCGCTCGCGCAGGGCGTCCTCGCCGGCGCGCTTGGAGAGCGCGACGGGCTCGTACTCGGGCATCGTGGGCGTGGTCCGGATGAAGTGCGCCTGGTGGCTCGTGACGAACACGACACGAGAGCCCTCGGAGAGCAGCGGCAGCGCCGCGTCGAGCACGGCGACCTGCGAGTCGCGGTTGAGGACCATCGCGTAGTCCTCCCCCATGTTGCTCTCCATGCCGCCGGAGGCGTTCAGGACGAGCACGTCCAGTCCTCCGTACTCCTTCTCGATGCGGGAGAAGAGCTCGGCGCGCGAGTCGGCGTCGGTGAGATCGGCTCCGACGGCGACGGCGGTGCCGCCGGCCTCGACGATCTGCGCGACGAGCTTGTCGGCGCGCGGCGCCTTCGAGCGGTAGTTGACGACGACGCGGGCTCCGGCCTCGGCCAGGTAGCGGACCGTGTCGGCGCCGATGCCGCGGGACGACCCGGTGACGAGAGCGCGCTTGCCGTCGAAGGAGCCGGGGGCGAGGGGATTGGACACGGGTATTCCTCCAGGACGCCGGCTCGGAGACCGGATCGGGCACGATGACGGGCCACGGCCCGACGGAGGAGTCTACCAAGGGCCTCGAGACCGTCGGCGCACCCCCTCTCCCAGCCCTCGTCCGGGGGGCGTTGATAGCCTGGGAATGCTCGTCGAGGGGAAGGAGCACACAGCATGGACGCTGTCACCCAGTACGCGTGGATCCTCTGGCTCGCGCTGATCCTCATCTTCGTGATCGTCGAGATGATCACTCTCGAGTTCACGTTCCTGATGCTCGCCGTCGGCAGCATCGGCGGACTGCTGACCGGGCTGGTCGGGGCTCCCTTCTGGGTCCAGGTCCCCGTCGCGGCCGTCCTCGCCGCCCTCCTGCTGTTCACCGTCCGTCCGCCGCTGCTGCGGCTGCTGAAGCGGGGCGGCGATCCCACCCCCAGCGGAGCGGACGCTCTCCTCGGGCTCTCCGGCAGCGTCGTCCTCGCCGCCCCCGGAGCCGGCCAGGTCAAGCTCGCCAACGGCGAGACCTGGACCGTCCGCCTGTCCCCGCTCGTCGAGGACCGCACACTCGGAGTCGGCGAGAGAGTCGTCGTCACCGCCATCGAGGGCGCGACCGCGGTCGTCGTCCCCGCCGAAAGGAGCACACCGTGACACCGTCCTCCGTCGTGACGATCGTCGTCGTCGCCGCCGTCGTCCTCTTCGCCCTGGTCGTCCTCTTCCGAGCGGTCCGCATCATCCCCCAGGCCACCGCCGGGGTCGTGGAGCGCCTCGGCAAGTACCACAAGACCCTGCTGCCGGGCCTCAATCTCGTCGTGCCGTTCATCGACCGGGTCCGCCCGCTGATCGATCTGCGCGAGCAGGTCGTCTCGTTCCCGCCCCAGCCCGTGATCACGGAGGACAACCTCGTCGTCTCGATCGACACGGTCGTCTACTTCCAGGTGACGGACGCCCGCGCGGCGACCTACGAGATCGCCAACTACCTCGGCGCGGTCGAGCAGCTGACCACCACCACGCTCCGCAACGTCGTCGGCGGCCTGAACCTCGAGGAGGCGCTGACCTCCCGCGACAACATCAACGGGCAGCTGCGCATCGTCCTCGACGAGGCCACCGGCAAGTGGGGCATCCGCGTCGGACGCGTGGAGCTCAAGGCCATCGACCCGCCCCTCTCCATCCAGGACTCGATGGAGAAGCAGATGCGCGCCGAGCGCGACCGTCGAGCCGTGATCCTCACCGCCGAGGGCACCAAGCAGTCCCAGATCCTGAACGCCGAGGGTCAGCGCCAGGCCGCGATCCTCGCTGCGGAGGGCCAGGCGAAGGCGGCGGTCCTGCGGGCCGAGGGTGAGGCCAAGGCGATCACCACCGTCTTCCACGCCATCCACGAGGGCCGCCCCGACAGCGAGCTCCTCGCGTACCAGTATCTCCAGACACTCCCCAAGATCGCCGAGGGCAGCGCGAACAAGCTCTGGGTCATCCCGAGCGAGCTCACCGAGGCGCTGAAGGGCATCGGAGGCGCGCTCGGCCAGCGCGGCCAGTCCGCCTCGGCGGTCCGCCCGCAGGACGCGGCACCCCCGTCGGCGCCTGCGGCGTTCGCGCCTGCCGCATCCGGGTCCGTCGGCTCCACTCCTGTCGAGCCCGGATCCGACACGTCCGCCCCCGTGGCGCCCGCGACGACCGACGGAGCCCCCGGCTCGGCGCCCACTCCCCCGCCGCCGGCCGTCTAGCCGCGGACCCGGTCCGCGATGCGCACCCCTGAGCGACCCCTCGCCCTGAGCGGGCCGACCCCCCGGGTGATCGCGCATCGCGGGTTCGGCCCGCAGGCCGAGGGCAACACGCTCGCCGCCTTCGAACGCGCCCTCGCCGCGGGTGCGGACCTCCTCGAGACGGACGCGCGCGCCTCCCTCGACGGGGTCGCCGTGCTCGTCCACGACGCCGAGGTGATCGACCGCTCCGGCCGCCGCCACGTCGTCGCCGCCACCCGGTGGGAGGAGCTCGCCGATCTCCGACTGGCGGGCGGCGCCCGGCTCGCCTCTCTCGAGCAGGCCCTCGCCGCACTCCCCCGCGCGCGCTTCAACATCGACGTGAAGTCGCGGGACGCGATCGACCCGGTCGTCGCGGCGGTGTCCGGCGCCGCCGCCGCGGAGCGCGTCCTGATCACCTCGTTCTCCGAGATCCGTCGAGCAGCGGCCCTCCGCCGTCTTCCCGGCGCCGCGACCTCGGCGTCGGCGGTCCGCTTCGTCGTCGCCCTGGTCGCCGCCCACCTCGGCGCCGCCCTCCCCGTGCGTCTCGCTCTCCGCGGCATCGACGCGCTCCAGGTGCCCGAGCGCGCGCTCGGCCTCCGCGTCGCCGAGCCGCGGATCCTCGCCCGGCTGCGGGTGACCGGCTGCGAGATCCACCTCTGGACCATCGACGATCCGGAGCGGATGGAGCAGCTCCTCGCGCTCGGGATCGACGGGCTCGTGACCGACCGCACCGACCTCGCCCGAGCGGCCGTCGACGCCTTCCTCAGCGCCCGTCAGCCACGCCCTCAGGAACCGCGGAATACGCCTCCGACCTGAGGATTCTCTGGCAATGGCAGGGACGGGAAGACCACCTCCAGGTACGACGTTGACACTGGGGAAGCACAGCGAGAGGAGACCACACAATGGCAGATCGAAGCCTGCGAGGAATGCGGCTCGGATCCCAGAGCCTGCAGAGCGAAGAAGGCGTCGTCTTCTCCCCGCGATCGACGTACGAGTACCACTGCGCGAACTGCGGCCACGACACCGACATGGTGTTCTCGGCCGACGCGGAAGCACCGGAGACCTGGGAGTGCCGCTCCTGCGGTCACGAGGCCACTCTGATGGTGGACTCGAAGCCGGTCGTCGTGGACAAGGGCGAGCAGAAGGCTCCGCGCACCCACTGGGACATGCTGCTCGAGCGTCGGACCCGCGCGGAGCTGGAGGAGCTGCTCGAGGAGCGGCTCGCCTATCTGCGCGCCAGGCGCGGCGAGCACAAGATCGGCGCGTAGCGCCGGTCAGCGGTAACGGCGTCGCGGCTCGCGCGTCCTGAGGACGAACGAGACCATGCCGATGAGACCGGCGGCCAGGAAGTACCAGCCGAGGTCTCGCGCCCACACCAGAGCCGGGGTCGTGGTGGAGCTGAGGGGGACCTCGTCCACCATGGCACCCGGCTCGAACCATGTCAGGGAGTCGATCGTCGCGCCGTCCGGCCCGATGATCGCACTCGTCCCGACGGTCGAGATGTTGACCACGCTGCGCCCGGTCTCGATGGCCCGCAGGCGAGCGATCGCGAGCTGCTGGACGCTCTCGTCGGTCCGGCCGAAGTCGGCGTTGTTGGTCTGCCCGAGGATGACCTGGGCTCCCCCGTCGACCATCGCGTTCGTCAGCGCGTCGTCCGAGATGTCGAAGCAGATCGCGATGCCTGCGAGCACGCCGTTCACGTCGAAGACGTTGGGACGGGTGCCGATCGAGTAGTCGCGGCTCACCAGGTCGACCAGGTCCGGAGCGAACATCCGCCAGAACGCCCGGTCCGGCATGTACTCGGCGAACGGGACGGGATGCACCTTGTCGTAGACCTGCGTCGCCCCCTCCCCCGCCTTCCAGAGCAGCGAGCTGTTGTAGAAGACGTCGTCCGAGGGGTTCGTGATCGTGCCCACGACGAACGGCGCGTCCATCGTCCGGCTGAGGTAGTCGAGGACGGCGGCCGACTGGGCGTTCCGGGTCGGATCGATGTCGACGCCGTTCTCGGGCCACACCACCATGTCGACGTCCTGATCGAGGATCGGCAGCGTCGCCGAGGTGTGGTCCTCGAGGATCTGCCCGCGGTAGCTCTGCGAGAACAGGCCCGCATCGGAGTCGCCCTGGACGGCGGCGATCCGGGTCGTGCCCTCCGTCGGTGCCGGCCAGGCGGGGAACACCAGCGCCACGATCGCGAAGCCCGCGAGAGCGCTGACGCGAGAGGAGGCCGGGACGGACATCTCGCGGACGGCCTGCGCGAGCACGGCCGCGAGGAACGCCACCACGAAGCCGAGGCCGGCGAAGCCGATCCACGCCGCGAGACCGGCGAGCGGGCCGAGGGACTGCGAGATCGCGAGGCGGCCCCAGGCGAAGCCGCCGTAGGGCCAGACGCTGGTGATCGACTCGCGCCCGATCCAGAGCGCCCCCAGGAGGGCGGGGAGGCCGACCATCCGGCCGAGCGGTCCCGTCCAGACGCGGTGGCCGCGCGTGGAGACGACCGCCATCAGCCCCGCGGAGAGCGCGAAGAAGATCGCCTGCAGGCCGGCGAGGGCCGCCCACGGGACCGGGCCGAGGTAGAGGGTCAGCCACTCGATGTGGACGCCCCAGAAGACCGCTCCGCCGACGAGGCCGACGAGGCTCCCGCTCCAGAAGCCGCGCCCCGCCAGCGCGAACAGGATCGCCGCGGCGCCCACGATCGCCAGCGGCCAGACGTCGGAGTCGGGGAAGCCGCGGTCGAGCACGGCGCCGCCGAGGGCGGCGAGGGGCAGCGCCACCCACAGCGGAACGGTCCGCCCGTCGGGCGGAGGAGCGATCGGCGTCATGCGACCGTCGAGTACGCGACGATGCCGCGGCGGACCAGGTCGAGGGCGGTCCGGGCCGCGCGGCCGACCTTGCCCTCGGCGACGACGGAGAGCTGGTCGAGGAGGTCGATGGTCTGCTTCGCCCAGCGCACGAAGTCGCCGGCGGCCATGTCGGACTCGCGGAGCACCATGTCGAGCGGCATGCCCTTGGCCCACATGTTCATGGACAGCGCCAGGCTCGTCGAGATCGGGTTGCTGCCCGGCAAGCGGTGCTCCCGCTCGACGTCGTCGAGCCGGGCCCACAGAAGCTGGGTCCTCTCCAGCGCCTCGGGGAACGCGCCGCGGGGCAGGAACTGCTCGCCGAGCGTCCCCTCCTCGCGTCGCGGCTCGAAGACCAGGCAGCACGCCATCGCCGCGAGGCCGGCCGGATCGAGCTCCGTCCACGCCTGCTTCCGGAGGCACTCGGCGACGAGCAGGTCCCGCTCCCCGTAGATCCGGCGGAGCGTGCGACCGTTGGGCGTCAGCGAGAGCTCGCCGACCTCGTCCCGGCGGAAGTAGCCGAGCTCGAGCAGCACGTCCGTGATGTGGTCGAAGATGCGGGCGACGGCGCCGGTGCGCGAGCGGATCTGGCGCTCGATCTCGTCGGTCTCGCGGCGCAGCTTCCACCAGCGCTCGGCCCAGCGCGCGTGCTGCTCGCGGTCGGAGCAGGCGTGGCACGGGTGCGCCTTCATCCGACGCCGCAGGCTCGTGAGCTGTCCCTGGCGCTTCTCGCGCTCGGCGTGGGAGGCCGACTCGCCGCGCACCGCGCCCCGGCGCTCGAGGTCGCCGATCTCACGGCGGATCGCCGCGTACTGCTCGAAGTCGCCCAGGTGGCACTGCATCGCCGTGACGTAGCCCGCCATCGACTCCTCCTGCTGGCGGACCCGGCGGGCGAGATCGACGACGGACCGGTCGGCCTGGAACTGCGCGAACGACGACTCGAGGATCTCGCGCGTGCGCACCCGCCCGAACTGCTCGATCAGGTTCGCGGCCATGTTGTAGCTGGGGCGGAAGCTGGAGTTGAGCGGGTAGGTCCGCCGGGAGGCGAGGGACGCGACCGCCTGAGGGTCCATCCCGCCGCGCCACTGGATCACCGAGTGGCCCTCGACGTCGATGCCGCGTCGGCCCGCCCGGCCGGTGAGCTGGGTGTACTCCCCCGGTGTGATCGGGACGCGCGCCTCGCCGTTGAACTTCTCGAGCTTCTCGAGGACGACCGTGCGGGCCGGCATGTTGATGCCGAGCGCGAGCGTCTCGGTCGCGAAGACCACGCGCACGAGCCGGCGCAGGAACAGCTCCTCGACGACCTCCTTGAAGGCGGGGAGCATCCCGGCGTGGTGCGCGGCGACGCCCCGCTGGAGTCCGTCGAGCCACTCCCAGTAGCCGAGCACCGCGAGGTCCTCGTCGCGGATCGTCCGGCACCGCTCCTCGACGATCGCGCGGATCTCGTCGCGCTCGTGGCGCTCGGTGAGGCGCACGCCCGACCGCAGCACCTGGCGCACGGCCTGGTCGCAGCCCGCACGGCTGAAGACGAAGAAGATCGCGGGGAGGAGGTTCTTGCCGCGGAGGATCTCGACGACCTCCGAGCGCAGCACGAGCTCCTCGGTGCGCTGCTCCGGGTAGCGGCCGCGACCGCCTCGGCCGTTGCGGCCGCCCCTGCCGCCGCGCTCGACCCGGGAGCCGCCCTGGGCCATGCGGGCGAGCTCGGGGTTCACCCGGTTCGTCGCCGCCCGACCGGAGGAGTCGAAGAGGTCGACCAGCTTGCCGCCCACCAGGACGTGCTGGTCGAGCGGGACGGGCCGCTCCTCGGAGACGATGACCTCGGTCTCGCCCCGGACGGTCTGGAGCCAGTCGCCGAACTCCTCGGCGTTCGACACGGTCGCGCTGAGCGAGACCAGCCGCACGCGCTGCGGGAGGTGGATGATGACCTCCTCCCAGACGGCGCCGCGGAAGCGGTCGGCGAGGTAGTGCACCTCGTCCATCACGACGTAGGCGAGGTCGCGCAGGAGGTCCGAGTCGGCGTACAGCATGTTGCGCAGCACCTCGGTCGTCATCACGACGATGCGGGCGCGCGCGTTGACGTTGGAGTCGCCGGTCAGCAGACCGACCTCGGAGGCTCCGTAGTCCTCGACGAACTCCTGGAACTTCTGGTTGCTCAGCGCCTTCATCGGCGTCGTGTAAAAGACCTTGGCCGTCGGGTCCTGCATGGCCAGGTGGATCGCGAACTCGGCCACCGCCGTCTTGCCGGCGCCGGTGGGCGCGGCGACGAGGACGCTGTGGCCGTCGTCGAGAGCGCTGCAGGCCTCGTACTGGAAGGGGTCGAGGTCGAACGCGAGGGTCGAGCGGAACGCCTCGACCCTCGCGTGGCCCTGGCGCGTCCGGAACGCGGCGAACCGCTCGGCGGGAGACGGTCCGGTCACGCGGGCAGATCGGAGGGGCTGCCGTCGAACACCAGCTGGCGCTTGGCGGCGCGCCGGTCGTGCAGGATCGCGATCCCGCAGGCGAGGAAGAACAGGAAGATGATCGGGATGGCCAGGAGGAACATCGAGATCGGGTCGGCCGCGGGGGTCGCGATCGCCGTGAAGAGCACGATCGCCATGATCGCGATGCGCCACGACTTGAGGATCAGCATGCCGGGGAGGATGCCGAGGAAGTTGAGGAGCACCAGGAAGACGGGCAGCACGAAGGCGATGCCGACGACCAGCACGAGCTTGAGAACGAACTCGTAGTAGATCTTGGCGTCGAGGAAGCTCGCCGCGTTGCTGCCGGTGAAGCTCGTCAGGAGCTCCACGATGTGCGGGAACACGAACCAGCCGGCCGCACAGCCCGCGAAGAACAGCGGGATGGCGGTGAGGATGAAGCCGAGGCCGTACCGCATCTCCTTGCGGGTCAGGCCCGGGACGAGGAACGCCCAGATCTGGTAGAGCCAGACCGGGCTCGCCAGGACGATGCCCACCGTGATGGCGATCTGCAGCCGCAGGTCGAAGGCACCGGCGATCGTCGGGAAGTTGAGGATCGCCTCCTTGCCCTGGGTGGAGGCCACCTCGGAGATCGGAGCCTTGAGGGCCTCGAAGACCCACTCCGAGACGAACCACCCCGCGACGCACGCGATGACGATCGCGATCGCCGACTTGAAGAGCCTGTTGCGAAGCTCGACGAGGTGCGCCCCGAGCGACATGCGCCCGTCGGGGTTCTTCGTCCGCTTCGTCCGTGGCTTCTTCGGTGCCACGGACGTCATTACTTGAGCGGGGACTCGGGCGGCGTGGTGGTGCCGGTGCCGGTGGTCGTGCCGGTGGATCCGGCGACGGTGCCGGTGGTCCCCTCGGTCGACTCACGGCGCTCGGTGCCGTCCTCGTCCTTCATGGTCTTGACCTCGCTCTTGAAGATCCGCATCGACTGCCCGACACTGCGGGCCAGCTGCGGGAGCTTGGGCGCACCGAACAGGAGGAGGATCACGGCGAGGATGATGAGGAGGTGCCACCCCTGGAGGCCAGCGAACATTGCAGACTCACTTCACTTGTCGGTTGCGGTGTACGAGGAGCTTACCCCGTTCGACCCGTCCTGACCGGCGGAGATCGATCCTGTCGCGACGTGCGTCACGCCGGCCCTCGTGCGCACGCCTCACGTCGTCGCGATCGGCGAACAACGACGAGGGCGGACGGGGCGGCAGGTCGTCCGTCACTCCAGGACTCAGTGTCTCGAGTTTCGCGGTGACCTCGGACAGCTGCCCGAGGAGCACCTTCCCCTTGCGCCAGTAGGAGAGGGCGAAGAGGACCAGCATCGCCAGAGCGCCCAGCGCGAGGCCGAGCCAGATCAGGATCCACGACCACCAGGTCACGACGGCTCCCCCTCGTTCGCGGCGAGCGCGGAGGCCGCCCAGTGCGCGACCGCGGTGCGCGCCTCGGGGGGTGCCACCACGGTGACGAGACCCGCCAACGACGCCACCAGGCGCGTCAGTCCCTCCAGATGGGCGACGCGGAGACGGACGAGGACACCGTGGTCCTCCTCCCCCGGCACGGGATCGGGGAACTCGGCGTCGGCCGCGTAGTCGCCCAGCAGCACGACGGCGCTGGGAGCGACGCGCAGGTCCACGACGAGATCGGAGGCGGAGGCCTCGAAGAGCCGTTCCGAGAGGGTCACCTCGTTGCGGCGCCGGACGATCGGCGTCCCCGTGTCGCGGAGGGAGCGCATCCTGTCGACCCGGAACGTCCTGACGCCCTCGCGGAGGTGGTCCCATCCGCGCAGGTACCAGTCCCGGTCGACCGATTCGAGCACGAAGGGGTCGACGAGCCGGGACTCGGTCTCGCCGCGGGCGCTGCGGTAGTCGAAAGCGACCTGCGTCGCCGAGCCCATCGCTGTCCGCAGGAGCGCCACAGCGCTGTCCGCGCCCGTGCCGCGCGAGACCGCCACCGCGCTCGGGGCCGAGGAGGCGCCGCGCGCGAGCTTCCCCATCAGCGAGGCGATCCGGTCGTTGCCCTGGTTCTCGGGCAGCGCTGCGAGGTACTGCATGCCGGCGATGAGGGCGGCGGCCTCCCGCGCCGAGAACCTCGGCGAGTCGTCGATCGCGACCTGGTGGGTGAGGACGACGTGGTCGTTCTCCTCGAAGTCGTCCCAGCCGATGTCGAAGAGGTCGTTCGCCTGGTACTGCGCGGTCTCGCCGGGGATGCCCGAGACGGCGATGAGGCGCACCGCGCGCCGCACCTCCTCCTCCGGGATCTCGAAGTGCGCGGCGACCTCGGCGACGGAGACGCGGCCCCGGTCGAGCAGGTAGGGAACGAGGGAGAGGAGGACGGCCAGGCGGTCGCGCGCCTGCAGGGAGCGGGGTCTAGCCATGAGAGTCCCCTCCATGGTCGTCGAGGGTGCGGCGGAGGCGGTCGAGGACGCGTCGGCGGAGCTCCTCCGGCTCGAGCACCCGCACCTCGGGACCGTGACCGGCGAGCTCGTCCGCGAGCACGTCCGGGTCGGTGTAGTGCAGGCGCAGCAGGCCCTGGCCCTCGCCCTCGGCCTCGGCACGCCCGCCGAGACGGAGGGCGGCGTCGGAGTCGGGGGCGACGCGCAGGAGCGCGCTGTTGCGCTGCAGGATCTCGTCGAGCTGGGCGAGAGCGGTCGCCGCGTGGTCCCCCGCCGCGGGAGGCGCGGTGCGGCCGGTGGACGCGACCGGCCCGACGATCCGCGACAGGAGGAAGGTCCGCGTGCCCTCGGCGCCCTCGTCCCAGCCGTGGAGGTGCCAGCGCCCCTGGTGGTTCACCAGGGCGCGGGGCTGCACGGTGCGCACGCGCGGCTCCTCGCCGCCGGGCTTCAGGTAGGGGAAGCGGACGACCTGGCCGCGGTCGAGCGCGGCGTTGAGCGGCTCGAACGAGGCCTCGCGGACCCGGATCGAGGGGCTGATGCCGATGACGGGGTCGACGGACTCGACCCCGATCGAGCGCAGCTTGATCAGCGCGCGCCGCGACTCCGCCGAGAGCGTCCCCTCGCGCCAGACCGCCCCGGCCAGGCGGAGCAGCGCGAGCTCCTCTGGATCGAAGGTCAGGTCGGCCGGGAGGTCGTAGCTGCGCTTCGCGATGCGGTACCGGACGGTCTGGGTGTTGCCCGGGTCGCCCGGGGCGTCGACCGTCTCGATCGGGATGCCCAGCTCGCGCAGGTCGTCCTTGTCGCGCTCGAACTGGCGCTCGAGCGAGGTCCGGTCGCCCCGGCCCACCCGCTGCCGGTAGCCCTGCACCGTGGAGAGGACGTCGGCCTTCGTCAGTCCGTTCTCGGCCGCGACGAGCGCGAGCACGAGGTTGAACAGACGCTCCTCGGCCGGGACGCGGCTCGAGGACGGGGCGTCGGAAGGCACGCCCTCCAGTCTAGGGCCGGGCCCGGTCAGACCTTTCCGAGGATGTCGGCGACGAAGATCAGCGTCGCGCCGCCGGGGATCCCGCCCTGCGGGGAGCCCTGGTCGCCGTAGCCCTGGTCCGGCGGGATGACCGCGATGACCTGGGATCCGACGGGCTGGCCGATGAGGGCGTCGGCGAATCCGGCGATGACTCCGCCCTGGGTGGTCGAGCCGTCGGCGGCCGTGAAGACGGCGGGAGCGCCCTTCTCCCAGCTGGAGTCGAACACCTTCCCGTCGCTCCACTGCCAGCCGGTGTAGGCCACGACGACCTGGTCGCCCTCGGCGACGACGTCGCCGTCGCCCTTCTTGAGCTGGGCGATGCGGAGGTCGGACGGCGCGTCGCCCGAGGGCTTCGCGAGCCCCGGGCGTCCGTCGTCGCCGAGCGTCACCGTCGGGAAGCCGTCGGGCGCGGGCTGGACGGCGCCGTTCGCGCGGGCCAGCGAGGCCTCGCGGACGTCCGCGACGAGCACGAGCGTGTCGTCCTCCGAGATGCCGAGCTGCGACGAGGACTGGCCGAAGCCGTCCTCGGGGGCGATCGCGATGGCGACGCGCGAGCCGACCTGCGTGCAGAGGAGGCCCTCGTTCAGGCCGACGAGCCCGGCTCCGCCGACGCCGAAGCGGGCGGTGCTCGACCCGTCGTAGGGCGAGGTCTCGAGGACCGTGCCGTCCGCTCCGTTGACCAGGGTGTAGTCGATGGTGACGAGCTGGCCCTTCTCGAGCGGTGCGCCCGAGCCCTCGATGAGGGTGCTGACCTGCGTGCCGTCCGCCTTCAGCGGTGTCGGGACGCTGACGTCCGGCTTCGCTCCGAAGTCGCCCGTGGCGCTGACCGCCGCCGAGGAGTCGCCGGAGGAGAACGGAGCGTCGCAGTCCGCCTGCGAGGAGGACGCGGTGCATCCGGTGAGAGCGGCGACGATGCCGATGCCGGCGATGAGCGCGGTGGTCCTGCGCACGGGTCCTCGATTCGAGAGAAGGGGAGCGGTGACGCCCGGGGTGGAGACGGCCCGGAGGCCGGGAACAGCTTAGAGGATGCCCTCGTCGTCGGGCTCCGCGGTCTCCTCGCCGAACCCGCGGGCCCGGGAGAGCTCGGCGCTGGTGGCGGACTCGCGGACCCGCTTGCGCAGGCTCTTGGGGCTCACGGCGCGCTCGCCGAGCGCGCCGGGGGTCCAGGCCTCCACGTCCTCGTCGCTGAAGTCCGTCTTCGACGGGCGGCGCTTGAGCTCGGGGAGCACGGTGTCCGGAGCGAGCCGACGCGCGGTGATGAGGAAGCCGGTGTGGCCGATCATCCGGTGGTCCGGCCGGACCGCGAGGCCCTCGACGTGCCAGCCGCGGACCATGGTCTCGTTCGACGACGGGTTCGTGAACAGGCCCGAGGCGCGGATCGCCTCCGCCGTCCGCGAGAGCTGCGTGACGGTGGCCACGTAGCAGAGGAGCACTCCCCCGGGCGTGAGAGCCTCGGCGGCGACGTCGAGGCACTCCCAGGGCGCGAGCATGTCGAGCACGACGCGGTCGGCCTCGCCGGACGGGACCGTGCCGGGCAGCGCCTCGACGAGGTCGCCGACGGTGACGCTCCAGTTGTCGGGCGTGTAGCCGAGGAAGGTCTCGATGTTCGCCCGTGCGACATCCGCGAACTCCTCGCGCCGCTCGAACGACGACAGCCGGCCGGTCGGACCGACCGCCCGCAGCAGCCAGAGCGAGAGCGCGCCGGAGCCGACACCGGCCTCGACCACGCGGGCGCCGGGGAAGACGTCGGCGAGGGCGAGGATCTGGGCCGCGTCCTTCGGGTACACGATCGCCGCGCCGCGGGGCATCGACATCACGAAGTCGGCGAGGAGGGGTCGCAGCGCGAGGTGCTCGACGCCGACGGTGTTGGTCACCACCGAGCCGTCGGGCAGCCCGATCACCGTGTCGTGCTCGATGCCGCCCCGGTGCGTGTGGAACACCTTGCCGGGAACGAGCGTGATGGTGTTCATCCGCCCCTTGGGTCCCGTCAGCTGGACGCGGTCCCCCGCGCGGAAGGGTCCGGAATGCTGCAGTGCCTCACCGGTCATCGGCGGGCCTCCGTCTCGGTCGTGGCCGGGCCGGAGCCGCGGTGCTCGGAGGACACCGTCGCGAGGTCCGCGACGGTGCGGCCCGCGAGGGTGGGCCAGAGGGCGTAGGGGGCGGCGGGGTCGAGCTCCAGCTGGTGCGGGACGCCGATCGCCGCGGCTCCGGAGGCGACGGCCGCGCCGAGGCCCGTGAGGGAGTCCTCGATCGCGACGCAGGCGGCGATGTCGACGCCGAGGGTGCTCGCGGCGAGGAGGTACGCCTCGGGGTGGGGCTTGCTGCGCTCGACCATGTCGCCGCTGACGACGGCGGCGAAGGCGGGGAACGGGATCCGGTCCACGACGGCCGCGGCCATCCGCGAGATCGACATCGTGACCAGCGCCTGCGGCACGCCCGCCTCGGACACCGCGTGCAGCAGCTCGAGCGCGCCCGGTCGCCACGGGATGCTCACGGCCAGCTGGTCGACGACCTCGTCGGTCATCCGGTCGATGATCACGTCGACGGAGAGGTCGACGCCCTTGCCCTGCAGGATGCGGGCGGCGGCGGGCAGGCCCGAGCCGACGAGTCCCATCGCGTCCTCGTGGGTCCACACTCCGCCGAAGGAGGAGACGAGCGCGTGCTCCGACGCCATCCAGTACGGCTCGGTGTCGACGAGCGTCCCGTCCATGTCCCAGAGGACGGCGGCGGGGGCGGACGCTCCTCCGAGCGGCTCGGAGGACAGCGGCCGGGCGGAGGTCTCGGGAGTCACGAGCGACCATGGTACCGGCAGGGCCGCGCCCTTCCCCGGCCGCGGGCCGAGAGCGAACAGCGCGGCCGATCCCGCCGGACGGGACGGGCAGGGCCGGGGGCGGTCCTATCCTGGACGGAGGGACAGGCGCGGTGTGCGCTCCCCGCACATCGAGCCGAACGCGGAGATCCTGCCTATGAACGTGATCACGGGGAACGTCCTGGTCGTGGCCTTCGAGGGCTGGAACGACGCCGGGGACGCCGCCAGCGGCGCGCTGCGGCTGGTCAAGGACGCCGGGGAGTACGTGCCCCTCTTCGCCGTCGACGCCGAGCAGTACTACGACTTCCAGTACACCCGCCCCATGCTCTCGATCGGCGAGGACGGCCGCCGCAGCCTCGCCTGGCCCGGCACCCAGATCTTCGGCCCGGCCGACACCTCGGTCGACGCCGAGAGCGCGCTGTACCTCATGATCGGCACCGAGCCCTCGCGCAGCTGGAAGAGCTTCGCCGCCGAGGTCGTCGACGCCATGCTCGCGATCGACATCTCCGCCGTCGTCTTCCTCGGCGCGATGCTCGCCGACGTCCCGCACACCCGGCCGATCTCCATCTTCGCCTCGAGCGAGAACGCGGAGCTGCGGAGCTCGTTCGAGCTCGAGCGCTCCAGCTACGAGGGGCCGGTCGGCATCCTCAGCGTGATCGGCGAGGCCGCGCAGAAGGTCGGCATCCCCGCCGTCTCGATCTGGGCCTCCGTCCCGCACTACGTGCACAACGCGCCCTCGCCCAAGGCGATGCTGGCGCTGCTCGAGAAGCTCGAGGAGGTCGTCGGCCTGGCGATCCCCCGCGGCGACCTCGTCGAGGAGGCGGAGGAGTGGGAGCGCGGCATCGACGCCCTCGCCGCCGAGGACGAGGAGATGGCGTCGTACATCGCCCAGCTCGAGCAGGCGCGCGACACCGTCGACTCGCCGGAGGCGAGCGGCGAGGCGATCGCCCAGGAGTTCGAGCGCTACCTGCGCCGCCGCGGCGACGGCCGCTCCGGCGAGGAGCCCTGGCGGCCGTAGCCTCGGCCGGCGCCCGCTCGTCCGAGACGGTCGTCGATCACTGGACTGTTCCCGACCGATGACCCTCCCGGCCGCCCTGACGGGACTCGAGCCGTTCGGGACTCGAGCCGTCCGGGACTCGAGGCTTACGGGACTTGAGCCTGACGGGGTTCAGGCCGGGCGCACCCCGAGCAGGGCGTCGACCGCGTCGCGCAGGAGCGACGGGTCGTCCACGCCCTCGGTCAGTGCGGCGTCGACGACGGCGAGGGCGGCCGGAGTGCCGAGGTCGTCGGCCAGCGCCTCGCGCAGCTGCGCCAGCACCTCGAGCGCCGAGCGCGGTCCGACGGCGGCGAGGGCCGACTCCCAGCGCGCCAGGCGCGCCTCGGCCGACGGCAGGTCCTCGGGCAGCCACTCCCAGTCGGAGCGGTAGTGGTGCGCGAGGAGCGCGAGGCGGATCGCCCGCGGGTCCGCGCCCTCGCTCCGCAGACGGGAGACCAGCACCAGGTTCCCGAGCGACTTGCTCATCTTCTCGCCCTGGTAGGCGACCATTCCGGCGTGCGCGTAGGCGCGGGCCAGAGGACGGCCGGACAGCGAAGCGGCGTGGCCGGCGCTGAACTCGTGGTGCGGGAAGACCAGGTCGCTGCCGCCGCCCTGCAGGGTGAACTCGGGTCCGAGCCGGTCGAGGGCGATCACCGAGCACTCGATGTGCCAGCCCGGACGGCCGCGGCCGACCTCGGCGTCCCAGGCGGGCTCGCCGGCGCGCTCGGCCCGCCAGAGCAGCGGATCGAGGGGGTCGCGCTTGCCGGCGCGCTCCGGGTCGCCCCCTCGCAGCGCCGAGAAGCGGGCCATCGACTCCGCGTCGAGCCGGCTCTCGCTGCCCAGGTGCCAGACGGCGCTCTCGGCCGCGGCGATGTCGTAGTAGAGGTCGCTCGCGCCCTCCTCCGCCGCGTCCGGAGCAGCGACGCGGTAGGCGACGCCGTCGCGCTCCAGGCGGGCGACCGCCTCCGCGATGGGATCCACGGTCTCGGTGACTCCGACGTAGTGCTGCGGAGGCAGGACGCGCAGGGCGGCCATGTCGCCGCGGAACAGCTCGACCTGCTCCTCGGCGAGGTCGCGCCAGTCGACGCCGGTGGCCGTCGCACGCTCGAGCAGCGGGTCGTCGACGTCGGTCACGTTCTGGGCGTACTCGACCGTGTAGCCCGCGTCGAGCCAGACGCGCTGGACCGTGTCGAAGGCGAGGTAGGTCGACGCGTGCCCGAGGTGGGTGGCGTCGTAGGGCGTGATGCCGCAGACGTAGAGGCTCGCGACTCCGCTGGGCGCGTCGAGCTCGACGGGGCCGGCGGTCGCGGTGTCGTGCAGGCGCGGTGCGCTCCCCCGGCCGGGCAGGGCGGGGACGTCGGCGGCGGTCCAGGCGCGCATCTAGGCGGCGATCAGGCCGGTGGCGAGCGCGACCATGAGGACGACGCCGAGGACGATGCGGTACACGACGAACGGGAGGAAGCTGCGGCGGGAGATGTAGCTCATGAAGAACGCGATCACGACGAAGCCGACCACGAACGCGACGATGGTCGCCACGAGGGTCTCGAGCCCGCCGACCTGGACCTGGTTCGGGAGCACGACCGGGTCGCTGATGCTCTTGTACAGCTGGTAGAGACCGCTGCCGAACACCGCGGGGATCGCGAGGAGGAAGGAGTAGCGCGCCGCCGCCTTGCGCTCGTAGCCGAGGAAGAGGCCGGCGGTGATGGTGCCTCCCGAGCGCGAGACGCCGGGGATCAGGGCGAGCGCCTGCGCGCCTCCGAAGATCAGGCCGTCGCGGACGCCCAGGTCGCGCAGGCGTCGCTTCTTCGCGCCGACCGCGTCGGCGATGCCGAGCAGGATGCCGAAGAGGATGAGGGTGGTGGCCACCACCCACAGGGAGCGGAGGGTCGTCTCGATCGCGTCCTGGAAGACGAGGCCGAGGACGATGATCGGGAGGCTGCCCAGGATGATGAGCCAGCCCATGCGGGCGTCCGGGTCCGAGCGCGGGATCCGGCCGACGAGGGAGCGCGCCCAGTGCGACACGATCCGCACGATGTCGCGCCAGAAGTAGATGATGACGGCGGTCTCGGTGCCCAGCTGCGTGATCGCGGTGAACGCGGCTCCGGTGTCACGGCCGCCGAGACCGGGCAGCAGCTCGCTGACGATCCGGAGGTGGGCGCTGGAGGAGATGGGGAGGAATTCGGTCAGACCCTGGACGAGTCCCAGGATCAGCGCGTCGAGCAGGCCCATGCGTCACTTTCGAGGAGGGCTGGGGCGTCGTCGGCCAGCAGTCGGTCGGGATCGGTCGGTGCTGACCCGGTCCGCGGCGCCGTCAGGAGCTCAGCAGGAGATCGGTCAGGACCTTCCTGCCAAACACTAGTGCGTCCAGTGGAACGCGCTCGTCGACCCCGTGGAACAGCGCCGGGAAGTCCAGGGTCGACGGCAGCTGGAGCGGCGCGAACCCGTATCCGGTGATGCCGAGCGTCGAGAGCGCCTTGTTGTCGGTGCCTCCGGAGAGCAGGTACGGGAGGACCTCGGCGCCCGGATCGAACCGGCGGATCGAGGCGGCCATGCTCTCGACGAGGGGGCCGGCGAAGGGCACCTCGAGTCCGATGTCGCGGTGCTGGACGAGGATGTCGACGTGCTCGCCCGCGAGGACCTTCAGCCGCTCGAGCACGGAATCCTCCTCGCCGGGGAGGACGCGCACGTCGATGGTGGCCTCCGCGGTGTCCGGGATGACGTTGGCCTTGTAGCCGGCCGACAGCATCGACGGATTGGCGGTGGTGCGCAGCGTCGCGGCGATGAAGCGCGAGGCGGTGCCGGTGGCGAGTGCCAGCTCCTCCGGAGTGCTGCGCTGAGGGTCGTGGCCGAGCAGGCGGGCGACCTCGTCGAGCAGCTCGCGCGTGGTGTCGGTGAGGCGGGTGGGCCACTCCTCGCTGCCGATGCGGGCGATCGCCTGCGCCAGCCGGGTGACGGCGTTCTCGGAGTTGATCTGCGAGCCGTGCCCCGCCGTGCCGTGCGCGCGGAGGGTCAGCCACATCAGCGCCTTCTCGCCCGTCTGCACGAGATAGGCGCGCTTGCCGGCCAGCTCGATCGAGTAGCCGCCGACCTCGCTGATCGCCTCGGTCGCTCCGGCGAACAGCTCGGGCCGCTCACGGGCCAGGAATCCCGATCCCCGCACGCCGCCCGCCTCCTCGTCGGCGAAGAAGGCGATGACGAGGTCGCGGGAGGGGCGCCTCCCCTCGCGGAGGATGTCGCCGAGCGAGGCGAGGATCATCGCGTCCATGTTCTTCATGTCGACCGCGCCGCGGCCCCAGAGCATGCCGTCCTTGATCTCGCCGCCGAACGGGTCGACGCTCCAGTTGTCGGCGATGGCGGGCACCACGTCGAGGTGCCCGTGGACGACGAGGGCGCCGCGCTCGCGGTCCTCCCCCGCGACCCGCGCCACGACGCTCGTGCGCCCCGGGTCGGAGTCGATCAGCTCCGGCTCGAGGCCGAGGTCGCGCAGCTTCGCCGCGACGTACTCCGCGGCCGGGCGCTCCGGCTCCGCCTTCCCGTCGCCGTAGTTGCTGGTGTCGAAGCGGATGAGATCGCGCGCGATGAGCGCCGTCTCGTCGAGGGTGCTGTCGGTCACGGGCGCGCTGTCGATGCTGTCGGACATGCGGGCAACGGTACCGGCGCGGGCTCGGCGACGCGCGGAGGCCGGTGGGCCGCGAGGTGGCGTGAGAGGTTCCGGAACCGTGCTAATGTCTTCTTCGGCCGCGGAAACGCAGGTCGAAGGAAACACTCGTCCGGGTGGCGGAAATGGCAGACGCGCTAGCTTGAGGTGCTAGTGCCCGTATAGGGCGTGGGGGTTCAAGTCCCCCCTCGGACACACTGATCGGAACCCCTCGTCTCTCTTCGGAGAGGCGGGGGGTTCCGTCGTTTCCGGCACCTCCCTCCTCGTATCGGTGGGAGGGATGCGGCGGGCGGAAAGAGCAGACGCCCCGCTCTTTCCCGAAGAGGCGGGGCGTCTCCTGCAGTAAACGGGCGCTCCTGCACCGCACGGGCGCTCCTGCACAGACCGTGCCTCGGCGTCAGACGCCTGCTGTCGCCGGCGACCAGCCGAGAGCCGGAGCGATCGATTCCACGACAGTGCGCAGGAGCCGCGCGTTGTACTCGACCCCGAGCTGGTTGGGAACGGTGAGCAGCAGCGTGTCCGCCTCCTGCACGGCGGCGTCCGCAGCGAGCTCGGCGGCGACGGCGTCCGGCTCGCCCGTGTAGCTGCGGCCGAATCGGGCGCGGACGCCCTCGAGGGTGGCGACCTGGTCCTGCTCGCCGCGGCCGCCGAAGTACAGCCGGTCGAGATCGGTCGTGATCGGAAGAACGCTGCGCGACACGGAGACGCGCGGGGTGCGCTCCCAGCCCGCCTCGCTCCACGCGGCGCGGTACTCGCGGATCTGGCGGGCCTGCAGCTCGTCGAAGGGCACGCCCTCCTCCTCCAGGAGCAGGGTCGACGACTGCAGGTTCATGCCCTGCTCGGCCGCCCAGCGCGCGGTCGCGAAGCTGCCGGCACCCCACCAGATCCGGTCCTCGAGGCCGGGCGAGCGCGGCTCGATCGAGAGCGGGAGCGACTGGCGCGTCATCGCAGGATCGGACTGCGCGACCGGCGCCCCGGCGAGCGCTTCCCGGAGGATCCGCACCTTCTGCCGGGCGAGGTCGGCGTCGGTCATCCCCTCCGGGGGGACGAAGCCGAACGCCTCGGACCCGCGCAGGGCCGTCTCGGGCGATCCCCGGCTGACCCCGAGCTCGAGCCGGCCGTCGGAGATCAGGTCGGTGGCGGCCGCCTCCTCCGCCATGTAGAGCGGGTTCTCGTAGCGCATGTCGATGACCCCGGTGCCGATCTCGATGCGGCGGGTGCGCGCGGCGATCGCCGCCAGCAGCGGGAACGGCGAGGCGAGCTGCGGCGCGAAGTGGTGCACGCGGACGTAGGCGCCGTCGATGCCGATCTCCTCCGCCGCCTCCGCGAGCTCGATCGTCTGGAGGAGGACGTCGCGAGCAGAGCGGGTCTGAGACCCGGGGACGGACTGGTAGTGGCCGAAGGAGAGGAAGCCGATGCGCGAGACCATGCCTGCCTCAGCGCCCGGGGGTCCCCCGCTATTCCCGGAGGGTGTGCACGGCGGTCGCCGAACCGCGACAGCGCTCCCGAGGAGTCCTCAATACACGTATGGTGGTCGCGTGCCCGCTGATCGGGGCGGAGAGGGGTCGTCGTGGAGCCGATGGTCGGTCGCCTCGGGGCGACTCTCGGGGTCGCCATGCAGACGATCAGCGGGTCGCAGGTGCAGGCAGGCGCTCTCCGTCCGCAGCGGAACCGGTCGTCCGGTCGCGTCTTCGCGTCAGTGCGCCTCGAAGTCGGCGGAGACCGAGGCGGTGACCTCGATGTCCTCCGGCTTGAGGGCCAACGGCTCCTCAGGAGAGGAGAACGCCTTGGCGCGGCTCATCATCGCCGAGCCGCCCTCGATGCGCGTGTGCGGCCGCAGTCCCGGCTCGAAGAGGGTCAGCACCCGCACCTCGGTCAGGCCGAGGGCCGCCGCATAGGCCTCGGCCCGCTCGCGCGCGTCGCGGACGGCAGCGGTGCGGACCTCGCGCTCGATGCCCGCACGTCGTGCCGCCGTCACGTCCCAGTCGACCCCCGAGATCTGGATCCCCGGCACCTCCGAGATCGAGCCGACCCAGCGCCCGAGAGCCGCGAAGTCCCGGTACTTCACCCGGACCCCGGCGGCCGCGACATGGAACAGCTGCGTGACGTCCGAGTCCTTGATGTACCGGCGGATCGAGGAGACCGAGATCTGATCGGAGGACCACCAGGTGGCGGCGCCGGACGCCTGCTCGGCGGCCGCCTCCTCACGGACCCGCGCGTGCAGGGCGGTGACCTCGGCGAGCGCCTGGGGCCGGGATCGCGACTCGCGCCGGATCTCGAGGCGGACGGTGCCCCGCTCGGCGGGGTGGAAGTGCTGGGCGAGACCGGCGACGGTGATGGTGACCATGGCCCCATCGTGCCGTACGCACCCCGTCAGCTCCGAGCGGCGAGCATCTCCCGGATGCGGTCGGCGAGGGCCCGCTCCGTCGTCAGGTTGCTGACCAGCTGGGCTCGATGGCCCCCGCAGGCGCCTGGGAGGGGAGCTCCGCTGCTCGGGTCGACCCGGCTCAGCAGTGCCCGCTCCCCCTGGGCGATCGAGGCCTCGAGCAGGGCGAGCCGCCGCTCGAGCCTCTCGGTCTCGAAGCTCTCGGGCGTGATGTCGGACTCGCGGAAGTGGCCGGCTGTGGAAGTGGGGACGCTCATCGATGATCCGTTCCGTCGGGGGCGCCCAGGAGCGGCGCCATCACCAGGAAGACACCGGAGAACGGCGATCATGACGCGAAGGCGCGAAATGCACTGAGACGTGGCGCGCCACCGGCGGTCAGGAGCGGAAGACGGCCAGGTTCTCGTTCTCCACGATGGCGAGGGTGCGGACGAGGCGGGTGTAGCGCTCGACGAGCTCGCCCTCCCCCGCGCCCTGTCCCAGCAGGGCCGAGATGCTCTCGGCAGGGAAGAGGGAGACGATCTCCATCGCGACGGCCCGCGCGTGCTCGGACGAGAGAGTGCGCGCGTACTCCAGAGCGCGGGTCAGCTGCGGCCTCTCCTCCCCCTCCGGACTCGCCGACGGTGCCGTCGTGGCGGCATGCCCGAGGACCGCCACGAAGACGCGAGCGATCTCGTCGACCCGGAGTGCGCGGACCAAGGTCAGCAGACGCGAGGAGACGCGGGAGACGCCGCGCGCGAGGAGCTCTCCGCTGAGGGCGCGCACCTCGATCACGTCGCCGCCGCCGAACTCGCCGGAGACGCGCTTGATGCCCGAGGCGAACAGGCTCGAGCCGGCTCCGATGCTCCGCTCGGCCTCGAGGTTGATCTCGACGCGGCCGCGGCCGGTGGCCACTCCGGAGATCCAGCGCTGCTCCACGGGCGGATGCGCGTGCACGGCGCGGACGAGGGTGCCCGGGCCCGGCCCTCCCAGGGCGCCCAGGATGACCTCGGGGGTGCGCGCCCCGGCGATCCTGGTCGAGACGCCGTTGTGCGCGGCGAGCTCGGCGGCCCGCAGCTTGGAGCGGATGCCCCCTCGGCCGGTACCGCCCTTCTGCACGCCGATGCGGCGCAGCTCCGAGATGCCCAGCTCCTCGAGGTGCACGCCCTCGGCGATGCTGCCGGCGAAGACGCCGGGGACGTCGGTGAGCAGCAGCAGCAGGTCCGCGCCGAGGAGCATCGCCAATCCGCCGGCGACGCCGTCGTTGTCCGAGCCGGCGGAGTCGATCGTGTCGTTGCCGTTGACCACGGGCACGACTCCGGCGTCGAGGGCGTGGCGGATCGCCTCGGCGACGTGTGCCATCTGCCGGGGAGAGGCGAGGTCGGACTCGCCGATGAGGATCTGCGCGACCAGGGCGCCCGAGAGCTCGGCCACCGAGCGGTAGAAGCCCATCAGGACGGTCTGGCCCACCGCTGCCGCCAGGCGGGCGCTGATCGGCTCCTCCTGCGAGCGGGCGAAGAGCGCCCGGCCCGAGGAGACGGCGCCGGAGGAGACCAGCACGACGTCCCAGCCCAGCGCGCGGGCGGCGAAGGCGCTCTCGAGCGCGCTGGCCAGGAGAACGGGATCCGGACCCGACTGCTTGGTGACCGAGCTGGACCCCATCTTGACCACGAGGGTCCTTCTGCGCGGCGCGGCCGGGGCGGTGGCGTCGGAGTCGGCGGGGTCGAGCAGGGCGTCGGACATGGCTCCCATGGTAGAGGCGCGGCAGGAGGCCCTCCCTCGCCGAGACCCGGTGGAGAACGCCCCCGGACGGGGATGTCGGAGGCGGATGCGAGACTGCCCGGGACGTCTGGAACCTCCTCCTCAGTGCGCTTCGCCGGGCGGTCGCGGAGGGGTCCGAGCGGCTCGCCGGTGGATGTCGGTGGCGATTGACATACTCGAACACATGTTCGAACATGGGCAGATGAGCCCCCCTTCACCCCTCGTCTCCGCGGAGACGGCCGAGGCCGCAGAGCCCCTTCTGCGGCAGCTCGCGTCGGTGAAGGAGCTGCAGTCCCGCATCCGGGACATGCAGGCGACCACTCTCGAGACCAGGAGCCTCGCCACCCTGCCGGCCTTCTCCTCCGTGCTCCCGGGCGGCTCGCTCAAGCAGGGTGCCGCCTACTCGGTGGAGGGCTCGATGAGTCTGGCGATGGGGCTGCTCGCCGGCCCGTCCGCCGAGGGCTCGTGGTGCGGCGTGGTGGGCGTCCCGGAGTTCGGGGCCGAGGCCGCGGCCGGCATGGGGATCGACCTCGAGCGCCTGGTGCTCGTGCCCGCACCGGCCGAGCACTGGCTCACCGTCACCGCCGCTCTGGTCGATGTGCTGACCGTCGTGCTCACCCGTCCGCCCGCCTCCGTCTCCTCGGCCGACGTCTCGCGTCTGGGAGCACGACTGCGCCAGCGGGGTGCCGCGCTCGTGGTCCTCGGCGAGTGGCCCCAGGCCGAGGCGCGGCTCAGCATCCGCAGCAGCCGCTGGGAGGGGCTCGGCGACGGCCACGGCTACCTGCGCTCCCGGGAGGCGATGGTCGATGTGGTCGGCCGGGCCGGCACCCGGGTGCGCACGGTGCGGATGAGCATGCCCGGCGTCGAGAGCGCCTTCGGCTCCCGGGTCGAGCACGGCCGCCTGCACGAGCGGGCGGTCTGAGATGGCGAGCGCACCCGAGCTGCGGCGGACGATCCTCGTCTGGTGCCCCGACTGGCCCCTCCTCGCGGCCGCCGCCGACGCCGGCCTCGGCGACGAGCACCCCCTGGCCCTCACGGAGAAGAGCCTGGTCTTCGCCTCCTCCCCCGCTGCCCGGGCGGAGGGGGTCCGGCGGGGCATGCGCGTGCGCGAGGCGCAGTCCCGTTGCACGGGTCTCGCCGTCCTCCCGTACGACCCGGTGCTCGACCACCGGGCGTTCGAGCCGCTCATCCAGGCGCTCGAGGAGATCACCCCGGGCGTCCAGCTGATCCGGCCCGGTCTGTGCGCGATCCGCGCCCGCGGTCCGCGCCGCTACTACGGGAGCGAGCAGAGCGCGGCCGAGGCGATCCTGCAGCGGCTGGCCGAGCTGGGTCTCCCCGACGCCCGCATCGGGATCGCCGACGGGCTCTTCGCCTCCGAGCTCGCCGCGAAGCACTCCGGCCGCCCCGTCGCCGTCGTGCCCCCAGGAGCAGCGGCAGGCTTCCTCGCTCCTCTCCCGCTCGACGCCCTCGAGACCGAGTCCGTCGCAGCCCCTGCCCGTGCTCCCCGCCGGGGGGACGACCTGGTGGCGCTCCTGCGCAGACTCGGCGTCCGCACCCTCGGCGCCTTCGCCGCCCTCCCTCGCGAGGACGTCGTCGCCCGGTTCGGACCGGAGGGCGCCCACGCGCACCTCCTCGCCGCCGGTGCGGAGTCGGAGACGGTGGTGCCCCGGCTCCCGCCGGAGCGTCTCGACCGGGCGATGGAGTTCGAGCCCCCTCTGGACCGCATCGACCAGGCCGCCTTCGCCTTCCGCGTCCCCGCGGAGGAGTTCGTCGCCGGGCTCACCCGCGCACAGCTGGTCGCGACCGCCATCCGCATCGAGGTCGTCAGCGAGCGCGGTGAGGTCTCCTCCCGGAGCTGGCTGCACCCGAGATGGTTCACCCCGGGCGACGTGCTCGACCGGGTCCGCTGGCAGCTGCAGGGCAGCGGGGAGATCGACACCGGTCTCGGAGCTCCGATCTCGCGGCTGTGCGTCGAGCCCGAGGCGGTCGACGCGATCGGCAACCACGAGCAGGGTCTCTGGGGCACCGCTCCGGAGGAGCGCGTCCACCACGGGCTGAGCCGCGTGCAGAGCATGCTCGGGCACGAGGCCGTGATGACCGCGTCGATCGGAGGGGGTCGATCCCTCCGCGACCGCCAGCATCTGATCCCCTGGGGCGACCGGGAGCCGGGCGACGCACGGCCGAGGACCCTGCCCTGGCCCGGCTCCCTGCCGCCGCCCCTTCCGCCGACGGTCTTCGCGGAGCCCGCGGCCGTGCTGGTCCGCGGACCGAGGGGCGAACCCGTCGCCGTCGACGAGCGCGGCGCCCTCAGCTCCGTGCCCGCCTACTTCACCCCCGGGACCTCTCAGGCACGCCTGGAGCCCCTCGCCGGATGGGCGGGTCCCTGGCCGATCGACGAGCGCTGGTGGGATCCGAGCACCGCCGTCCGCTACGACCGCTTCCAGGTGGTCGACGCCGCCGGTGTCGCCTGGCTGCTGCTCTGCCTCGACGGGGTCTGGGCAGCAGAGGCCCGCTACGACTGAACCGGAGCATCCCTCCACCACCGCGAACGAGCACCGAAGGAGCCCCGATGGGCTGGAACAACCCGCCGATCCCCTGGTCGGAGTTCGAGCGCCGCCTCTCCAGCGGCAAGCGCGCCGACGGCACGGTCGTCCGGGGCGACGGCGGCGACAGTCCGGCCTGGTCGCACAAGCGCCCCGCCTATGTGGCAGGGGACGACGTCCGGCCGCCGGCTCATCCGGTGCCCTACGCCGAGCTGCACGCCCACTCCCACTTCAGCTTCCTCGACGGGGCGAGCAAGCCGGAGCAGCTGGTCGAGGAGGCGGTCCGGCTCGGCATCGACACTCTCGCGCTCACCGACCACGACGGCCTCTACGGCATCGTGAGGATGGCCGAGGCCGCGCAGGGGCACGCCGTCCGCACGGCCTTCGGAGCCGAGCTCTCGATCGGGCTCACCTCGCCTCAGAACGGGGTCGCCGATCCGGAGGGGACCCACCTGCTCGTCCTCGCGCGCCGCGAGGAGGGCTACCACCGCCTCGCCCGTGCGATCACCACCGCCCAGCTCGCCGGAGCCGAGAAGGGCAAGCCGAGCTACGACCTCGAGGAGCTCGCGCGCGCCGCCGACGGCCACTGGATCGTGCTGACGGGCTGCCGCAAGGGAGCGGTCCGTCAAGCGCTCGCCGCCGCAGGAGTGGCCGCGGCCGAGCAGGAGGTCCGCGAGCTCGTCCGGCTCTTCGGTCCCGCCAACGTCCTCGTGGAGCTGTACGACCACGGGGATCCCCTCGCCTCGCGCGCCAACGACCAGCTGGCGGCGATCGCCGAGAAGCTCCGGCTGCGGACGGTCGCCACCGGGAACGTGCACTACGCCCGGCCGGAGGAGCGCCCCCTCCAGACGGCCCTCGCCGCGGTCAGAGCACGCCGGAGCCTCGACGAGATGGACGGCTGGCTCCCCGCAGCGGGCGGCGCCCACCTGCGCTCCGGCGCCGAGATGGCCGAGCGCTTCGGCCGCTACCCCGGCTCCGTGGAGAACACGGTGCGCGTCGCCGACGAGATCGCCTTCGAGCTCGGCCGAGTCCGGCCCCGGCTGCCGCGCCAGGAGGTCCCCGAGGGGCACACCTCGATGAGCTGGCTGCGCGAGCTCGTGCGCGAGGCCGTGCCGGCCAAGTACCCCCGCGCCGACGCCGACGTCCTCGCGCGCCTCGAGAAGGAGCTCGCGGTGATCGAGCAGAAGGACTTCCCGGGCTACTTCCTGATCGTCCACGACATCGTCCACTACGCCAAGCGGAACGGCATCCTCTGCCAGGGACGCGGCTCGGCCGCCAACTCGGCGGTCTGCTACGTCCTGGGCATCACGGCGGTCGACTCGATCTTCTACGACCTGCCGTTCGAGCGGTTCCTCTCCAGCATCCGCGACGAGGAGCCCGATATCGACGTCGACTTCGACTCGGAGCGGCGCGAGGAGGTGATCCAGTACGTCTACCGGAAGTACGGACGTCTGAACGCGGCCCAGGTCGCCAACGTCATCACCTACCGGCCCAAGTTCGCCGTGCGCGACATGGCCAAGGCCCTCGGATACAGCGCCGGGCAGCAGGACGGCTGGTCGAAGCAGGTCGAGCGGTGGGGGTCCGTCACCGAGAGCACCGACCACGACATCCCCGAGGACGTGGTCGCCCTGACCACCCGGGTGCTGGGCACGCCCCGGCACCTGGGCATCCACTCCGGCGGCATGGTGCTGACCGACCGGCCCGTGGGCGAGGTCTGCCCGATCGAGCCCGCCCGGATGGAGGACCGCACCGTCCTGCAGTGGGACAAGGACGACTGCGCCTGGATGGGCCTGGTCAAGTTCGACCTCCTCGGGCTCGGGATGCTCGCCGCCCTGCAGTACACGTTCGACCTCGTCGCCGAGCACGTCGGCGAGCAGTGGGACCTCTCCACCCTTCCCCGGGAGGAGAAGGGCGTCTACGACCAGCTCTGCCGCGCCGATTCCATCGGGGTGTTCCAGGTCGAGAGCCGGGCGCAGATGGGCACCCTCCCCCGGCTGCAGCCGCGCCGCTTCTACGATCTGGTGATCGAGGTCGCGCTCATCCGCCCCGGCCCCATCCAGGGCGGTGCGGTCCACCCCTACATCCGCCGCAAGCTCGGCGAGGAGCCGGTGACGTACCAGCACCCCCTCCTCGTGACGCCGCTCAAGCGCACCCTCGGCGTGCCGCTCTTCCAGGAGCAGCTCATGCAGGTGGCCGTGGCCGTCGGCGACTGCAACGCGGAGGACGCCGACCTGCTGCGCCGGGCGATGGGGTCCAAGCGCGGGACCGAGAAGATCGAGACCCTCCGCGAGCGGCTCTACCAGGGGATGGCCCGCAACGGCATCACGGGCGAGGTCGCGGACGACATCTACCTCCGGATCCAGGCCTTCGCGAACTTCGGCTTCGCCGAGAGCCATGCGATCAGCTTCGCCCTGCTGGTCTACGCGAGCGCCTGGCTCCGCCTGCACTACCCCGCCGCGTTCACCGCCGCGCTGCTGAGGGCGCAGCCCATGGGCTTCTACGCCCCGCACACCCTGGTCGCCGATGCCCGGCGTCACGGAGTGGAGATCGTCTCGGCCGACGTCAACCGCTCCCTGGCGCCTCCCGGGCTCGAGGCGAAGGAGGACGCCCCCGCACGCCGGAGGGGCGGCGCCGCCTACGGGAGCGACGACTGCCTCCGCGCCGATCAGCCGCCCACGGGGCTGTTCGACCGCACCGAGCACTTCCACACGGACGACCACAGGCGCGACAGCGGCTTCGTGATCAGGCTCGGGCTGGCCGGGGTGAAGGGCATCGGCACCCCGCTCGCCGAGCACATCGTCGCCGAGCGCGAGCGCGGCGGACCCTACGCGAGCATGGCCGACCTCTCGCGTCGGGTCGGCACGACCGCGGCTCAGCTGGAGGCCCTCGGCGCCGCGGGCGCCTTCGACTCGCTCGGTCTGCAGCGCCGGCAGGCGCTCTGGGAGGCCGGCACCGCCGCAGGCGACCGCGAGGAGTTCCTCGCCGGCTCCACGGTCGTCGTGCAGCCCCCGCTCCTGCCGATGCTCTCCCCTCAGGAGCGCGTGGTCTTCGACTTCTGGGCCACCGGCATCTCGCCCGACGACCATCCGTTGCGCCACCTCCGCGAGGGACTCGCTCGCCGCGGCGCCCGCTCCTCGGCCGATCTCCCCGCAATCCCCTCGGGGACCCGGATCGAGGTCGGCGGGGTCGTGATCCACCGCCAACGTCCCTCCACAGCCGGTGGAGTGACCTTCCTCAACCTCGAGGACGAGCACGGGATCCTCAACGTGATCTGCTCCGTCGGAGTATGGAACCGCTACCGCCGCGTGGCCCGCGAGGCACCCGCCCTGCTGGTCAGGGGGATCCTCGAGCGCTCCGACGAGGGGGTGACGAACCTCCTCGCCGACAGGTTCGAGACCCTAAGGGTCGGCGCTCGCACCACCTCCCGCAACTTCCGATGACTCCTCAGCGGCACCGCCCGCTCTCCCCACGAGAAAGCGACACCATGACCACTCTCGACCACGCCGCTCCCGCTCCGCACCTCGATGCGCCGCTCCTGAACGACCGCGAGCTGCGCGAGCGGGTCTCCTCGCTGATCGGACCGGCCTACCGCCGGGCCCTGTGGCCGATCTTCCTCGACCGCGACGGCGTGCAGCTGCCGATCCTCTACCCGGTGGACGGACTCCCCGTGCACCCCGACGAGGAGAAGACCGAGCGGATCGTCGCCACCCTCGCCAAGGCCGTGGCGCACCAGGACGTGGGCTCGCTCGCCTTCGCCCTGGAACGTCCCGGGCGCGCCTTCCTCGGCGAGACCGACCGGGTCCTCGCCCGTCACCTAGCGGCGGCGTGCCACAAGCGGGCCATCCCCCTCCGCGCGCTCCTGCTCGTCCACGACGAGGGAGTGCGGGTCGTGACCGCGACGGAGTACGCCGCGGTCACGCTCTGAGCTCTCGGGCCCCAGGCGGCCGTTCAGGACATCGGCGGCCGGCCACCTGAACAGCCTGCCGCCACGGAGCTCAGGCGCTCAGGAGCTCAGGCGCTCAGGCGCTCAGGCGCTCAGGCGCTCAGCGTCACCAGCAGCGAGGAACCGCCGAGATCCACCTCGGTGTCCCCGGGCTGCACCGCGTACTCCCCGACGCCGAGCAGCGTCTCCGCCACCTCCGGCAGGGCGATGCGGGCGGCGGACTCGCCGACGTTGATCGCCACGGTCACCCGACCGCGGCCGAGAGTCAGCCAGCGGGCCTCCTCGTCGAACTCCACGCGGAGCGACCCGAAGCGCGGGTCCGTCAGCTCGGGGTAGCGGCGGCGGATCACCGCCAGCTCGCGGTACACCTCGAGGGTGCGGGCGTGACGCCCCTCCCCGACCTCGGACCAGTCGAGCCGCGAGCGCAGGAACGTCTCCGGGTCCTGCGGGTCGGGCACGACCTCCGGGTCCCAGCCCATCTTCGCGAACTCCTCGATGCGGCCCTTCGCCGTCGCCTCGCCCAGATCCTTCTCCGGGTGCGAGGTGAAGAACTGCCACGGGGTCGACGCCGCCCACTCCTCCCCCATGAACAGCATGGGAGTGAAAGGGCCCAGCAGCGTCAGAGCCGCGGCGATCGCGAGGCGCCCCTCGTCGAGGGTCGCCGTCAGACGGTCGCCGACCGCCCGGTTGCCGATCTGGTCGTGGTTCTGGCTGCAGACCACCAGGCGCCAGGTCGGCATGTGCTCGGTGTCCACCGGACGGCCGTGGTGGCGGCCGCGGAACGTCGAGAGGGTGCCGTCGTGGAAGAAGCCCCGCGTCAGCACCTTCGCGAGGGCGCCGAGCGGCGCGAAGTCCTCGTAGTAGCCCGTGGTCTCCCCGGTCAGCGCGACGTGGACCGCGTGGTGGAAGTCGTCGCTCCACTGCGCGTCGAGCCCGTAGCCGTGCGCCTCCCGCGGAGTGATCAGCGTCGGGTCGTTGAGGTCGGACTCGGCGATCAGCGTCAGAGGGCGCCCGACGTGGGCCGACAGCACGGCCACCTCGCTCGCCATCTCCTCGAGCACGTGCACGGCCCGCTCGTCCGAGAGGGCGTGCACCGCGTCCAGGCGCAGGGCGTCGACGTGGTAGTCGCGCAGCCACATCAGAGCGTTGTCGATGATGTACCCGCGGACGGTGTCCGAACCCTCGCCGTCCAGGTTGATCGAGCTGCCCCAGGTGTTGGCCTTCTCGTTCTTGAGGTAGGGGCCGAACTCCGGCAGGTAGTTGCCGCTCGGGCCGAGGTGGTTGTAGACGACGTCCTGGACCACGCCGAGGCCGGCGCGGTGGGCGGCGTCCACGAAGCGCTGGTACGCCTCGGGTCCGCCGTACGGCTCGTGCACGGCGTACCAGAGGACGCCGTCGTAGCCCCAGTTGTGCATTCCGTTCACCGCGTTGACCGGCAGCAGCTCGATGAAGTCCACGCCGATCGAGCGCAGGTGCTCGAAGCGCTCCGCCGCCGCGTCCAGGGTGCCCTCGGGTGTGAACGTGCCGAGGTGCAGCTCGTAGATGACGGCGCCGGCGAGCTCGCGCCCGGTCCAGGCGGAGTCGCCCCACTCGTGCGCCGAGGGGTCGAACGTGCGCGAGAGCTCGTGCACGCCCTTCGGCTGGCGGCGCGAGCGGGGATCCGGCAGCGGACCACTGCCGTCCACCCGGTACCCGTAGTCGACCTCGCCGGTGGCCGGGGCCGACGCGGGCGCCCGCCACCATCCGTCGTCTCCGTGGCGGGTCATCGTCAGCGACGAGTCGTCGCCGAGAAGGAGCTCGACCGTCGAGGCCTCGGGGGCCCAGACGTCGAACCGCTCGGGCCCGGTCGTCGGGAGTGCGTAGCGGTAGGGAGTCGTGCTGATCACTGCTGTCTCCAGGAGGGGTCGGATCGGTCTGCGGTGCGGTGGCGGAACCGGTCAGGAGACCGGGGCGAGCAGTGCCACGGGGTAGTCGGCGAGGATCTCGGCGACCGGAGTCACTCCTCCCGCGAAGGTGCGGCCGGTGAGGACGTCCTCCATCGGGTGCCCGGGCAGGACCACGACCGTGCCGTTCCACCCGCCCGAAGCGGCGAGGCCCTCGGGGAGCCGGGTCGCGACGGTCAGCGCGCCGCCGCGGTCGAAGGCGATCGCGTGCTCGGCGGCCGGCCCGATCGCGGGGACGGCGGCATAGCGGGTGAACAGCTCGGGGCGGTCGCGGCGGAGCCGGAGGGCGCGCGAGGTGACGAGGAGCTTCGCGGCTCCCTCGGCGTCGATCGCGGGCTTCCAGCCGCCGTCGATCCGCTCCAGCAGCGCTCGACGCTGCCCGAAGTCGACCTCGCGGCGGTTGTCCGGGTCGACGAGGGAGGTCTCCCAGAGCTCGCTGCCCTGGTAGACGTCCGGGATGCCCGGGGCGGTGATCTGCACGAGCTTCGCGGCGAGGCCGTTCGACCAGCCGGCGGCCGACACCCGCTCGACGGTCTGCTCGACCAGCCGGCGGACGGCGGGCTCGTCGAACGCCGCGTCGATCGCCGAGTGCATCCGCTTCTCGAACTGCTCGTCAGGAGCGGTCCAGTGCGTCGAGTCGTCGGCCTCGCGCGACGCCTTCTCGGCGTAGGCGTGCAGGCGCTCGCGGCTCGCGGGCCAGGTCCCCACGACGGCCTCCCAGAGCAGGTGCTCGATCGGGCCGTCGCCGAAGCCGACGAGGGCGTGGAGCTCGCGGAGCGTCGCCGCCCACGCCTCCGGGTCCTCGGCCAGTGCGGTGATGCGGGCACGGGTGTCCTCGCCGCGCTTCGTGTCGTGGGTCGAGAGCGTGGTGAGCGAGGCGGGGAACGAGGCCTGGCGCACGGCCTGGCGGCGGTGGAACTCGACCAGGTCGATCGCGAACTCGTCCGGGTCCGCTCCGACCTCGTTCAGCGAGGTGAGGCGGCTGAAGCGGTAGAACGCCGTGTCCTCGACGCCCTTCGCCATCACCATGCCGGAGGTCTGCTGGAAGCGCACGGACACCGGCGTGCCGGTCTCGCCGAGCGCCGCGGCGACCTCGTCGATGGTCGCGCGGATCTCGGGGCGGCGGCGCACGGCGTCGACGCGGGCGTGCTCGAGGTGCTCCGCTCCGTAGGGGAGGTAGCTGCGGTAGACCGGGTAGGTCGCCAGGAGCTCCGCCAGCGCGTCGTCCGCTCCCTCGATGCCGGGGATCAGGCGGGCCAGCCGCAGGACCTCGGAGCGGAGGATGCCGTCGGCGATGCCGCGCTTGGTGTCGTGGATGAGGTCGGCCCACTGCAGCGGGGCGCCCTTTCCCGTGAGCTCGGCGTCGAGGCCCTCCAGCACGGGGCGGGCGTCGGGGTCGACCAGGATGCGGTCGACGTCGGCCAGGGCGTCGTAGCCCGTGGTGCCGACGGTCGCCCAGTGCGGCGGGAGCTCCTCGTCGCCCTCGAGGATCTTCTCGACCCAGACCGGGGCGCCGCCGATCGCGCGGGCCAGGTCGTCGAGGTATCCGCCCGGGTCGGCCAGGCCGTCCGGGTGGTCGACGCGCAGGCCGTCTGCGAGCCCCTCGGTGAACCAGCGGACGATCTCGGCGTGCGAGGCGTCGAACACCTCGGGCCGCTCGACCGTGATGGCGGCGAGGGTGTTCACCGCGAAGAAGCGGCGGTAGTTCAGCTCGGCGTCGGCGCGGCGCCAGTTCACGAGCTCGTAGCTCTGGCGCTCGTGCACCGTGCGGCCGGAGTCGCCGGGCTCGGCGGTGCCGGGCGCGATCGGCAGGCGGTTCTCGTAGTAGTGCAGCTCGTCGCCGACGACCTCGAGCGCGTCGAGCTCGCTGTCGCTGTCTCCCTCGCTCGCACCGTCGCCGAGGATCGGCACGCGCAGCTTCCCGCCCCCCGCCTCCCAGTCGATGTCGAAGGCGGTGGCGTAGCGGGAGGACTTCCCGTTCCTCAGCAGGTCCCACCACCACGAGTTCTCGCTCGGGGTCGCGACGCCCATGTGGTTGGGGACGATGTCGATGAGGACGCCGAGGCCCTCCGCCCGCGCCGCGGCCGAGGCGTTCGCCAGGCCGGCCGCGCCACCGCGGTCGGGATCGACCTCGGTGTGGTCCACCACGTCGTAGCCGTGGTCCGAGCCGGGCTCGGCCTTCAGCAGCGGCGAGAAGTACAGCCAGTCCGCTCCGAGCGCGCGCACGTAGTCGGCGACGCGGGCGGCGTCGTCGAGGTCGAACGCCGACCGGATCTGGAGGCGGTAGGTGGAGGCGGGCAGACGCACGTCAGGCTCCTGTCGAGGGTGCGGTCGCGGAGTCGGTCGACTCGGCGTGGGGGCTGGTGGGTCCCGTCGAGGAGACGATCGGGATGGCCGAAGTGGCGGCCAGGGACGCGAGCGAGGCGGCGACCGAGTGGTCGACCTCGGGCTCGGGCGTGCTGTGCTCCTGGAGGATGACGAGCGACTTCGCCTGGACGGTGAGCATCGCCCCCGCCGGACGCGGGATCGAGTCCGCCTCGGCGCCGGCGGTGTCGACGAGGACGCTCCACTCGAGCGCGTACTCGTCGCTCGGGATCGCGAACTCGACGTCGACGTCGTCGGCGTTGAAGTACAGGAGGAAGCTGTCGTCGGTGACGGGGCGCCCGCGCTGGTCGCGCTCGCGGATCCCGTTGCCGTTGAGGTAGATGCCCACCGATCGGCCGAGACCGGAGTCCCAGTCGGACGGGGACATCTCGGTGCCGGCGGCGGTGAACCAGACGATGTCGGGCAGGGGCTCGCCGTCGCCGCGCAGGACGGGGCGGCCGTCGAAGAAGCGCATGCGGCGGAAGGTCGGGTGCTCGGCGCGCAGGCGGATGAGCGCCGCGGTGAACTCGAGCAGCGGCCGGTCGGCGTGCGCCCAGTCGATCCAGGTCAGCTCGCTGTCCTGGGCGTAGGTGTTGTTGTTGCCGTTCTGGGTCCGGCCCAGCTCGTCGCCGTGGAGGATCATCGGGACGCCCTGGGAGATCAGCATCGTCGCGAGGAAGTTCCGCTGCTGGCGCGCCCGGAGCGCGAGCACCCGCGGGTCGTCCGTGGGCCCCTCCACGCCGTGGTTCCAGGAGCGGTTGTGCGACTCGCCGTCGTTGCCGTCCTCGCCGTTGGCGTCGTTGTGCTTCTCGTTGTACGAGACCAGGTCCCGGAGGGTGAAGCCGTCGTGCGCCGTGACGAAGTTGATCGAGGCGACCGGGTAGCGGCCCGAGTGCGCGTAGAGGTCGGCCGAGCCGGTGAGGCGCGAGGCGAACTCCCCCAGCGTCGACGGCTCGCCGCGCCAGAAGTCGCGGACCGTGTCGCGGTACTTGCCGTTCCACTCCGTCCACTGGGGCGGGAAGTTGCCCACCTGGTAGCCGCCGGGCCCGACGTCCCACGGCTCGGCGATCAGCTTCACCTGCGAGACCACCGGGTCCTGCTGGACGAGCTCGAAGAAGGTGGAGAGCCGGTCGACGTCGTAGAACTCGCGTGCCAGCGCCGAGGCGAGATCGAAGCGGAAGCCGTCGACGCGCATCTCCGTCACCCAGTAGCGCAGCGAGTCCATGATGAGCTGGAGCGAGTGCGGGTGGCGCACGTTCAGGGTGTTCCCGGTGCCGGTGTAGTCCATGTAGTAGCGCTTGTCGTCGTCGACGAGGCGGTAGTAGGCCTCGTTGTCGATGCCGCGGAACGACAGGGTGGGGCCGAGGTGGTTGCCCTCCGCCGTGTGGTTGTAGACCACGTCGAGGATGACCTCGATGCCGGCCGCGTGGAGCGCCTTCACCATGCTCTTGAACTCCTGGACCTGCTGGCCCTGGTCGCCCGTGGAGGAGTAGGTGTTCTGCGGTGCGAAGAAGCCGATCGTGTTGTAGCCCCAGTAGTTCGAGAGGCCCTTGTCCATCAGCGTGGAGTCGTTCACGAACTGGTGCACGGGCATGAGCTCGATCGCCGAGACGCCCAGGTGCTTGAGGTGGTCGATCACCGCGGGGTGGGCGACTCCGGCGTAGGTGCCGCGGAGCTCCTCCGGCACGTCGGGGTGCGTCTTGGTGAGCCCCTTCACGTGCGCCTCGTAGATCACGGTGCTGTCGTAGGAGGTGCGCGGGCGGCGGTCACCGGCCCAGTCGAAGAAGGGGTTGATGACGACGCCCATCATCATGTGCGGCGCCGAGTCCTCGTCGTTCGTCGAGTCCGGGTCGCCGAAGGTGTACGAGAAGAGGGACTGGTCCCAGTCGATCTCCCCCGAGATCGCCTTCGCGTAGGGGTCCAGCAGCAGCTTGTTCGGGTTGCAGCGGTGGCCGGCATCGGGGTCGTACGGTCCGTGGATGCGGAAGCCGTAGCGCTGGCCCGGCTGGACCTGCGGGAGGTAGCAGTGCCAGACGTAGGCGTCCGACTCCTGGATCTCGACGCGCGTCTCGGTGCCGTCCTCCTCGAAGAGGCACAGCTCGACGCGCTCGGCGATCTCGCTGAACAGGGCGAAGTTCGTGCCGCTTCCGTCGAACGTCGCGCCCAACGGGTAGGCGGTTCCGGGCCAGGTCTCCACGAGACTCCTCAGGGGATTGTTCTCGGGCAGTCCGGGAGACGCCGATGTGCGGTCTGCGGATGCCCGACGTCGGGGGTGATGGTCCGTCACTTCCGCGACGGACCGACTGCTCAGCTTAGCGAGCGTGTCTCGAGCATTCCCCTGACGGTCAGCGCTCATCGCGCGGTCCTCCTCCGGTGGTCACGACCGGCGGCCGGAACCCCCGTCCGGTTCGTCCTGCGGGCGCGTGAGCGGGCAGGTCGTTCCGGTGGGTCACTCTCGAACAGTACGGTCGCGCCCGGTCCGCCGGGGAGGGCTGGCGCCGCGCCGGGTGCATCGGCTAGAACGCGCCGGAGGGACTGTCCGGCGCACGCGGAGGGGCCGGCCGGGCTGGGCGGGAGCAGCGATCGGCCCCGTCGTCAGGGCCACGTCGCCACGGACCGGGGCGCCGCACCGCGATCAGTGCGAGCCGAGCCTGCGCCGCAGGAGATCGATCCGCGCCTGCAGCTGGGTCACGCTCGCCTGCGCCACCGCGGGTCCGCCGCAGAGCCGGCGCAGCTCGGTGTGCACCTGGCCGTGCGACTCGCCCGTCCCCCGTGCCCACAGGCCGACCAGGGAGTTGAGCAGGCTGCGCTGCTCCTTGAGCGTGCGGTAGAGCGGCGCCGGGATCTCGCTCGCCGGCTCGGCCGGGGCCGCCGCGCCCGCGCGGCTGCCGGCGCGCTTGGCCTGCCGCTGCTGCCGGTGCTGGAGCAGTTCCCGCACCTGGTCGGGCTCGAGGAGCCCCGGCAGGCCGATGAAGTCGAGCTCCTCCTCGCTCTCGACCTCGACCTCCATCCCGAACTCGGCGCCCTCGTAGACGACGCGGTCGAAGGTGGCGGCCGAGCCGATCGACTCGAAGCGGCCCTCCTCCAGGAGATCGGAGGACGCCTTGTCGCTGCGCTCGGCGTCGGCCATCAGGTCGGCCTCGGGGTACTCCTCGTCGTCGGAGGTCCTGCGGTCGAGGGCGTGATCGCGCTGCAGCTCCATCGAGCCCGCCAGCGCGAGCAGGCCGGGCACGTTCGGGAGGAACACCGAGGCGGTCTCGCCGCGGCGCCGCGCGCGCACGAAGCGGCCGATCGCCTGGGCGAAGAACAGAGGAGTCGACGCCGATGTCGCGTAGACGCCGACGGCGAGCCTCGGCACGTCGACGCCCTCGGAGACCATGCGGACCGCGACCATCCAGCGACTGGTGTCCTTCGCGAACTCCTCGATCCGGTCGCTCGCCTCCTTCTCGTCGGAGAGCACGACGGTGACGGTCTCGCCGCTGATCTCGCGGAGCATCGCGGCGTAGGCGCGCGCGGTGTAGTGGTCGGTCGCGATGACCAGGCCGCCGGCGTCGGGCACGGCGCGCCGCACCTCGGTGAGGCGGGTGTTGGCGGCGCGGAGGACCGAGGGGATCCAGTCGCCCTTCGGGTCCAGCGCGGTCCGCCAGGCCTGCGAGGTGATGTCCTTGGTGTTGCCCTCGCCGAGCCGCGCCTCCATCTCGTCGCCGGCCTTCGACTTCCAGCGCATCTGCCCGGCGTAGACCATGAACAGCACCGGCCGGACGACGCCGTCCGCGAGCGCGCGGCCGTAGCCGTAGGCGTAGTCGGTGAGCGAGGTGCGGATGCCCTCCTCGTCCGGCAGGTAGCTGACGAACGGGATCGCCGCCGTGTCCGAGCGGAACGGCGTCCCGGTCAGCGAGAGCCGGCGGACCGCGGGCTCGAAGGCCTCGCGCACCGCGTCGCCCCAGCTGAGGGCGTCGCCGGCGTGGTGCACCTCGTCGAGGATGACGAGGGTGCGGCCGGACAGGGTGAGCTCGCGGTGGAGCTCGGCGCGGACGGCGACCTGCGCGTAGGTGACGGCGACGCCGTGGTAGTGGCGGGCGTGGCGGCCCATGCGGTTGGTGAAGGTCGGGTCCAGGCGGATGCCGACGCGGTGCGCGGCCTCGGCCCACTGGCGCTTGAGGTGCTCCGTCGGAGCGACCACGGTGATCCGGTCGACCGTGCGGTTGTGCAGCAGCTCGGCGGCCAGCCGCAGCGCGAAGGTGGTCTTGCCCGCGCCCGGGGTCGCGGCAGCCAGGAAGTCGCGCGGCTCGTGCTGGAAGTAGGCCTCGAGCGCCTCCGCCTGCCAGGCGCGGAGCTTGTTCGCGGTACCCCACGGTGCCCTGCCCGGGAACGACGGGGACAGGTGCTCAGCGGCGGAGGTGCCGACCTGATGACCGAAGCTCGAGGGACTGTTCACGTGGACCGAATCTAGCCGACGCCTCCGACAGCGGCTCGGTCTCCGCGGCCCGCCGGGAGGCGCACGGCGTGTCGCGCCGTGCCACCGGCGGCCGGGTGCGGAGCATGATGGAGGGATGGTCGAGCAGCGTCATCCGTGGTCCCGCTACGTCGCCCTGGGCGACTCCTTCACCGAGGGGATCGGCGATCCCGAGCCCGGCAGCCCCGGCGGGCACCGCGGCTGGGCGGACCGCGTGGCGGAGGTCCTGGGCAGCCAGAACGAGGACTTCGCCTACGCCAACCTGGCGGTCCGCGGCCGCCTCCTGCAGCAGATCGTCGACGAGCAGGTCGAGCCCGCCCTGGAGCTGCGCCCCGACCTCATCACCATCTCCGCGGGCGGGAACGACGTCATCCGCCCGGGGACCGACCCCGACGACATCGCGTCCCGCTTCGAGTCGGGCCTCGCCCGGCTCCGCTCCGACGGGGCGACCGTCGTCCTCTTCACCGGAGTGGATGTGGGCTTCTCCCCCGTGTTCGGACGGATCCGCGGGAAGGTCGCGATCTACAACGAGAACCTGCGGTCGCTGGCCAAGCGGTACGACTGCATCGTCGCCGACCAGTGGTCCCTCCAGGAGATCCAGGACGTGCGGATGTGGGCGCCGGACCGCCTGCACCTCAACCCGCACGGCCACCACGAGGTCGCGCGCATGGTCCTCGAGTCGCTGAACGTCGAGAACGACCTGCGCCCCCTGGCCCCGGAGCCGCTGCACGCCCGCACCTGGCGTGCCGCCCGCACGGAGGACATCCAGTGGGCGCGGGAGTACCTCGTGCCGTGGGTGCTGCGCCGCGTCCGCCACCAGTCCTCCGGCGACTTCATCACCGCCAAGCGGCCCTCCGCCGAGCGCTGGAGCACCGATCCCGCGGCCTCGGAGCCGGGCTCGGTCGTGCCGGGCAACGCGACGCCGGAGGAGGTCGCCGAGGACATCGCGACCGCGGGCGTGCGGATCATCGACGACCGGGCCGCGGATCCCCTGGCCTGATCCGCTCCCGGGAGGCGGCGGCTCGCCCCGCGCTCAGCCGAACAGCTCGGCCGGGTGGCCGAGGCGCCAGGCGAAGCCCGGGTCCTCGATCGACCCGTCGGCGACGAGGGGAAGCTCGTACGGGGTGCCGTTGACGTCGACGGTCGCGGTCCCCACGCGCTCGCCGTCGGCGACGGTCTCGAGCGGATCGAGGGCGACCGTGGTCGTCGTCGAGACCGCACCCCACACCAGCACGGACCGCGCCTCCGCGGTCTCGGCCGTCGCCGTCTCTCCCCAGGCGCTCGTGAGGGTGCCGTAGTCCTGGCCCTCGACGGTCAGCGGGACGGTCCGGAAGCCCGCCTCGACGGTCGGGACGAGGGTCAGCACGTCCGCGGCGAGCTGCGGGTGCGTGCGCGCGCCCACCACCACGCCGACGAGGGTGACCGGCCGGCCCTCGACGGTCGCGTCGAGCGAGAACAGCAGGCACGAGCCCGCCTCGTCGGTCGTCCCCGTCTTGATACCGTCCACTCCCGAGCGGCCGAGGAGCGAGTTGGTGTTGTCGACCTCGCCGACCCCCGGGATGACCGCGGTCGGCGTCGCGACGATCGGAGCGAGCACCGGGTCCGCGATCAGCAGCTCGCCCAGGCGCACCATCTCGGCCGTCGTGCTGACCGTCGCCGGCGAGAGCCCGCTGGTGTCGGCGAGGGAGGTCCGCTCGAGCCCCTGCCCGTCGAGCCAGCCGCGCGCCGCGGCGAGGAAGGCGTCCTCCGAGCCGTACGCCCAGATCGCGAGGGACTTCGCGTAGTTGTTCGCGGACGGGAGCATCATGGCGGTCAGCGCCTCCCGCTCGGTCAGCTGCAGACCCGCGGTGACCGGAGCGTTCGAGCCGTTCTCGGCCAGGGTGTCGTTGTAGTACTGCACGTCCGCGCTCGTGAAGGTGATGGTCTCCCCGTCCGTCCCCTCTGCGATCGGCTTCGCCGCGAGGACGACGAGAGCGGTGACGACCTTGGCGATGCTCCCCGTCGGCACGGTTCCGGTGGAGCCGTAGCGGGCGAGCAGCCCGTCCTCCTCCGTCCCGTCGATGCCCACGGCCGCCACGGCGCCGGAGCCGTAGGCCGGCCAGGCCGGAGCGGGCGCGTCGACGGTGCTCGAGACGGGGTCCACCGCGACGGCGCTCGCCGTCGGCAGCTCCGCGGTCGCCGCGTTGGTCGCGTAGGCACCGCCTCCACCGACCAGCACGGTCGCAGCGACGAGACCGGCGACGACCGCCCCGCGCCGTCGACGCGGTCGCGGCTCCGGCGCGGCGGGCTCCCCGAACAGGTCGAGGGCGTCGTCGGATCGGGTCGGGGAGGTCACCCCGTCATCGTACGGGCGGGCCTCTCACCCGTCCCGGACGCCGCCCCGTCGTCGGACGCGGCGGGTGACGCGCGGCACCGACCCCGATCCCGCGTCGCGAGCGTCAGCGGCGGGTCACCACCGGGCCGCCGAGCGCTGGAGCCCGGCGGTCAGCGCCCGCGGGTCAGCGCCCACAGTGCGACGGCGCTCGCCGAGGCCACGTTGAGCGAGTCGACGCCGTGCAGCATCGGGATGGTGACGACGGTGTCCGAGGCGTCCAGCGCCGCGCGGCTGAGCCCGTCCCCCTCGGCGCCCAGGACGATCGCGACGCGCTCGGGGCGAGCCGCCGCGTACTCGTCGAGCGGCACCGCGTCCGGAGCGAGCGCCAGCGCGGCGACCGAGAACCCGGCCTCCTCCAGAGCGCGGCGGGCCGGTGCCCACTCGGGGGTGCGCGTCCACGGCACCTGCAGGACCGTGCCCATGCTCACCCGGACGCTGCGCCGGTACAGGGGGTCCGCACACCGCGGCGTCACGAGCACCGCGTCCGCGCCCATGCCGGCCGCGGCGCGGAAGACGGCGCCGACGTTGGTGTGGTCGACCAGGTCCTCCAGGATCACGACGAGGCGCGCGCCCTCCAGCAGCTCGGCCATCGGCCGCAGCGGCGGACGGTGCATCGAGGCGAGCGCTCCGCGGTGGAGGTGGAACCCGGTCAGCTCCTCGATCAGCGGATCCGGCGCCACGAAGACCGGCACCTCGGGATGACGCTCGAGCACCCCGGCCGCGTCCGGCAGCCGCTTCTCCTGCACCAGGACCGAGCGGGGACGGTGCCCGGCGTCGAGCGCCCGCTCGATCACCTTGGCCGACTCGGCGATGTACAGACCGCCCTCCGGCTCCAGCACCCGCCGCAGCGCCACGTCGGTGAGGCGGTGGTAGTCGGCGAGGAGCGGGTGGTCGAGGTCGGTGATGTGCACGATCGGCATCCCGGCAATCTAGGGCACGGCGCGGACTAAACTCGTCCAGGGGCCGCTCGAACGGCCCTCGAAGGAGGCGCGGATGGAGTCGAGTCCGACACCGGTCGCCGAGGGCCCCGAGGCGCTCGCGGTCGAGCAGGCCGTCGAACTCCTCAGCGGGCGCCGCATCGCCGCCGTCACCGGCGCGGGCATGAGCACCGACTCGGGCATCCCCGACTACCGCGGAGCCGGGGCACCGGTGCGCAGCCCGATGACCTACTCCCAGTTCGTCGCCGATCCCGACTACCGCCGCCGGTACTGGGCCGGCAGCCAGCTCGGCTGGCGCCGCTTCACCAGCACGCTCCCCAACGACGGCCACCGGGCCCTGGCCCGGCTCGAGGAGCGCGGCCTGCTCACGGGCGTCGTCACGCAGAACGTCGACGGCCTGCACGTCCGAGCCGGCTCGCGCCGCGTGGTGGATCTGCACGGCTCGGCGGACCGTGTGCGCTGCATGACCTGCGGCCAGTACTTCGCCCGCGACGCGGTGGCCGAGCGGATCGAGGCGCTCAACCCCTGGCTCGACGACCCCGACGTCTCCTCCCTCAACCCCGACGGCGACGCCGAGGTCCACGACGTCTCGGCGATGACCGTCCCCGAGTGCACGGTCTGCGGCGGGATCCTGAAGCCGGACATCGTCTTCTTCGGCGAGTTCATCCCGACCGAGCGGTTCGAGGAGGCGCGCGCCATCGTCGCGGGCGCCGACGCGCTGCTCGTGGCCGGCTCGTCGCTCGTGGTCAACTCCGGCATCCGCTTCCTCGAGATCGCCCGTCGCGCCCGGATGCCGATCGTGATCGTCAACCGCGGCACCACCAAGGGCGACTCGCGCGCGAGCATCAAGATCGACGGCGGCACCAGCGAGGTGCTCCGCGAGCTCGCCGAGCGCCTGCCCGCGCGCCGCACCGCCGCCCTCTGAGCTCCCGCCCGCTCCGCACCCGACCTCCCGAGAGGCCCCTGTGACCCAGCTCACCCTCGTCCGCCACGGCCAGACCGACTGGAACGCCGCCCGGCGCATCCAGGGCAGGAGCGACATCCCGCTCAATGCGACCGGGCGCGCCCAGGCGCGGGCGGCGGCGCGGCTGCTCGCCGACCGGCGCTTCGACGCCGTGGTCGCCAGTCCGCTGCAGCGCGCCTTCGACACCGGAGCCATCATCGCGCGCGGTCTCGGCCTCGACGAGCCGCTGGCGGTGCCGGGCCTGGCCGAGCGCGCCTACGGCGAGGCGGAGGGGATGACCGGTCCCGAGCTCGCCGAGCGCTTCCCCGGAGGCATCGAGCGCGCGCCGATCCCCGGCTGCGAGACCCGCGCCGAGGTCGTCGAGCGGGCGACCGCCGCGCTGCGCGAGGTGGCCGAGCGCTTCCCGGCGCGTCCGTCGTCGTCGCCACGCACGGTGCGGTCATCGGCAGCCTGATCCGCGCGCTCAGCAGCGAGGACCTCCCCGTACACGGCGTCTCGGTCGGCAACGGCTCCCGGCACGACTTCGCGATCGTCGACGGGGCACTGCGCATCGTCGGCGTCGACGACTCCGGCGACGTGGTCGTGGCGGACGTCGACCTCGACGACGTGCTCAGCCCGGCCCCGGGAGCCTGACGGCCCGCCTCCCGGAGGCGGTCCGATCGCCGGACCGCGTCAGCGCCGGCCGAGGTCCTGCAGGAGCCCGAAGAGCACCCGGGCGGAGTCGCGCCAGGAGAAGGCCGCGGCCCGCTCCCTCGCCCGGGCCGAGTGCGTCCGCCACACGGCGCCGTCCTCGAGCGACCGCACGCCGTCCGCGATGCCCTTCGCGCTCGACGGGTCGACGTACACGGCGGCGTCCTGGGCGATCTCGCGGAAGATCGGGATGTCGCTCACCACGACCGGCGTCCCGAGCGCCATCGCCTCGACCAGCGGGATCCCGAAGCCCTCGTCCCTGCTCGCCGTCACGAGAGCGGTCGCCCGCGCGAGCACCGCACGGTACTCCGCGTCCGGCGCCCCCTGGTGGAACACCAGCTTCGCGGTCGGCGCCAGGGCCCGGAGCGTCTCGACGGTCTCGTCGCTCGCCCGGCTCATCAGGTGCAGCTCGTAGTCGGGCAGCAGCCGCATCGCGCGCGCGAGCGTCTCGACGTTCTTGTAGGGCATGAACGAGCCCATGTAGACGAGCGAGCGCGCGGCCGACCGGTCCGGCAGCGATCCCGCCAGAGCGGCGCTCGCCTCGTCGGGCTCGGTCGCCGCGTTCGGGACGACGACCACCGGCCGGATGGTGAGGCGGTGGGAGCGGATCAGGTCGCGGGTGGTCTCCGAGACGGTGACGACCGCGTCGGCGCGCTGAAGGAGCCTCCGCTGCGGCCACCAGGCGAGGTGGTAGAGCCGCCAGAGCGCGCGCACGGGAGCGGCCAGGTCGCGCGGCGGAGTGCGGTGGCGGTAGTAGATGAGGTCGTGCACGGTCAGGACGAGCCGGTAGCGGCGGCCGAGCGAGCCCATGGTCTGCATCGGCGAGAAGACCACGTCGGGCCGCAGCCGGTTCACCAGCAGCGCGACGAACGGCTCGAACGGGCTGGTCGGCCCGGTCACGCGCTCCCACGGGAGCGACGGGAGCATCGCGAGCTGGCGGCGGTCGCTGATCAGCATGGTCACGTCGTGCAGCTTCGCGAGCTCGCGGACGAGCTCCGCGGTGTAGCGGCTGATCCCGTCGTGCCGCTCGAGCCGGGTGTACCGGCAGTCGACGACGATCCTCATCGGTCGATCCCCTCCTCGAGGGCCGTCCGCAGCACGGCGGCGGCCTCGTCCGGCGTCTCGTAGTGGATCAGGTGGCCGACTCCGTCGATGACGTGCAGGCGGGCGTGCGGCAGCCTCTCGAGCAGGCGGTACTGCGCCGAGAGCGGAGTGATGTCGTCCTGCGCCGCGGCGATCAGCTGCGTCGGCACCCGGATCCGGGAGGCGTACTCGCCGACGTCGTGCGAGACGGAGGCGCGGAACGCCTCGAGGACCGTGTCGCGGGAGGCGAAGGCGCTGAAGTAGCGGTCGTGCTGGTCGTGCACGAAGCGTCGCAGCGCCGGCTCCTTCGTCTTCACCATCGCCAGGCTCATCACCCGCACGATCAGCGGGTCGCTGAGCAGGCGGCGTCCGAGGGGCCCCGGCAGGAGCGCGCCGAGCCGGTAGTAGAGGACGGCGAGCCTGGTCAGGACGCCGCGCGGACCCTGCAGGGCGGGCGCGCCGATCGGGTTGACCAGCACCAGGAGCGGAGCGGGCAGCCCGTCGGCGACGGCCGCGGCCGCGACGATCGAGCCGAAGGAGTGGCCGAGGACGGCCGCCTCACCGCGGAGCCCCAGCGCGTCGAGGAAGGAGCCGAGCCAGGAGGCGTAGCCGTCCACGTCGTGCGGCAGGCGCGTCATGGGGGTCGAGGCGCCGAAGCCGGGCAGGTCGGGAGCGACGACCCGCACGTCCGCTCCCCCGGCGAGCAGACGGGCGACGACGGGCTCGAGGCCGTGGTGCTCGCCGCGGAACCCGTGCACCAGCACGAGGACGGTCGAGGCGTCCGGAGCGCCGTAGGTCCAGTAGGCGGTGCGGGATCCGGCGACGTCCACCGCGGCCTCGCGGACGGGGACACGGCCGAGATCGGAGGCGTAGGGGGAGGGAGTGGTCATCGCGTTCCTTATCGTAGGGAAAGCCCGTCGAAGATCTGGCCGCAACGCCTTGCGTGGCCTCGATCCGAGCCGGGAGCATGATCACGCGCTCGCAACACGGCGCACCGCCCACCCGTCTCGCGAGACGGTCATCCGCTCAGGCAGCAGCAGAAGGAGCACCGTGAGCTTCACGTCGCCGATCCAACTCCCCGGACTCGCCCTCGACCCCCAGTGGTACCGCCGGGCGGTGTTCTACGAGGTGATGATCCGGTCGTACTACGACTCCAACGGCGACGGCGCCGGCGACATCAACGGGCTCGCCTCCAAGCTCGACTACCTGCAGTGGCTCGGGATCGACGCCCTCTGGCTCCCGCCGTTCTACATGTCGCCTCTGCGCGACGGCGGCTACGACGTCTCCGACTTCAAGGCGATCCTCCCCGAGTTCGGCACGATGGAGGACTTCCGCGACCTCGTGCGGAAGGCCCACGAGCGCAACATGCGCATCGTGATGGACTTCCCGCTCAACCACACCAGCGACCAGCACGAGTGGTTCCAGCAGTCCCGGTCCGACCCCGAGGGCCCCTACGGCGACTTCTACGTCTGGAACGACACCGACGACAAGTGGCCGGACATCCGCATCATCTTCGTCGACACCGAGGACTCGAACTGGGCCTTCGACGCCGAGCGCCGCCAGTTCTACTTCCACCGCTTCTTCTCGCACCAGCCGGACCTCAACTTCGAGAACCCCGCCGTGCACGAGGCGATCCACGACGTGGTCAAGTTCTGGCTCGACCTCGGCGTCGACGGCATCCGGCTCGACGCGATCCCCTACCTCTACGAGTCCGACGAGGGCAACGGAGAGGGCGAGCCGCCCACCCACGAGTTCATCAAGAACCTCCGCACCATGGTCGACCGCGACTACCCCGGCCGCATCCTGATCGCCGAGGCGAACCAGTGGCCGCGGGAGGTCGCCGCGTTCTTCGGCACGGAGGAGGAGCCCGAGTGTCACATGGCGTTCGACTTCCCGGTCATGCCGCGCATCTTCTACTCCCTCCGCGCGCAGACGGCGAACGAGCTGAAGAAGGTGCTCTCCGAGACGTTCGACATCCCCAGCGGCGCCGCCTGGGGCGTGTTCCTCCGCAACCACGACGAGCTCACGCTCGAGATGGTGTCCGAGGAGTACCGCCAGGCCATGTACGGCTGGTACGCCTACGACCCGCGGATGCGCTCCAACATCGGCATCCGCCGCAGGCTCGCGCCGCTTCTGGACAACTCGCGCGCCGAGCTCGAGCTGATCAACGCCCTGCTCTTCTCCCTCGCCGGCAGCCCGTTCCTGTACTACGGCGACGAGATCGGCATGGGCGACAACATCTGGCTCAACGACCGCGACGCGTCGCGCACGCCGATGCAGTGGACGCCCGACCGCAACGCCGGCTTCTCGGCCGCCGACCCCGGCAAGCTCGTGCAGCCGATCGTCCAGTCGCTCGTCTACCACTACAACCAGGTCAACGTGGAGGCGCAGCTGGCGCAGTCCCGCTCCCTGCTGCACTGGATGCGGAACGTCCTGCACGTGCGCCGCGGCCACCCGGCGTTCGGCCTCGGGTCGATGCGCGTCCTCGAGACGGACCACGAGTCGGTGCTCGCCTTCGTGCGGGACTACGCCGGCTCGGGCTCCGAGATGGGCGACCAGCCCGAGGAGGTGCTCTGCGTCTTCAGCTTCAACCACAACCCGGTCTCGGTCACGATCACGGACCCGGAGAACCCCGGATCGACGCTCAGCGACCTGTTCGGCGGCGGCCGCTTCCCCGGATTCTCGGACGACGGCACGCTGACGATGACACTCGGCACGCAGGGCTTCTTCTGGCTCCACGTCGCCAAGGCGCACGAGGCCCGCTGACCCGGCAGCACGCCGAGGGGCCTCCGGCCGATGTCGGAGGCCCCCTTTAGGCTGTCGGCGTGAGCACCACCGGAACGACCGAGACGCAGACCGAGCCGATGCTGTTCGACGACGCCGAGCAGGAGCTCGTCCCCTCCGAGGGGGCGCGGTGGTTCGATCTGCTGGCCGTGTTCGACCTCGAGACCACCGGCATCGACGTCCGCACGAGCCGCATCGTCACCGCGCACGTCGGCGTGATCGACGCGGCGGGCGAGCCGATCGAGGGCACGACCTGGCTCGCCGATCCCGGGGTCGAGATCCCGGCCGGCGCCTCCGCCGTCCACGGGATCAGCACCGAGCACGCCCGCGCGCACGGCCGCCCCGCCGGCGAGGTCGTGGCCGAGATCTCCGAGGCGCTGCGCTCGCTCCTCGCCCGCGGCATCCCGGTCGTCGTCTACAACGCCCCCTACGACCTCTCACTCCTCGCCCACGAGGCGCGCCGCTGGGGCGTGCCCGTGCTGCTCGACCCGAGCCCCGTCGTCGATCCGCTCGTGATCGACAAGGCGGTGGACCGCTACCGCAAGGGCAAGCGCACCCTGACCCTCGCAGCCGAGCACTACGGCGTCGCCCTCACCGAGGCACACGACGCGGGCGCGGACGCGATCGCGGCGGGCCGCGTCGCCCAGGCGCTGGGCCGCGCCTTCGCGGACGAGCTCGGAGTCGGCGCGGAGGCCCTGCACGCGCTCCAGGTCGACTGGTGCCGCACCCAGGCCGAGTCCTTCCAGGAGTACATGCGCCGCGTCCGCGACGAGTCCTTCGTCGCCGACGGGGGCTGGCCGGTCCGCCACTGACCCCTCAGATCAGCGTGCGCCCCTCGCGCAGGAGCGCCACGTACTCCGCGATCCGCCGCTCCCGCGTCGCCGCCCGCTTCAGCTGCGAGAGGCGGAAGAGGAACGCGAAGCGCTTCTGCCCGCCGACGGTCGCGAAGAAGGCCAGCGCCTGCGGATCCGCGTCGAGCGCCCGCTGGAAGTCGTCCGGCACCTCCGCATCGCGCTGCCGGTAGGCCGCGTCCCAGCGCCCGTCGGCACGTGCCCGCTCGACCTCGGCCAGCCCGCCCGGCAGCATCCGACCCTCCGCCAGCAGCCGTGCGACATGATCGCGGTTGACCTTGGACCACGGGCTCGCGCGACGCCGCGGGGTGAAGGCCTGGAGCTTGAACTGCTCGTCGAAGGCTCCCGCCTGACCGTCGATCCAGCCGTGGCAGAGCGCGATGTCGAGCGCCTCAGCGTAGGTGATCCCCGGATCCACGGCGGCCTTCTTCCGCAGCTTCAGCCGGACTCCGTCCGGGTCGGGCTCGCCGCGGAGGTAGGCGTCCCACTCCTCGGGAGTCGTGAACGGCAGGATCGGCTTGTCGGCGAAGGACACCATGCCGGGACGCTACCGCGCCGGCTCCCCGACGGCCACGGCCCGCCCGTCGGCGCAAGCCCTCGCTCCGCGGACCGCGGCGCTGTGGGATCGGGTGAGCACGTGTTCCCCCTCCCCCCCTCTCGCAAGGAGAAGTCATGCCCACGATCCGCACGGTCACCGTCCTCGGCAGCGGAGTGCTCGGCTCCCAGATCGCCTTCCAGTCGTCCTTCCACGGCTTCGCCGTCACCGTCTACGACCTCTCCGACGACGTCCTCGAGTCGGCGCGCGAGCGGCTCCGCGGTCTCGCGGGCGTCTACGAGTCGGTGCCCGGCGGCGTCGCCGGCGGACCGCAGGAGGCGCTCGACTCCCTCCGCCTCACCTCCGACCTCGCGGAGGCTGTCGCCGACGCCGACCTCGTGATCGAGGCCGTCCCCGAGGACCTGGGCCTGAAGCAGGAGCTGTACGGCCGCCTGGGTGCGCTCGCTCCCGAGCGCACGGTCTTCGCGACCAACTCGTCCACGCTGCTCCCCAGCGACCTGAAGGCCTCGACCGGCCGACCCGATCGGTTCCTCGCGCTGCACTACGCCAACCACGTCTGGGCGCAGAACACGGCCGAGATCATGGGGACGGTGGACACGGACCCCGCCGTGGTCGACGCCGTCGTGGAGTTCGCCGTCTCCAGCGGCCTCGAGCCCATCAGGCTGCAGAAGGAGAAGGCCGGCTACGTCCTGAACTCGCTGCTGGTGCCGCTCCTCAACGCCGCGTCGGGGCTGCTCATGGGCGGCTACGCCGACCACGAGACCATCGACAAGACCTGGAGGATCGGCACCGGCGCCCCGCTCGGACCCTTCCAGATCTTCGACGTCGTCGGTCTGCGGACCGCCTACAACATCGCCGCCGCGGCCCCGGACGAGGCCTCCCAGGCCTTCGCCGCCCACCTGAAGACGGAGTACCTCGATCGCGGCCGCCTCGGAACGGCCACCGGAGAGGGCTTCTACCGCTACTGAGGACCGCCCCCCGGGAACGATGAAGGGCCCCCGACCGTGAGGTCGAGGGCCCTTCGAGGAGTGCTACTTGCCGAAGTTCTTGTAGCGGCTGTTGAACTTCTCGACGCGGCCGGCCGAGTCCATGATGCGCTGCTTGCCCGTGTAGAACGGGTGCGAGGCGGAGGAGATCTCGACGTCGATGACGGGGTAGGTCACGCCGTCGAGCTCGATCGTCTTGCTGCTCTTCGCGGTCGAGCGGGTGAGGAAGGTCTCACCGGACGCGAGGTCGCGGAAGACGATCGCGGAGTACTCGGGGTGGATGTCGGTCTTCATGGTCGTGTCCTGTCGTCGATGGTCCTGAACCGCACCTGTCGTCGACGGGAACGGGTGGATGAGGGCGGGCGCACCGCGAACGGGCCCGAACCAGCTACCGAGAATACCAGACCGGCAGCGCGCGCAGAAGTCGCGCCGCGCCCGGATCCCGGAGCCGGGGTCAGCCGCGGGCGCGGGCCGAGAAGCGCCCGTTCTCGCGGGTGAGAGCGATGTCGAGCCCGAAGGTCTCGGCGAGCGTCGCCTCGGTCAGGGACTCGGCCAGCGGGCCCGCCGCCACCACCGCTCCGTCGCGGAGGAGCAGGGCGTGGGTGAAGCCGTCGGGGATCTCCTCGACGTGGTGGGTCACCATCACGATCGCGGGCGACGCCGGGTCCTTCGCGAAGCCGCCCAGCAGCTGGACGAGCTCCTCGCGGGCGCCGAGGTCGAGGCTCGCTGCCGGCTCGTCGAGCAGGAGCAGCTCGGGGTCGGTCATGATCGCGCGGGCGATCTGGACGCGCTTCTGCTCGCCGTCCGAGAGCGTCCCGAAGGTGCGCTCGGCGAGGTGCTCGAGCTTCCACTCGGACAGCACGCGGCGGGCGCGGCGCTCGTCGATCGCGTCGTAGCCCTCGTTCCAGCGGCCGGTGACGGCGTAGGCGGCGGTCATCACGACGTCGAGCACGCTCTCGCCGGCCGGGAGGCGGCGCGCCATCGCGGTCGAGGCGTAGCCGATGCGCGGGCGCAGCTCGAACACGTCGACCCGGCCGAGGGTCTCCTCGAGCAGGTGCGCGGCACCGGTCGAGGGGTAGTTCTGCGCGGCGGCGATCTGCAGGATCGAGGTCTTGCCCGCCCCGTTGGGGCCGAGGATCACCCAGCGCTCGTCCTCGGCCACGTCCCACGACACGTGGTCGAGGATCCGCTTGCCGTTCCGGACGAAGGACACATCGACGAACGAGACAACGCTGGGCATGGGAGCCATTCTAAAGGAGGCGGCCGGGAGGCTCAGACGAGCGAGTCGTAGATCGCCCGGGTGTCCCGCGCGATCTGCGTCCAGCTGAAGTGGCTCTGCGCGCGCTCGCGGCCCGCGGCGCCCATCCGCTTCGCCGTCTCCGGGTCGGCGACGACCTCGGCGAGGGCGGCGGCCAGGTCGGCGACGTAGCGCTCCGGGTCCACGGGGGTGCCGGTGCCGTCGGTGACCTGCTCGATCGGGACGAGACGGCCGGTCACGCCGTCGTCGACGACCTCCGGGATGCCGCCGGTCGCCGTCCCGACGACCGCCGCACCGCAGGCCATCGCCTCGAGGTTGACGATGCCGAGGGGCTCGTAGATCGAGGGGCAGACGAACGTGGTCGCGTTCGTCAGGACCGCGGAGAGCTGGTGGCGCGGTAGGTGCCGGTCGATCCAGACGACGCCGGTGCGCTCCTCCTGGAGGCTGCGGACGAGGGAGGTGACCTCGGCCATGATCTCGGGGGTGTCGGGGGCGCCCGCGCAGAGCACGAGCTGCACCTCGGGAGGCAGGGTCGCCGCGGCGCGGAGCAGGTAGGGCAGGCCCTTCTGCCGGGTGATGCGGCCGACGAAGACCACGGAGGGGCGCGAGGGGTCGATGCCCAGCTCGGCGAGGACGGCCTCGTCCTCGACCGGGTGCCAGGCGTCGAGGTCGATGCCGTTGTAGACCACGTGGACCTTCGCCGGGTCCAGGGCCGGGTAGGAGCGGAGGATGTCCTCGCGCATGCCGCCGGACACTGCGATCACGGCGTCGGCGTTCTCGTACGCCTCCCGCTCGATCCAGCTCGAGACGCGGTAGCCGCCGCCGAGCTGCTCGGCCTTCCACGGACGCAGCGGCTCGAGGCTGTGCGCCGAGACCACGTGCGGGATGCCGTGCAGGAGCTGGGCGAGACGCCCCGCGGCGTTGGCGTACCAGGTGTGGGAGTGGACCAGGTCGGCCCCCGCCGCGTCCTGCGCGATCTGCAGGTCGACCCCGAGGGTCTGCAGCGCGCCGTTCGCCTCGGCGAGCTCCGCGGGGACGGAGTACGCGAACGTGCCCTCCTCCTCGCGCGGCGCGCCGAAGCAGCGCACCACGACCTCCAGGTCGCTGCGCAGCGCCTTGGTGAGCTCGGCCACGTGGACACCGGCTCCCCCGTACACCTCGGGCGGGTATTCCTTGGTCAGCAGATCGACTCGCACCCCCGAACCGTAGTACAGGGCGCTCCCCCGGCGACAGCCGGGGTCCACGGGGAAGCCCGAGCCCCTACTGTGGTGCCATGCAGTCAAAGAAGATCTTCGGCATCGTCCTCGCCGGCGGCGAGGGAAAGCGCCTCATGCCCCTCACGGCGGACCGGGCCAAGCCCGCGGTGCCGTTCGGCGGGCAGTACCGGCTGATCGACTTCGCGCTGTCCAACCTGATCAACTCCGGTCTCACTCAGATCGTCGTGCTGACGCAGTACAAGTCGCACTCGCTCGACCGCCACGTCTCGCAGACCTGGCGCCTCTCCGGGCTCCTGAACTCCTACGTCGCCTCGGTCCCCGCGCAGCAGCGCCTGGGCAAGCGCTGGTTCAGCGGCTCGGCCGACGCGATCCTGCAGAGCCTCAACCTGATCCGCGACGAGAAGCCCGACATCGTCGTCGTGGTCGGCGCCGACCACGTCTACCGCATGGACTTCTCGCAGATGATCGACGCGCACATCACGTCCGGTGCGAAGGCGACCGTCGCGGCCATCCGCCAGCCGATCGAGCTCGCGGACCAGTTCGGCGTCATCCAGCTCGCCGGTGACGAGGCGGGCGACGGCATCGTCCCGACGATGATCTCCGAGTTCCTCGAGAAGCCCAAGGACGCGGTCGGCCTGGCGGACTCCCCGCACGAGGTCCTCGCCTCCATGGGCAACTACGTCTTCGACGCGGACGCCCTGATCGACGCGGTCATCCGCGACGGCGAGTCCTCCACGTCGGACCACGACATGGGCGGCGACATCATCCCCGACTTCGTCGCGCGCGGCGAGGCCGGCGTCTACGACCTCAAGCTCAACGACGTCCCCGGCTCGACCGACCGCGACCGCTACTACTGGCGGGACGTCGGCACCATCGACTCCTTCTTCGAGGCCCACCAGGACCTCATCTCGGCGCTGCCGGTCTTCAACCTCTACAACCAGCAGTGGCCGATCTTCTCGTCGCAGCTGAACTCCCCTCCGGCCAAGATCGTCCGCGACGGCAAGGGCAACATGGGATCGACGGTCGACTCGGTCGTCTCGCTCGGCACCGTGATCTCGGGCGCGCACATCGAGCGCAGCGTCGTCGGGCCCTGGACGGTCATCGAGTCGAACGCGACGGTCACCGACTCGGTGGTCTTCGACAAGGTCCGCATCGGCCCGGACGCGCTGGTCGTCCGCGCTATCCTCGACAAGGACGTCGTCGTCGAGCCCGGTGCTCGAGTCGGCGTGGACCACGACCGCGATCGCGAGCGCGGGTTCACCGTCACCGAGTCGGGCATCACCGTCGTCGGCAAGGGCGTCGTCGTCCACCCGTAGCACCCCCGCGGGTCGAGCTCTGCGCCCCGGCGCGCCCACCCGACCGATCGGACCGGCCCATGAGTGAGCGTCCTGCGACGCCTGCCCGATTCCTCGTCGTCCTCGACGCGGACTCCACCCTCCTCCAGGACGAGGTGATCGAGCTCCTCGCGGTGCACGCCGGCTCCGAGGAGCGCGTCGCCGCCGTCACGGAGCGGGCGATGCGCGGCGAGCTCGACTTCGGCGAGAGCCTCCGCGAGCGGGTCGCCACTCTCGCCGGGGTCCCGGAGTCGGTGCTCCCCGGTGTGAGCTCGGGCGTACGCGTCACGCCCGGCGCCGCCGAGCTCGTGGCCGGCGTCCACGCCGCCGGCGGCCGCATCGGTGTGGTGTCCGGAGGGTTCCACGAGGTCCTCGACCCGGTCGCCGGTGCGCTCGGCCTCGACTTCGTCCGGGCCAACCGCCTCTGCTGCGGGGACGGCCTGCTGACCGGAGCGGTCGACGGGGCGGTCATCGACGCCGCGGCCAAGGCGGAGGCGCTCCGCGAGTGGGCGGCGGTCTCGGGCGTCCCGCCGCAGCGCACGATCGCCGTCGGCGACGGTGCGAACGACCTGGAGATGATGGCGGTCGCCTCCCTCGCGGTCGCCTTCAACGCCAAGCCCCTGGTGCGCGAGCGCGCCGACCTCGTCGTCGGCGGCCTCGACCTGTCGCAGCTGCTGCCTGTCCTCGGCCTCCGCGGCTGAGGCCCGCCTCCCCCGGCCTCAGGGAGGTCAGCGGCCCGCGATCGCGACGAGTCCGGCGCAGCCGAGCGCCAGCGCCCAGCTGACGAGCGAGCCCACCAGGAAGTACTCCGCCTTCTCGCCGCTGCCGCCGTCGCGGGAGATCTCGGGGAAGCGCACGATCCCCTTGGCCGCGAGCACGGCACCGGCGAGGCCGATCGCTCCGGCGAGCGTGAGACCGGCGATCAGCAGCCGCTCCAGCGGTCCGATCGTGCGCCCGCCCTGGAGGTCCGGCAGGCGGGCGTCGGCCGGCTCCCGACGCGCGAACCGCTCGCTCCAGCGCGGACGCGGCGCGGGCTCGGCCTGCGGGAGCTCGCGGAACAGCGCCGCCCGCACGATCACGTTGCCGCTCTCCAGCAGGAAGAGCCCGGCTCCGACCGCCAGAGCGAGCTGCTCGATCGGAGGGAGCGTGCTCGCGACGGTGGTCGGCGCGAGCGGCCCCGTCGGGACGCCGGCGGCGCGGTCGACAGCGGTCAGCACCAGGACCGCCGCGACGAGGGCGACGGCCGGACGCAGACCCCCGGGCGGCCGCGCGTTCTCGACGGTCGTGGTCGTCAGCAGCCAGGCTCCGGCCAGGACGACGACGATCGCCGCACCGAGCGGCGGGGCTCCGACGAGGAGCGCTGCGGTCACGGCTGCGGCGGCGAGCACGGGGATCGCGAGGAGGGCCGCACGGCGGCGGAGGTGCGTGCGCGCGAGGTCGCCGAGTCCGATCACGGCGAGCAGCAGCGCCGTCAGCACGTCTCCTCCAGCAGGCGGGCGCCGGCGAGGAGGGCGCCCGCTCCCGCGCGCCGCAGCGCCTGCGAGACGGCGGGCTGCGAGATCGACTCCTGCTCGCCCAGCTCCTTCTGCGACGCTCCGCGCAGGCTCCCCAGCACGAGTCGGCGATCGCGCGCGCTGAGCGCTCCGACCAGGGCGTCGCGGGAGAGGAGGTAGGCGTTGACCGCCGCCTCGCCGGAGTCCCCGTCGGCGTCCCCGGCGACGAACCATCCGCGGGCCGTGGGCACGGCACCGTCCTCGAGCGCGTGGGCGCGATCGATGGCCTCGCGCGCGCGCCACCAGCCGGACCCGTCCTCGAGGTCCCCGGCGATCCCCGATCCGACCACCCGGACCTCGCCCAGGCCGATGCCCGCGCGGCAGTCGACGCCGGCCGGGAGCGAGAGGCGCGCCTGCAGCGTCGCCCGGAGCGCGGCGTGGACGGAGGGGTAGATCGCCTGGAACTCGTCGCCGACCGTCGGGTGCAGGGGCTGGATCGCCGGGACCGCGGCCTCCACCTCGGCGAAGCCCCGCTCGATCTCGCGCTGAGCACCCGCGCGGTCGACGAGGGAGCGGGAGGTCACCAGGTCCAGGAGCACGGCGACGACATCAGAGGAGGTCATCGCATAAGCCTAGAGCTTATATCCGTCGGATATAAGCCCAGGGCTTATCGGTCAGTGGCCCATCCCGAGGCCGCCGTCGACCGGGATCACGGCACCCGAGATGTACGCGGCCTCGTCGCCGGCCAGCCAGCGCGTGACCTTCGCGACCTCGGCAGCGGTGCCGTAGCGGGCGAGCGGGATGCTCTTCCGGTACTCCGCCTGCTGCTCCGGGGCGAGCTCCGCGGTCATGTCGGTCTCGATGAAGCCGGGAGCGACGACGTTGGCGGTGATGTTGCGGGCGCCGAGCTCGCGGGTCAGCGAGCGGGCGAAGCCCACGAGGGCGGCCTTCGACGAGGAGTAGTTGATCTGGCCCGGCGACCCGTAGAGGCCGACCACGCTGGAGATGAGGACGACGCGGCCGAAGCGCTGCTTGAGCATCCCTTTCGATGCGCGCTTGACGACGCGGAACGCCCCGGTGAGGTTCGTGTCGACGACGGACGTGAAGTCCTCCTCCGTCATGCGCAGCAGCAGGGTGTCGCGGGTGATGCCCGCGTTCGCCACCAGGATCTCGACCGGGCCCAGCTCGGCCTCGACCTGCGTGAACGCGGCGTCGATGGAGGCGGAGTCGGTCACGTCCGCGACGACGGTGAGGGAGCCCTCCGGGCCGGAGCCCGAGCGCGCGGTCACGGCGACCCGGTGACCGGCGGCCACGAACTCCTGGGCGATGGCGAAGCCGATCCCCCGGTTGCCCCCGGTGACGAGGACGGTGCGCGGCGTGGTCATGGTGTCCCTCCTGCCGGCGCTCGTGCGGCGCCGGGCGACCCGTACATCCTAGAGGCGCGTCGCGCAACAGATTCCGGGATGAGGCCCTCCCGGCCTGCACCCGCCCGCCGCGACGTAGGCTTGCAGGGCTGTGAAACCACGCGAGACACTCACCTCCCTACCGCCGTCGCCGAGCGCCGAGCGGCGCTCCCGCGCGATCAAGTACTCGATCGCCATGGGCATCAGAATGCTCTGCGTCATCTGCCTGCTCTTCGCCCACGGCTGGTGGCTGCTGTTCTTCGCCATCGGCGCCGTGGTCCTGCCCTACTTCGCCGTCGTGCTGGCCAACGTCGGCAGTGCGGGCGAGCGCGGCAATGTCGAGCGGCCGGGTGCGATCGTCCTCTCCCGGCCGGTCCCGCCGCCCGCGGGGAGACCGGCCGTGATCCCGCTCGGCCGGGTCCCCGACGCGCACGCCTGCTCCCGAGCGGGCTGCCCGCGGACGGCGACATTCGCGATCGAGTGGCGGAACCCGAGGATCCACGCGGAGGACCGTCGGAAGACCTGGCTGGCCTGCGGCGAGCACCTGGAGTTCCTGCGCGAGTTCCTCCTCGCCCGCGACTTCCCGCTCGAGGTGAAGCCGCTCTACACGGTCGATCGCGGAGCGGAACGATGAGCGGCGACGCGCCCCGTCCCTCCTGGCGCTTCGTCTTCTCGCGACGCTGGTTCGGCTACCTCGCTCTCGCGATCGTCTTCGCCGTCGCCTGCGTGCTGCTCTCACGCTGGCAGGTCGCGCGGCTCGACCAGGCCGCCTCGACCAACCGGCTGGTCACCGCGAACTGGACCGCCGACCCGGTGGCGCTCGACGGCCTGCTCCCCGCCGACTCCACGTGGGACGACGCGCTCGAGTACCGCCCGGTCGAGATCACCGGCGTCTACGAGACGCAGGGGCAGACCCTCGTCCGCAACCGGCCCTACAACGGCAACCCCGGCTTCGAGATCCTGACGCCGCTGCGGCTCGACGACGGCAGCGTGTTCGTCGTCGACCGCGGCTGGGTCCCCGTCGGCTCGACCCAGGACTCCCCCGACGCGATCCCCGCGCCGCCCGAGGGAGAGGTGACCGTCGTCGCCCGCCTGAAGCCCGCGGAGGGACGGATCGACGGACGCTCCGCACCGGCCGGCCAGATCGCCACGATCCAGCTCGACGACCTGTCGACGCAGCTGGACGAGCCCCTGCGGACCTCGGCGTACGGCCTGCTGGTCGCCGAGGCGCCGGCGCCGGTAGACGCTCCACCGCTGCCCGCGATCAAGCCGGTCGCCGACGAGGGCCTGCACATCAGCTACGCCATCCAGTGGGTGCTGTTCGCCGTCATGGGCTTCGGCGGGCTCGGATGGGCGATCCGCCACGAGTACCGCATCCGCAACGCCGACGACCCCGAGGTCGTGGCGGCCGAGGAGCGGCGTGAGGAGCGCCGCCGACGCCGCGGCCGCAGCGACTCCGAGGTCGAGGACGAGCTGCTCGACGCCCGCTAGGCGAGCGTGATCAGGTCGAGGTAGTCGGCCGCCCAGTGGTCCTCGGTGCCCTCCGGCATGATCAGGACGCGCTCGGGGTTCAGCGCCTCGACGGCTCCCTCGTCGTGGCTGACCAGGACGACCGCGCCCTCGTAGTGCGCGAGCGCGTCGAGGATCTCCTCGCGGCTCGCGGGGTCGAGGTTGTTGGTGGGCTCGTCGAGCAGGAGCACGTTCGCGCCCGAGACCACGATCATCGCCAGGGCGAGACGGGTCTTCTCCCCGCCGGAGAGGACCCCGGCCGGCTTGTGCGAGTCGTCGCCGGTGAACAGGAACGAGCCCAGGACCCGGCGGGCCTCGGTCTCGGTGAGGTTCGGGCTGGAGGAGACCATGTTCTCGAGCACCGAGCGCTTGACGTCGATCGTCTCGTGCTCCTGCGCGTAGTAGCCGATCCGGAGGCCGTGCCCGGCCTCGATCACTCCGGTGTCGGGCTGGTCGACGCCGCCCAGGATGCGCAGGAGCGTCGTCTTGCCCGCTCCGTTGAGCCCCAGGATGACGACCTTGGAGCCGCGGTCGATCGCGAGGTCGACGGCGGTGAAGATCTCGAGTGAGCCGTAGCTCTTCGACAGGTTCTGAGCCTGCAGAGGGGTGCGACCGCAGGCGGACGGGGTCGGGAACCGGAGCTTCGCGACGCGGTCGACCGCACGGACCTCCTCGAGCCCGCTGAGCATGCGCTCGGCACGCGCGACCATCTGGTGCGCCGCTGCGGCCTTCGAGGCCTTCGCGCCGAACTTCGCGGCCTGCAGCTGGAGGGCGCCGGCCTTCTTCTCGACGTTGACCCGCTCCTTCTTGCGGCGCTCCTCGTCGGCGGCGCGCTGGCGCTGGTAGTTCTTCCAGTTCATGTTGTAGACGTCGATGACCTGGCGGTTGGCGTCGAGGTAGAAGACGCGGTTCACGGTCTCGCCGACCAGCTCGATGTCGTGGCTGATCACGATGAAGCCGCCGCGGTAGTTCTTGAGGAACTCGCGGAGCCAGACGACGGAGTCGGCGTCGAGGTGGTTCGTCGGCTCGTCGAGGATCAGCGTGCTCGCGTCGGAGAAGAGGATGCGCGCGAGCTCGATGCGGCGCCGCTGGCCACCGGAGAGCGTCTTGAGCGGCTGGTCGAGGATCCGGTCGGGGAGGTTGAGGTTGCTCGCGATCGACGCGGCCTCCGCCTCAGCCGCGTATCCGCCGAGGGAGAGGAAGCGGTCCGTGAGGTTGCCGTACTTCTTCATGCCGGCCTCGCTCACGGAGGTGTCGCTGCTCGACATCGCGACCGTCGCCTCCTGCATGCCGAGCACCAGCTGCCCCAGCCCGCGGGCGTCGAGGATGCGGGTGCGCGCGAGCTCCTCCGGGTCGCCGGAGCGCGGGTCCTGAGGGAGGTAGCCGATCTCGCCGCCGCGGTCGACCGTGCCCTTCGAGGCGATGAGGTCGCCCGCGAGGACCTTGGTCAGCGTCGTCTTCCCCGCCCCGTTGCGGCCGACGAGGCCGACCTTGTCGCCGTCGCCCACCCGGAAGGAGACGTTCTCCATCAGGAGTCGGGCGCCGACTCGGAGTTCGAGGTCGTGCACGCTGAGCACAGTGCTGTCCGTTCCCGCCAAGAAATGGCGTTCGGTTCGGGAGGAGTGGGGCAAGGGGCCGCGATGCGGCAGCCCCCTAGTATATTTCCTGAGCCGCGGGGCGGATCCACGTCCGCTCACCGCGGACGCGCTCGCTCCTCGCTCTCGGGCGACCAGGACTCTCGGAGATCACCCATGTCCCCTTCCTCTTCCGCCCTCCCGCGCCCGGTCCTCGCCGACCGGCTCGTCACCCGCTCCGTCGCGACCGACGCCCTGCTGGTGCTCGCGGGTGCGGGTCTCACCGCAGCGATGGCGCAGCTGTTCATCCCGATGTGGCCGGTCCCCTTCACGGGCCAGACCTTCGCGGTCCTCCTGGTCGGCACGACGCTCGGCGCACTCCGCGGCGCGCTGTCCATGCTCGTGTACGCGCTCGTCGGCGCTCTCGGCGCCCCGGTCTTCACCGAGGGCTCGCACGGCTGGGCGGTCCTCGCGGGTCCCACCGGCGGCTACATCGTCGGCTTCGTCCTCGCGTCGATCGTCACCGGGTGGCTCGCCCAGCGGCAGTGGGACCGTCGCGTCCTCGGCACGCTGGTGACCTTCCTCGCCGGCACCGCCACCATCTACCTCGTCGGCCTGCCCTGGCTGGCCGCCGCCCTCGCCTCGCTGGGGCTGCCAGCCGACCTCGGCTCCGTCCTCTCCGCGGGACTCGTGCCCTTCCTGGTCGGCGACGCGCTCAAGGCGCTGGTCGCTGCCGCGCTGCTCCCCACCACCTGGGCGATGCTCTCGCGCCGCTCGCGCTGAGCGGTCGCACGGACGCCGAAGGGCCGGGAGGACGATTCCTCCCGGCCCTTCGGGCGTCCGGCAGAGGTCGAGCCGCCCGGTCCACCTGCTCGACCTCGGTGGGCACCTCCACCTACTCGACCGGCGGGGGCCACGACGGCCCTCGACGCCGGAGTCGACCCGTCCGGCCGTTCCGACTCCGCGACGGACTGCGACCGGCTGGAGACGACAGAGACGCCGAAGGGCCGGGAGGACGACTCCTCCCGGCCCTTCAGCGTCGGTGTGCAGCGGCTAGATCGAGAAGCCCAGTGCGCGCATCATGTCGCGCCCGTCCTCGGTGATCCGGTCGGGACCCCACGGCGGCATCCAGACCCAGTTGATCCGGAACGCCTCGACGATGCCGTCGAGCGACTCGGCGGTCTGCTCCTCGAGCACGTCGGTCAGCGGGCAGCCCGCCGAGGTGAGGGTCATGTGGATGACGAGGGCGTCGTTCTCGTCGTCCCAGCCCAGGTCGTAGATGAGTCCCAGGTCGACCACGTTGACCCCGAGCTCGGGGTCCATGACGTCCTTGAGGGCCTCCTCGACCTGGTCGAAGAGCTTCGGCTCGAGAGTGGTGACCGCCATGATCAGACCGTCGCCGAGGTCAGGAAGCGGTCGTAGCCCTCGTCCTCGAGCCGGGTGGCGAGCTCCTTGCCGCCCTGCTCGGCGACGCGGCCGGCGACGAAGACGTGGACGAAGTCGGGCTGGATGTAGCGGAGAATCCGCGTGTAGTGCGTGATCAGCAGCACGCCGAGACCGGTGCTCTGGTGGGCGCGGTTGACTCCCTCCGACACGATCTTGAGCGCATCGACGTCGAGGCCGGAGTCGGTCTCGTCGAGGACGGCGAACTGCGGGGCGAGCAGCTCGAGCTGGAGGATCTCGTTGCGCTTCTTCTCGCCGCCCGAGAAGCCCTCGTTGACGTTGCGCGCCGCGAAGGACGAGTCCATGCGGAGGTTCGCCATCGCCGACTTGACGTCCTTCGTCCACGTGCGGATCGCGGGCGCCTCGCCGGCGATCGCGGTCTTGGCGGTGCGGAGGAAGTTGGTGTTGGTCACACCGGGGATCTCGACCGGGTACTGCATGGCGAGGAAGAGTCCCGCGCGGGCGCGCTCGTCGACGGACATGTCGAGGACCTCGACGCCGTCGAGGGTGATCGAGCCGCCGTCGACGTGGTACTTGGGGTGTCCCGCGATCGTGTACGCGAGGGTGGACTTGCCGGACCCGTTGGGGCCCATGATCGCGTGGATCTCACCCTGGTTGATGGTGAGATCGACACCGCGGAGGATCTGCTTGGTCCCCTGCTCGGTCTCGACACTGACGTGGAGATCGCTGATCTGGAGAACGGACATTCAGACTTCCTTCGTGACGGTCGGGTCGATGTAGACGTCGCCGTCGATGATCTCGACGACGAAGACGGGGACCGGCTCGTAGGCCGGGAGGTTCAGCGGGGTGCCGGTGCGGAGGGAGAACTGGGAGCCGTGCGCCCAGCACTCGAGGCTGTCGCCCTCGACGAAGCCCTCGGAGAGCGAGATCTCGCCGTGGGTGCAGGTGTCGCCGATGGCGTGGATCTCGCCGGCGGAGTCCTGCACGACCGCGATCGCGACTCCGTCGACCTCGACACGCATGGCCTGGTTGGGGATCAGCTCGGAGACCGAGCAGATCATCGCGGCGTTGCTCATGCGCTGACCGCAGCTCCGCGGGAGGAGCCGGTCTGGCCGGCGCTCCCGGCGAGCTCCGCCTCGATCGCGAGCTGCAGGCGGTCCTCGAGCTCGGCGACCTTGATCTGCTGCACGATCTCGCTGAGGAACCCGCGCACGACCAGGCGTCGCGCCTCGTCCTCGCGGATCCCGCGGGACTGCAGGTAGAAGAGCTGCTCGTCGTCGAAGCGGCCGGTCGCCGAGGCGTGCCCCGCTCCGGCGATGTCACCGGTCTCGATCTCGAGGTTCGGGATGGAGTCGGCGCGCGTGCCGTCCGAGAGGACCAGGTTGCGGTTCTGCTCGTAGCTGTCGGTGCCGGTGGCGCTGTTGCGGATCAGGACGTCGCCGATCCAGACGGTGCGCGCGCCCTCGCCCTGCAGCGCGCCCTTGTAGGTCACGCGGCTGCGGGTGTCGGGGGCGTCGTGGTCGACGTACACCTGCTGCTCGAGGTGCTGGCCGCCGTCGGCGAAGTACAGGCCGAAGAGCTCGCCGTCCGCTCCGCGCTCGACGAGGTGCGCCGAGGGGTTCACCCGGACGATGGAGCCGCCGAGCGTGACCACGATGTGCTTCACCTTCGCGTCGCGTCCGACCCGCACGAAGTGGTTGGCCAGGTGCCGGGCGTCGTCCGCCCACTCCTGCACGGTGACGACGGTGAGCTGCGCGCCCTCGCCGACGAGGATCTCCACGTTCTCCGCGAGGGAGGCCTCCCCCTCGTTCTGCAGCACGACGACGGCGCGGGCGTAGGGCGCCGCCTCGATGATCGTGTGCGCGGCGCGGGGTGCGGAGCCGAGGCCCGAGCGGACGAGGGTGGCGACCTTCTCGTCCTCGCCCGTCACGCGGACGGCGAGGGCCTTCTCGAAGCTCGACCAGGCGTTCGCGGCGGCGCGGTCCTCGGGGAGGCCGGCGGTGCCGATCCGCTGGTCGTCGCGGCCGACCCACGAGACGTCGACACCGTCCACCGGCGTGTGCTCGACCGGGGCGGGCGAGCCGTCGAGCGCGCCGTCGATGAGATCGCCCAGGCGGGCGACGGGCGTCAGCTTCCAGGCGATCTCGCGGCCGGTGACGGCCTCGAAGGCCTCGACGTCGACCGACGCGAAGCGCTCGGAGCGCGTCTGCACGGGCGTGAACGCCCCGTCGGAGTGGGCGCTGATGCCCAGGCGCTCAGCGGCGGCCGTGCCGTCGATCTCGGGGGTCGCGGCGCTCGTGGGGACCGTCATCTGGCGGTGGTTCCTTTCGATGGGTGCGGGGCGCCCCGTCCGGGCGCCCCTTCGAGGGGGGAGGCGGGCGTCAACCGACGCTGCCCTCCATCCCCATCTCGATGAGCTTGTTCAGCTCGAGGGCGTACTCCATGGGCAGCTCGCGCGCGATCGGCTCGATGAAGCCGCGGACGATCATGGCCATCGCCTCGTCCTCCGGCAGGCCGCGCGACATCAGGTAGAAGAGCTGCTCCTCGCTGACCTTCGACACCGTCGCCTCGTGGCCGAGCTGCACGTCGTCGACGCGGATGTCGATCGCCGGGTAGGTGTCGGAGCGCGAGATGGTGTCGACCAGGAGGGCGTCGCAGCGCACGGTGTTCGCCGAGTGGTGCGCGTTCGCGTCCACCCGGACCTCGCCGCGGTATCCGGCGCGACCGCCGCCGCGGGCGATCGACTTCGAGACGATCGACGACTGCGTGTACGGCGCCATGTGGACCATCTTCGCGCCGGCGTCCTGGTGCTGGCCGGGGCCCGCGAACGCGACGGAGAGGGTCTCGCCCTTGGCGTGCTCGCCGACCAGGAAGATCGACGGGTACTTCATCGTGACCTTCGAGCCGATGTTGCCGTCGATCCACTCCATCGTCGCGCCCTCGTGCGCGATCGCGCGCTTGGTGACGAGGTTGTAGACGTTGTTCGACCAGTTCTGGATCGTCGTGTAGCGCACGCGGGCGTTCTTCTTCACGATGATCTCGACCACGGCCGAGTGCAGCGAGTCCGACTTGTAGATCGGAGCCGTGCAGCCCTCGATGTAGTGGACGTAGCTGTCCTCGTCCGCGATGATCAGGGTCCGCTCGAACTGGCCCATGTTCTCGGTGTTGATCCGGAAGTAGGCCTGCAGCGGGATGTCGACGTGGACGCCCTTGGGGACGTACACGAAGGAGCCGCCGGACCAGACCGCGGTGTTCAGCGCCGCGAACTTGTTGTCGCCCGCGGGGATGACGGTGCCGAAGTACTCCTCGAAGATCTCGGGGTGCTCGCGCAGCGCCGTGTCGGTGTCCATGAAGATGACGCCCTGCTCCTCCAGGTCCTCGCGGATCTGGTGGTAGACGACCTCGGACTCGTACTGGGCCGCGACACCGCCGACGAGGCGCTGGCGCTCCGCCTCCGGGATGCCGAGCTTCTCGTACGTGTTCTTGATGTCGTCCGGGAGGTCGTCCCAGGTCTGCGCCTGCTTCTCGGTGGAGCGGACGAAGTACTTGATGTTGTCGAAGTCGATGTCCGACAGGTCGGCGCCCCACGTCGGCATGGGCTTGCGCTCGAAGAGCTTCAGGGCCTTCATGCGGCGGTCGCGCATCCAGGCGGGCTCGTTCTTGAGCGCGGAGATGTCGGAGACGACCTCGGGCGAGATGCCGCGTCGTGCGGAGGCTCCGGCGGAGTCCGAGTCGGACCAGCCGAACTCGTAGACGCCCAGGCTCTCGAGCTCGGGGCGGTCGATCAGGATGTCTGACATGTGTACCTCGTTTCCTACCCACTGCTAACCGGTCGGGTCCCGGAGTCATTCCCCCGGGGGTGGCCCGCGGGTGCTCTCCGGCCGGTCGCGCGATCGATCTGATGCGCGGAGCGGATGATGTGCGTCCCTGGATTCCGGAGGTGTGCGTCGGCGCTCCATCGGGCCGTGTGCGGATCACGTGCGCAGGGTGCGTCGAACCGTGACCAGCTTCTCATTCTACCGGCGTCCGCCGTTCAGCGGAACCTCCTCACCTGGGTGTCGGCCGGGCGCCGGCGGCGCACCTCCACACGCGCATGGCCATACCGATGTCGGTGGTCCGTGATTCGGTTCCGCCATGACGAACAACGCATCGACCCCGATCCCCGCCCGACTCGTGACCGCACTGGTGGGCGCCCGCCTGCCGGCCGGACCCGCACGGGCGTTCGGCCCTCTCGCCCGCGCGATCGCGGCCGACCTCCCGCTGCGGGCGCTCCCCCGCGTTCTCCTGCGCCTCCGGCGGCACCTGCTCTCCGCCGAGCCGGAGCCCGCGGTCAGGCGGCGGGCTGGAGCTCCTGGGCGGCGTCCCGGCGCTGGGCGCGCACGGTGAACAGCCTCGGGTTCACGTCGAGCAGCACGCGGACCGCGCCGACCCAGATGAGCGCCGAGCCGAGGAGGTGCACCGCGACGAGCGTCTCGGGCAGCGCGGTGAGCGACTGCGCCACCCCGACCAGCGCCTGCAGCACGACGACCACGAGGAAGGCGATCACGCGCCGCCGGGCGAGCTCCGAGCCCGCCGCCCGCGACAGGCGTAGGAGCAGCGCGGCGCCCACGACGAGCACCGCTGTGCCGAGCACGCCGTGCACGACGGTCACGCTCTCCCAGTGGAACTGCATGCGGGGCACCTCCGCGGAGTCGCCGGCGTGCGGACCGGTCCCCGTCACGAGGGTCCCCACGAGGATCACGAGGAGCGTCAGGCCGACGAGCCCGATGCTGAGCGCCCGCGTCGCGCGGTCCGGCTCGAAGGCCACGGACTGCGAGCGGTGGGCGCGGTGCCACGTCAGTGCGGTGGTGGTGAGGAGGGCGATGGCGAGAACGAAGTGCCCGGCCACGATGTACGGGTTGAGGCCCGAATGCACGGTCGCGCCGCCCGCGAGGGCGTTCGCGACGACGAGCCAGAACTGCGACCAGGCGAGCCGGGTCATGGTGCGGTCGCGCGGCTTCTGCAGGCGCGCGGCCGTGATCGCCCAGCCCACCGCGACCACGAGGACGCCGGTGAACGCGCGGTTCGTGAACTCGATGAAGCCGTGGATCCCGAGCTCTGGGGTCGAGGTGAGCGAGCCCGGCTCGCACGCCGGCCAGGTGGGGCAGCCGAGGCCCGAGCCGGTCAGCCGGACGACGCCCCCGAAGAAGATGATCAGGATGCTCGCGACGAGCGCCGCGGTGGTCCCCCAGCGCAGTGCGCGCGGACCGAGGGTCACCCGCTCGGCGAGCAAGGAGAACGGCGTCACCATCAGAAGGGCAGCAGCGGGTCGATGCCGACGGCGAGGAAGAGCAGGGTGAGGTATCCGATGGACCCGTGGAACACCCGCATCGGCGAGACGTGCTCGTGACGGATCGCGAGGCTGTAGAGGCGGTGCGTCTCGGCGATGAACCAGACTCCGCTGCCGAGCGCGACCACCGTGTAGAGCACCCCCATGCCGGCGACGGGGATCAGCAGGAGCGAGCAGGCGACGGTGGCCCAGGCGTAGAGGATGACCTGGAGCCCGACGATCGTGCGTCCGCGCACGACGGCCAGCATCGGCACGCCGGCGGCCTGGTAGTCGTCCCGGTACTTCATCGACAGCGGCCAGTAGTGCGGCGGCGTCCAGAGGAAGATGACGGAGAAGAGGATGACGGGGGCCCAGTCGAGCGAGCCGGTGACCGCCGCCCAGCCGATCAGCACCGGCATGCAGCCCGCGATGCCGCCCCACACGATGTTCTGCGGCGTCCGGCGCTTGAGGAAGAGCGTGTAGAACACGACGTAGATCAGGATCGCGGCGAGCGAGAGGCCCGCGGAGAGCCAGTTGGCCGTGAGGCCGAGCCAGACGATCGACAGGACGCCGATCGTGGTCGCGAAGACGAGCGCGGACCGGTCCGAGATCTCCCCGGTCACGAGCGGCCGGTTCTTCGTCCGGTTCATGATCCGGTCGATGTCGCGGTCGAAGTAGCAGTTGAACGCGCCCGCCGACCCGGCGCTCAGGGCGCCGCCGATCAGGACGTTGAGGACCAGCAGCAGGTTCGGGATCCCGCCCTGCGCCAGGATCATCGTCGGAGCGGTCACCACGAGGAGCAGCTCGATCACGCGCGGCTTCGTCAGAGCGACGAAGGCCTTCACCTTGCGCGAGAGGGTCGTCGGCGACGCCCCGTCCCGCTCGACGGCGGTGGTCTCCACGACTGCGTCCATTGCTCCTCTAACGATTCGATGATCCCGAACGAGTGTAATGCGCCCGTCCGGGAGCCGGGCCCGGCGTGCACGCTTGTCCAATCGGACGCAGACATATGCGACCACGCAACCCCCGGTCGGCGGCGCACCCCCCTCCGTATACTCGGGACTGCTCGCCAGAGCGCCCGGCACGCACCCGAGCCCGCCCGACGATCGTCGGCACGGGGCCGAGAGGGCCGTCGCCGGAGCATCGTGTCGAAGTCGTCATGCGGCGTGCTCCACCATGCGAGAGGGCGGACGGTCCCCGTCTGCCCCACGTCTCGAGAAGGGTCAGTACCAAGTGTCAGAACTGCAATGGGAATCCATTGACGAGAAGGCAGTCGACACGGCGAGGGTTCTCGCCGCGGATGCGGTCGAGAAGGTCGGCAACGGCCATCCCGGAACCGCCATGAGCCTCGCGCCCGCCGCCTACCTCCTGTTCCAGAAGGTCATGCGCCGCGATCCGTCCGACGCGACCTGGATCGGCCGCGACCGGTTCATCCTGTCGGTCGGCCACTCCTCGCTGACCCAGTACGTCCAGTTCTACCTGGGCGGCTACGGACTCGAGCTCGACGACCTCAAGGCGCTGCGCACCTGGGGCTCGAAGACCCCGGGCCACCCGGAGTACGGCCACACCGACGGCGTCGAGATCACCACCGGGCCGCTCGGCCAGGGCCTCGCCTCCGCCGTGGGCTTCGCCTACGCCTCGCGCTTCGAGCGCGACCTGTTCGACCCGGAGGCCGCCGCGGGCACCTCCCCGTTCGACCACTTCGTCTACGTGATCGCCGGCGACGGCGACCTGCAGGAGGGCGTCACCAGCGAGGCCTCCTCGCTGGCCGGCCACCAGAAGCTCGGCAACCTGGTCGTCATCTACGACTCCAACCAGATCTCGATCGAGGACGACACCAACATCGCCTTCACCGAGGACGTCAAGGCGCGCTACGAGGCCTACGACTGGCAGGTCCAGGTCGTCGACTGGAAGAAGACCGGCGAGTACCACGAGGACGTCGCCGAGCTGCACGCCGCGATCGAGGCCGCGAAGGGCGAGACCGACAAGCCGTCGCTCATCATCCTGCGCACCATCATCGGCTGGCCGTCGCCGAAGAAGCAGAACACCGGCAAGATCCACGGCTCCGCCCTGGGCGCCGACGAGCTCCGCGGACTCAAGGAGGTGCTCGGCTTCGACCCCGAGAAGACCTTCGACGTCGCCGACGAGGTCATCGAGCACACCCGCAAGGCCGTCGAGCGCGGCCAGGCCCAGCACGCCGAGTGGGACGAGCAGCTCGCCGCCTGGGCGTCCGCGAACCCCGAGAAGAAGGAGCTGCTCGACCGGGTCCTCTCGGGCGAGCTGCCCGAGGGCGTCCAGGAGGCGCTCCCCGTCTTCGAGCCCGGCAAGGAGGTCTCGACCCGCGCCGCGTCCGGCAAGGTCATCAACGCCCTCGCCGGCGTGATCCCCGAGCTGTGGGGCGGCTCCGCCGACCTCGCCGAGTCGAACAACACGACGATCGAGGGAGCCGGCTCCTTCGTCCCGACGGAGTTCTCGACCCACGAGTGGACCGGGAAGAAGGGCGGCCGCGTGCTGCACTTCGGCATCCGCGAGCACGCCATGGGCGCGATCCTCAACGGGATCGTCCTGCACGGCAACACCCGCCCCTTCGGCGGCACCTTCCTGATCTTCTCCGACTACATGCGCCCGGCGGTCCGTCTCGCCGCGCTCATGAAGGCGCCGGCCATCTACGTCTGGACCCACGACTCCGTGGCGCTCGGCGAGGACGGCCCGACGCACCAGCCGGTCGAGCAGCTGTCGACCCTCCGCGCGATCCCGGGCCTGGACGTCGTCCGCCCCGGCGACGCGAACGAGGTCGCCTACGCCTGGAAGACCATCCTCGAGCGCCGCGAGGGCCCCGCCGGCCTCGCGCTCACCCGTCAGAACATCCCGGTGTTCGAGCGCGGCGAGGGCGACGCGGAGGGCGAGACCTTCGCCTCCGCCGCGAACGTCGCCCGTGGTGCCTACATCCTGGCCGAGGCGCCGGGCGGCACCCCGGACGTGATCTTCATCGCGACCGGCTCCGAGGTCCAGATCGCCGTCGAGGCGCGCGAGGCCCTGAGGAGCGAGGGCGTCAACGCCCGCGTCGTCTCGGCTCCGTCCCTCGAGTGGTTCGAGGAGCAGGACGCCGAGTACCGCGAGAAGGTCCTGCCCTCCTCGGTGAAGGCGCGCGTCTCGATCGAGGCCGGCCTGAGCCTGGGCTGGCAGAAGTACGTCGGCGACGCCGGCCGCTCCGTCTCGATCGAGCACTTCGGCGCCTCGGCCGACTACAAGACCCTGTTCCGCGAGTTCGGGATCACCACCGAGGCGGCACTGTCCGCCGCCAAGGAGTCGCTCGCAGCCTCCTGACCCGAAGGCCGCGTCCACCACGGACGCGGCCTTCGCCGTCGGAGCAGCGGCTCCCCCTCACACCACGCACCACCTACGCAGAAGAAGAAGAGACATGACCGAGAACACCCCCACCGCAGAGCTCTCCGCCGCCGGCGTCAGCATCTGGCTCGACGACCTCTCCCGCTCGCGCATCTCCACCGGAGGGCTGCAGAAGCTCATCGAGGAGAAGAACGTCGTCGGAGTCACCACGAACCCCACGATCTTCGCCGCGGCCCTGACCAACGGCGAGTCCTACGACGCCCAGGTGCGCGAGCTCGCCTCCGCCGGCACCTCGGTGACCGACGCCGTCTTCGAGATCACCACCGACGACGTCGCCGCGGCGTCCGACATCTTCCGCCCGATCTACGACGCGACCAACGGCTACGACGGCCGCGTGTCGATCGAGGTCGAGCCCGGCCTGGCGCACGACGCCCAGGGCACCATCGAGCAGGCCAAGGCCCTCTGGGCCAAGGTCGACCGCCCCAACGCGATGATCAAGATCCCCGCGACCGTCGAGGGCCTCGAGGCCATCACGGAGGTCATCGGCTCCGGCATCTCGGTGAACGTCACCCTGATCTTCTCGCTCGCCCGCTACCGCGCCGTCATCAACGCGTACCTGGCCGGCCTCGAGAAGGCCAAGGACGCCGGCATCGACCTGTCGACCATCCACTCCGTCGCCTCGTTCTTCGTCTCGCGCGTCGACACCGAGATCGACAAGCGCCTCGAGGCCGTCGGCACCGACGAGGCCCGCGCCCTCAAGAGCAAGTCCGGCGTCGCCAACGCGCAGCTGGCCTACGAGGTCTTCGTCGAGGCGTTCGCCACCGAGCGCGCCCTGCTGCTCCAGGAGTCCGGCGCCAACCGCCAGCGCCCCCTCTGGGCCTCGACCGGCGTCAAGTCGACCGACCTCCCCGACACCCTCTACGTGACCGAGCTCGTCGCGGCCGGCGTGGTCAACACGATGCCCGAGAAGACCCTCGAGGCGACCTTCGACCACGGCGTCATCACCGGCGACACCGTCACGGGCTCGTACGCCGACGCGAACGCCGTCCTCGACGCCGTCGCGGCGCAGGGCGTCTCGTACGCCGACGTCACCGAGCTGCTCGAGAAGGAGGGCGTGGAGAAGTTCATCGTCTCCTGGAACGAGCTGCTCGACACCGTCACCGCGGCGCTCGAGGGCGCGAAGGCGCAGGCCTGATCATGGCCATCCAGATCCACGTCAGCGGAGACGCCGAGAAGGCCGTCGACCGCGTCGTCCCGGAGCTCGTCGCCGACGAGGTCGCGTCCGGCATCACCGCCCAGGTCCCCACCCTGTGGGGCGCCGCGGCGGAGGAGGAGGCGGCCAAGCGCCTCGGGTGGACCGAGTCGACCACCGTCTCCCGCCCCCTGATCCCCCAGATCCTCGCCCTGCGCGAGGAGTTCCAGGCCAAGGGCGTCGACCACATCGTCCTCGGCGGCATGGGCGGCTCCTCGCTCGCGCCCGAGGTCATCACCCGCACCGCCGGCGTCGAGCTCACCGTGCTCGACTCGACGGCGCCCGGCCAGGTGCTCGCGGCCCTGAACGACCGGCTCGCGTCGACCGCGGTCGTCATCTCCTCGAAGTCCGGCTCGACCGTCGAGACCGCGAGCCAGAAGAAGGCCTACGAGAAGGCGTTCACGGAGGCGGGCATCGATCCGCTCGACCGCATCGTCATCGTGACCGACCCGGGCTCGCCCCTGGACACCTCCTCCCGCGAGGCCGGCTACCGTGTGTTCAACGCCGACCCGAACATCGGCGGGCGCTTCTCGGCGCTCTCCGCGTTCGGCCTCGTGCCGTCCGGGCTCGCCGGCGCCGACATCGAGGCCCTCCTCGACGAGGCGGCCGAGGCCTCCCTCGGGCTCGCCGTGGACTCCCCCGAGAACCCGGGCCTGATCCTCGGAGCGGCGATCGCCGCGACCAGCCCGCGCCGCGACAAGCTCGCGATCGTCGCCGACGGGACCGACATCGTCGGCTTCGCCGACTGGGCGGAGCAGCTCATCGCCGAGTCCACCGGCAAGGACGGCACGGGCATCCTCCCCGTCGTCCTCGGCACGCTGGCCCCCGAGCTCTCGGAGGACCTGCCCGACGTGCAGGTCGTCCGCCTGGTCGAGGACGCCACGGCGCTGCACCTGTTCCCGCGCGACCGCCACGAGGGCGAGATCCTCCTCTCCGGCTCGCTCGGCGCTCAGATGCTGACGTGGGAGTACGCCGTCGCCGTCGCGGGTCGCCTCCTGGGCATCAACCCGTTCGACCAGCCCGACGTCGAGTCGGCGAAGGTCGCGACCCGGGCCCTGCTCGAGAAGCGCCCCGAGCCCGAGGCGCCCGCGTTCACCGACGCGGGCATCGAGGTCACCGGCAGCAGCAGCGTCACCGAGGGCGTCTCGACCGTCGCCGCCGCTGTCGACCGCCTCCTCGCGCAGCTGGGCGACGGCGGCTACGTCTCGATCCAGGCGTACGTCGACCGCCTCGCGCTCCCGCAGCTCGAGGGCGTGCGCGACCTCCTCGCCGCGCAGGCCCAGCGCCCCGTCACCTTCGGGTGGGGCCCGCGCTTCCTGCACTCGACCGGGCAGTACCACAAGGGCGGGGCGCCGACCGGCGTGTTCCTCCAGATCACCGAGCGCTCCGACGTGGACCTCGAGATCCCGGACAGCCCGTTCACCTTCGGCCAGCTCATCCTGGCGCAGGCCGCCGGCGACGCGAGCGTGCTCGCCGAGCACGGCCGGCCGGTGCTGACCCTCACGCTGACCGACCCCGAGGCCGACCTCGAGGCGCTCTTCGAGGCCCTCAACACCTGATCCGACGGGCACGCCGCCGCTGCGCTCTCGAGCGCGCGGCGGCGTGCCCGCGGTCGTCCCGCGACCACTTCCCGGGGCAGCAGCCGGGTCCGCCCGCTCCTCCCCCTCCCTCACCGATAGCAGTGCGCCGGTCCCACCGGCACACAGAAGGACACTGCACATGTCTGTGGACATCACCCCCGAGTTCAACCCGTTGAGGTTGAGCTTCGACCGCCGGTTGAACCGGATCGCCGGGCCCAGCGGCCTCGTCATCTTCGGCGTGACCGGCGACCTCTCCCGCAAGAAGCTCATGCCCGCGGTCTACGATCTCGCCAACCGCGGCCTCCTGCCTCCCGGCTTCGCCCTCGTCGGATTCGCCCGGCGCGACTGGGACGACCAGGACTTCGAGCAGGTCGTCCACGACTCCGTGAAGAAGCACGCCCGCACCGAGTTCCACGAGGAGGTCTGGGCGCAGCTCGCGCAGGGCATCCGGTTCGTGCAGGGCGAGTTCGACGACCCCGAGGCGTTCGCCCGCCTGAAGACGACCGTCGACGACCTCGACCGCGAGCGCGGCACGAACGGCAACTTCGCCTTCTACCTCTCCATCCCCCCGAAGTCCTTCCCGCAGGTCACCGAGCAGCTGCGCAGCTCCGGCCTCGCCGAGCAGAAGGACGGCCAGTGGCGCCGCGTCGTCATCGAGAAGCCGTTCGGCAGCGACCTGAAGACGGCCCGCGAGCTGAACGACGTCGTCGAGTCGGTCTTCCCGCCCGACTCCGTCTTCCGGATCGACCACTACCTCGGCAAGGAGACGGTCCAGAACATCCTGGCCCTCCGCTTCGCCAACATGATGTACGAGCCGCTCTGGAACTCGAACTACGTCGACCACGTGCAGATCACCATGGCCGAGGACATCGGCGTGGGCGGGCGCGCGGGCTACTACGACGGCATCGGAGCGGCGCGCGACGTCATCCAGAACCACCTGCTGCAGCTGCTCGCCCTGACCGCCATGGAGGAGCCGATCTCGTTCGACGCGGCCGACCTCCGTGCGGAGAAGGAGAAGGTCCTCGCGGCCGTCCGCCTCCCCGCCGACCTCTCCACTTCTACCGCCCGCGGGCAGTACGCCGGCGGCTGGCAGGGCGGCGAGAAGGTGCTCGGCTTCCTCGAGGAGGACGGCATGAGCCCCACCTCGACCACCGAGACCTACGCCGCCATGCGCCTGGACATCGGCACCCGACGCTGGGCCGGCGTGCCGTTCTACCTGCGGGCCGGCAAGCGCCTCGGCCGCCGCGTCACCGAGATCGCGGTCGTGTTCAAGCGGGCACCGAAGCAGCTCTTCGCCGAGAGCCAGACCACGTCGCTGGGCCAGAACGCGCTCGTCATCCGCGTCCAGCCCGACGAGGGCGTCACCATGCGCTTCGGCTCGAAGGTGCCCGGCGCCGGCATGCAGGTGCGCGACGTGACGATGGACTTCGGCTACGGTCACGCGTTCACCGAGGCGAGCCCCGAGGCCTACGAGCGCCTCATCCTCGACGTCCTCCTGGGCGAGCCGCCGCTCTTCCCACGGCACGAGGAGGTCGAGCTGTCCTGGAAGATCCTCGACCCGATCGAGGAGTTCTGGGCCACGCAGGGCCAGCCCGAGCAGTACCGCCCCGGAACCTGGGGCCCCGATTCCGCCGACGAGCTCCTCGCCCGCGACGGCCGCACCTGGAGGCGTCCATGATCGTCGATCTGCCCGACACCACGACGAGCGAGGTCTCGAAGACCCTCGTCAAGATCCGCGAGGAGGGCGGCGCCGTCGCCCTCGGCCGCGTCCTCACCCTCATCATCGCGACCTCGCGGGGTCACGAGGAGGAGGCCATCGAGGCCGCGAACGACGCGTCCCGCGAGCACCCGATGCGCGTCATCGTGGTCTCGAAGGACGACGGCACCACCACGGTGCCGGTCGACGCGACGGCGCGGGTCGACGCGCAGATCCGGGTCGGAGGCGACGCCGGCGCGAGCGAGGTCGTCGTGCTCCGTCCTTACGGAGACGCGGCCGAGGACGAGGAGAGCCTGGTCACGGGCCTGCTCCTCCCCGACGCCCCCGTCGTGGCCTGGTGGCCGAACAGCGCTCCGGACAACGCCTCCGCGTCCCCGATCGGCCGGATCGCCACTCGGCGGATCACCGACGCGTCGGCCCAGTCGAACCCGGCGGAGGCGCTGCACCACCTCGCGTCCACCTACGCCCCCGGCGACACCGACTTCGCCTGGACCCGACTCACCCTCTGGCGCGCGCAGCTCGCCGCCGTGCTCGACCAGCCGCCCTACGAGCCGATCACGGCCGTCGAGGTCTCGGGCGCGCCCGACTCCCCCTCGACGATCCTGCTCGCCGCCTGGCTGCAGCTCGAGCTCGACATCCCCGTCGACCACGAGCTCACGATCAGCGCCACCGGGTCCAGCGGGATCCACGGCGTGCGGCTCATCCGCGACTCCGGAGTGATCGAGCTCGAGCGCTCGGTGCCCAACGTCGCGACGCTCACGCAGCCCGATCAGCCGGTCCACGACATCTCGCTCCCCCGCCGCAGCCTCCGGGACTGCCTGGCGGAGGAGCTGCGCCGACTCGACCCGGATGACCTGTACGGTGAAGTGATCTCGCGCGGGGTCGACATGCTCACTGAGAAGGCCGAGGCCCGCAGCGCCTCCTGAGGTGTGGGCGCCCGTCCAGGGCGCCCGCACCTCAGAGCTTCCCGACACGGAGCCGAACCCCGCCGATCGGCACCCGAACCCGAAGGAGTCCCCTGAGATGACCACCGAACGCCGCGTGCTGGTCCACCGCGACAAGCAGACCCTCGCCGGCTCGGTCGCCGCCCGGTTCCTCACCAAGACGATCGACGTCCTCGACGACCTGGGTTCGGCGAACGTCGTGCTCACCGGAGGGACGATGGGAGCCGCCACGCTCAAGGAGATCGGCTCCTCCTCCGCCGCCGGCAACGTGGACTGGTCGCGCGTGCACTTCTGGTGGGGCGACGAGCGCTGGGTGCCCCGCGGCCACGAGGACCGCAACGACGTCCAGGCCGGGGACCTCTTCAGCGTCCTCGATGTGCCGGCGGCGAACGTGCACTCCTACCCGGCCTCGGACGAGGGCCTGGACCTCGACGGCGCCGCCGCTGCCTACGACGCGGAGCTGCGCGAGCACGCCTCCGAGGGGCGCGACTACCCGCGCTTCGACATCACCTTCCTCGGCGTCGGGCCGGACGGGCACATCGCGTCGCTGTTCCCCGAGCGCTCCGCGATCCGCTCCACGACGCCCGGCGTCCTCGCCGTCCGCAACTCGCCGAAGCCGCCGCCCGAACGCCTCACCCTCTCGCTGCCGCTGATCAACCAGTCGGACCGCATCTGGATGGTGCTCGCCGGCGCCGACAAGGCCTCGGCCCTGGGCCTCGCGCTCGCGGGTGCCAGCACGAACGAGGTGCCCGCGTCGGGCGCGTTCGGTCGCAAGCGCACGGTGTTCTTCGTCGACCAGGAGGCAGCGGCCGAGGTCCCCGAGTCGCTCATCGCTCCGAGCTACTGAGCACGGTCCGGAAACGACGGAAGGCCCGTCCCCCGAGGGGGCGGGCCTTCCGTCGTTCGTCGTCCGGTGAGGATCAGGACGGGGTCGCGGTGCCTCGTCGGGCGCGCAACTGCTGCAGCGCCTCCTCGAGGAGCTGAGCCGCCTCGGCCTCGGTGCGGCGCTCCTTCACGTAGGCGAGGTGCGTCTTGTAGGGCTCGGTCTTCGCGACCTGCGGCGGGTTCGCCCGGTCGCGGCCCGCGGGGAGACCGGACTGCGGCGAGTCGATCACCTCGGGGATCTCGTCCTCGGGGAGGGCCGCCGAGAAGTGGCGCACCGTCTCGTTGCCGAGAGCGTCCCAGTAGGAGACCGCGACGCGCTCCGCGTGGAAGCCCCGGTCCTGCTCGCCCATGGGTCCCGCGCCGACGCGCGAACCGCGGATTGCACTGCCGCCTGATGCCATTGCGAGTACCCCTATGCTCCGGTGGTGAACTTGGTGATGAGTCCGAGCACCACGATGCAGGCCAGCCAGACGACACCCAGGATCACGGTGATGCGGTTCAGGTTGCGCTCGGCGACGCCCGACGCGCCGAGGTTGGAGGTGACTCCGCCCCCGAACATGTCGGACAGTCCGCCGCCGCGCCCCTTGTGGAGCAGGATCAGCATGGTGAGCAGGAGGCTCGTGATGCCCAGGATGACCTGGAGCACGACCTGGAGGATGTCCACGCGGTACCTTTCGAAGTTCTGGCGCGTTGCGCGCCCCGACGAGTATAACGGCGCCTGCGAATCCGCGAGGAATGCGTCGTCCCGTGTTCGGGGCGATGTATACGAGTGTCCGTCGAGGGGCGGAGCGGGTGGCCTCGTCGCGATGCCCTCGACAACCTCTCCAGTCGCCGGACCGCGAGCCTGTGATCCACGTACTTTCGGATCGATCGAGCCGAACGCGCCACGCTCTCGGAGGGCACCCCGCGAGGAGCTGACGGCACCGGACCGGCCAACGCGTTATGCCGGTGTGGGATCTCCGAGGCGAACAGGCGATCCGCGTCCCAGCGGATCGACGTAGCCGAACGCATCCCGCTCCCGGAACCGCGTCCCGTCGGAAAGCCGACCGCGCCACGCCGCGCAGGGAGCGGCGTGGACGACAGCGAGGCGAACCGGTGATCCGCGTCCCAGCGGATCGACGTAGCTGAACGCATCCCGCTCCCCGAGCCGCGCCCCGTCGGAAAGCCGACCGCGCCACGCCGCGCAGGGAGCGGCGTGGACGACGAGAGGGCGGGCCCGATGGGCCCGCCCTCTCGTCGCAGCAGCTCAGACCCCGACGTGCTTCCGGAATCGCGCGATCGCCGCGAACTCGTCGACCTGGAGGCTGGCGCCTCCGACGAGTGCTCCGTCGACGTCGGGCTCGCGCATGAAGCCGGCGATGTTGCCGGACTTCACGGAGCCGCCGTAGAGGATGCGGGTCTTCGCGGCGGTGTCGGCGCCGAGGACGTCGGCGACGACTCCGCGGAGCGCCTTGCAGACCTGCTGGGCCTGCTCGGGCGTCGCGGCCTGTCCGGAGCCGATGGCCCAGACCGGCTCGTAGGCGACGACGAGGTCGGCGTCCGCGGGGAGGCCGGTGAGGGCCTCCTTCAGCTGGGCGACCGGCACAGCCGACGGGCCGTGCTTCTCGAGGTCCTCCGCGGTCTCGCCGACGCAGATGATCGGAGCGACGCCGTGATTGACGGCCGCAGCCGACTTGGCGGCGATGTCCGCGTCCGTCTCGCCGTGGAGCGTGCGACGCTCCGAGTGGCCGACGATCACGTAGTCGCAGTCGAGCTGCTTCAGGAACTGGCCCGAGATCTCGCCGGTGTAGGCGCCGCTGTCGAACTTCGAGACGTCCTGCGCACCGTACTTGAGCGGCAGCTTGTCCGAGTCGACGAGGATCTGCACGGGCCGGAGGTCCGTGAAGGGCGGGAACACCGCGACCTCGACGCCGTCGAAGTCGTGATCGGCGTCCTTGAGGCTCCACGCCAGCTTCTGCACGAAGGCGATGGCCTGGAGGTGGTCCAGGTTCATCTTCCAGTTGCCGGCGATGAGCGGGGTGCGGGCGGTGGTGTCTACCATCCGAGGACCTCCAGTCCGGGGAGGCGCTTGCCCTCGAGGAATTCGAGGCTCGCTCCGCCTCCCGTCGAGATGTGGCCGAACTGGTCGTCGCGGAACCCGAGGGCGCGGACGGCCGCGGCGGAGTCGCCTCCGCCGACGACGCTGAGACCGTCGACCTCGGTGAGCGCCTGCGCGACGGTCTTGGTGCCCGCCGCGAACGGCTCGAGCTCGAAGACGCCCATGGGGCCGTTCCAGAACACCGTCTCGGACGCCGCGATGATCTCGGCGAAGTGCGTGGCGGTGTCCGGTCCGATGTCCAGGCCGAGGCCCTTCTCACCGAAGGGCGTGCCCTCGATCGCGTCGGCCGAGGCGACCTGGTGCTCGGCGTCGGGGCCGAACTCCGACGCCACGACGACGTCCGTCGGCAGAACGATCTCCACACCCAGCTCCTTCGCCTTGGCGAGGTAGCCGAGCACGGTGTCGACCTGGTCGGCCTCCAGCAGGCTGGCGCCGACCTCGTGGCCCTGGGCCTTGAGGAAGGTGAAGAGCATTCCGCCGCCGATGAGGATCGAGTCGACCTTCGGCAGCAGGTGCTCGATCACGCCGAGCTTGTCCGAGACCTTCGAGCCGCCGAGGACGACCGCGTAGGGGCGCTCGGGCTTCTCGGTGAGCCGCTCCAGCACCTCGAGCTCGGCCGCGATCAGCGTGCCGGCGGCGCTGGGGAGAAGCTCGGCGAGCTCGTAGACGCTCGCCTGCTTGCGGTGCACGACGCCGAACCCGTCGGAGACGAAGGCGTCACCATAGGCGGCCAGCTTCTCGGCGAAGGTGCGGCGCTCGGCCTCGTCCTTGCTCGTCTCGCCGGCGTTGAACCGGAGGTTCTCGAGGACGACGACCTGGCCGTCCTCGAGGGCGTCGACGGCGGCCGAGGCCGCCTCCCCGACGGTGTCCTCGGCGAAGGCCACCGGAGCGTCGAGCAGCTCGCCGAGGCGGGCGGCGACGGGAGCGAGGCTGTACTTCGCCTCGGGCTTCCCCTCGGGGCGCCCGAGGTGGCTCACGACCACGACTCGGGCGCCCTCGGAGACCAGACGCTGGAGCGTGGGCACCGACGCGCGCACGCGGCCGTCGTCCGTGATCGTTCCGTCCTTCAGGGGGACGTTCAGATCGCAGCGGACGACGACGCGCTTGCCTGCGAGGGAGCCCAGTGAGTCCAGAGTGCGGAGCGTCACTGCGCGCAGCCCTTAGAGCTTGCCGGCGACGAACTCGGTGACGTCGACGAGGCGGTTGGAGTAGCCCCACTCGTTGTCGTACCAGGAGGCGACCTTGACCTGGCTGCCGATGACCTTCGTGAGGCCCGCGTCGAAGATCGACGAGTGCGGGTCGGTCACGATGTCGCTCGAGACGATTGGGTCCTCAGTGTACTTGAGGATGCCCTTGAGGTCTCCCTCGGAGGCCGCCTTGTACGCCGCGTTGATCTCCTCGACGGTGGCGGGCTTGGTCAGCTCGACGGTGAGGTCGGTGATCGAGCCGGTCGGGACCGGGACGCGGAGGGCGTAGCCGTCGAGCTTGCCGACGAGCTCCGGGATGACCAGGCCGAGCGCCTTGGCGGCACCGGTCGAGGTCGGGATGATGTTGACGGCGGCGGCGCGGGCGCGACGCAGGTCGCTGTGCGGGCCGTCCTGGAGGTTCTGGTCGGCGGTGTACGCGTGGACCGTGGTCATCAGGCCGCGCTCGATGCCGAAGTTGTCGAGCAGCACCTTGGCGAGCGGCGCGAGGCAGTTCGTGGTGCAGGACGCGTTCGAGATGATGTCGTGCGTCGCGGGGTCGTAGGTGTTCTCGTTCACGCCGAGGACCAGGGTCGCGACGTCGCTGCCGGTGGCGGGAGCGGAGACGATGACCTTCTTGGCACCCGCGGTGATGTGCTTGCGCGCGTCCTCCGACTTGGTGAAGCGGCCGGTCGACTCGATGACGACGTCGACTCCCAGCTCGCCCCAGGGGAGGTTCGCGGGGTCGCGCTCCTCGAGGACGATGATCGGCTTGCCGTTGACGACGATGCGGTCGCCGTCGAGCTCGACGGTCGCGTCGAGGCGGCCCGTGATGGAGTCGTACTTCAGGAGGTGCGCGAGGGCCTTGTTGTCGGTGAGGTCGTTGACCGCGACGATCTCGAGGTCGCTGCCCTTGGCGAGGGCTGCACGGAAGAAGTTACGGCCGATACGGCCGAAGCCGTTGATGCCGATCTTGACGGACACAGATATCTCCTGGTGAGGAAAGGCACCTCGACGGTGCAGTGGAGGGGTGGAAGCCGACGACAGGGCGTCCCGGACGCGGGGCCCGGGACGCCGAGATCGCTACGACAGTAGCAGCAGGCCCGAAGTCTTCTCGCGGGCCTTCTCGAAGCGCGCGGAGACGTCGGCCCAGTTCACGATGTTCCAGAACGCCTTGACGTAGTCGGCCTTCACGTTGACGTAGTCGAGGTAGAAGGCGTGCTCCCACATGTCGAGGAGGAGGACCGGGACGGTCGCCGCGGCGAGGTTGCCCTGGTGGTCGTAGAGCTGCTCGATGATGAGCTTCTCGCCGAGCGAGTCCCAGGCGAGGATCGACCAGCCGGAGCCCTGGATGCCGAGGGCCGAGGCGGTGAAGTGGGCGCGGAACTTGTCGAACGACCCGAAGTTGTCGTCGATGGCCGCGGCGAGCTCGCCGACGGGCTTGTCGCCGCCGTCCGGCGAGAGGTTGTTCCAGAACACGGTGTGGTTCACGTGACCGGCGAGGTTGAAGGCGAGGTCCTTCTGGAGCTTGTTCACGTTCGCGAGGTTCTCGCTGTCGCGAGCCTCCTGCAGCGAGGCGAGGGCGGTGTTCGCCCCGGCCACGTACGTCGCGTGGTGCTTGTCGTGGTGGAGCTCCATGATCCGCCCACTGATGTTCGGCTCGAGGGCCGAGTAGTCGTAGGGCAGTTCGGCGAGCGTGTAGTCAGCCATGTGCGATCTCCTGTTCGTGGTCGTCGCTCCCGTGCGACCCGCCGGCGTCTCGGCGTCCTCCGCGAGGCGGAGGAGGAGGGCCGGGAGTGTCCTGAGCGACCCGATCAGTCTAGCGAGGGGGCCCCTCCGCGTTCGGAGGGCTTGCGTTGTTCGACCAGGAGACACTCAGCGTTCGCCGGGCGGGGCGCGCCGTGCGGCCGGGCCTACAGGTCCTGCAGCTCTGCCGGGAGGTTCGCGTCGGTGCCCGGGATGTCGAGGTCGGACGCGCGCTTGTCGGCCATCGCGAGGAGGCGGCGGATGCGGCCGGCGACGGCGTCCTTCGTCATCGGCGGATCGGCGTGGTGGCCGAGCTCGTCGAGGCTCGCGTCGCGGTGCGCGAGGCGCAGGCGCCCGGCGTAGCGGAGGTGCTCGGGGATGTCGTCGCCCAGGATCTCCATCGCGCGCTCGACGCGGGCGCACGCCGCGACGGCGGCCTGGGCGGAGCGGCGGAGGTTCGCGTCGTCGAAGTTGACGAGGCGGTTCGCGGTCGCCCGCACCTCGCGGCGCTGGCGCAGCTCCTCCCAGCTCGCGACGGTCGCGGTCGCGCCCATCAGGGTGAGCATCGCGCTGATGCTCTCGCCGTCGCGGATGACGACCCGGTGGACGCCGCGCACCTCGCGGGACTTGGCCTGGACTCCCAGGCGTCCGGCGGCTCCGACGATCGCCATGGCCGCCTCGTTGCCGGGGCAGATGATCTCGAGCGCCGCGGAGCGGCCCGGGTCGGTCAGCGAGCCCTGGGCGAGGAAGGCGCCGCGCCACAGGGCGGCGAGCTCCTCGCGGGAGCCGGTCGTGAGGCGGTTGGGCAGGCCGCGGACGGGCCGGCCCCGCTGGTCGAGGAGGCCGGTCTGCCGGGCGAGGGTGTCCCCGCCCTCGACGACGCGCACCAGCCAGCTCGTGGTCCTCCGGGATCCGCCGGCCGAGACGATGCTGCCCTCGCTGCGGACGCCGTACAGCTCGGCGAGGTCGCGGCGCACGCGGGTCGCGAGCGGGGCGGAGTCGAGCTCGACCTCGACCGCGAGGCGGTTGGAGATGATGTGCAGTCCTCCGGAGAAGCGGAGGATGGTCGCCAGTTCGGCGGCACGGACGGTGTTCTTGCGCGAGACGATCGCGACCAGTTCGCCCTTGACGTCTGCGGTGAGGGCCACGGAGTCTTCCTTACGTCGGGTGCGCGGCTGAGCGCGCGGGGATCATTCTCGGCCGAGGTCGCGGTGCGCCACGTTGACGGCGACGCCCGGCAGCTCGGCCAGACGGGCCGCGACACGGCCCGCGACCGCGACGGAGCGGTGCTTGCCTCCCGTGCAGCCGATCGCGATGGTCGCGTGGCGCTTGTTCTCGCGCTGGTAGCCGTCGAGCACGGGGCGCAGGGCCCGGGAGTAGGAGTCGATGAACTCCTCGGCGCCCTGCTGGGCCAGCACGTAGTCTCTCACCTCTTCGTCGAGACCCGTGTGCGGACGCAGCTCCGGGATCCAGTACGGGTTCGGCAGGAACCGCGCGTCGGCCACCATGTCGGCGTCCGTCGGCAGCCCGTACTTGAAGCCGAAGCTCATCACCGTGACCTGGAGGCCCGCGCGGCCGGCCTCGGCGAAGCGCTCGGTGATGCTGGTGGCCAGCTGGTGGATGTTGAGGTCCGAGGTGTCGATGACGATGTCGGCCGACTCCCGCAGCTGAGCGAGGCGCGTCCGCTCGGCGGAGATGCCGTCGAGGAGGGTCCCCCGGCCCTGCAGCGGGTGCGGACGGCGCACCTGCTCGAAGCGGCGGACGAGCGCGGCGTCGGTGGCCTCGAGGAACACCACTCGGAGGTCGACCCCGGCGCGCAGCTCGCGGACGATGTCGCCGAGGTCCTCGAAGAAGTCGCGTCCGCGGACGTCGACGACCGCCGCGATCTTCGGCAGCGTGTCCCCTGCACGCTGCGCCAGGTCGACCAGCGGGCGCAGCATCTGCGGCGGCAGGTTGTCGACGACGTACCAGCCGAGGTCCTCCAGCGCGTTCGCGGCCGTGGACCGGCCCGCTCCGGACATCCCCGTGACGATCAGCACGTCCTGCTGCTCGCTCTCCGTGCTCATGCGCTCTCCGTGCTCGTGTCTGCTCGTGTCCTCGGTGCCGGGCACCGGCCGCTCTCCCCCGGAGCGCGGGCCTCCAGCCTAGGGCGTGCCCCCGACGGCGGACCCGTCCGGATGCAGGTGCGCGTGGATCGCGCCCGCCAGCGTCGGGCCGATGCCCTTGACCTCGGCGATCTCGGCCTCGCCCGCCTCGCGGAGCCGGGCGACGGATCCGAAGTGCTTCAGCAGGTCGCGGACGCGCGTGCCTCCGAGCCCGGGCACCTCGGCCAGCTGCGACGAGATGTCGCGCTTGCGACGCGTCCTCTGGTGGGTGATCGCGAAGCGGTGCGCCTCGTCGCGGATGCGCTGGAAGAGGAAGAGCGCATCGCTGTTGCGCGGCAGGATGACGGGGAAGTCGGAGTCCGGCAGCCAGATCTCCTCGAGGCGCTTGGCGATCCCGCAGAGGGTGATGCCGGTCACCCCGGACTCGTCGAGCGCGCGCTGCGCGGCTGCGACCTGCGGCTGGCCGCCGTCGACGATCAGCAGCTGCGGGGGGTACGAGAACTTGCGCCGCTTGGCCTCGCCGGTCTCGGGGTCGACCGCCGCGGGCTCGACCGGCTCGCGGAGGTACGCGAGGCGGCGGGTGAGCACCTGGTGCAGCGACTCGGTGTCGTCCGTCGACTCCGCGATGGAGAACCGCCGGTACTGGTCCTTCCGCGCGAGCCCGTCCTCGAAGACCACCATCGAGGCGACGATGTTGGTGCCGCTGAGGTGGGAGACGTCGTAGCACTCCATCCGGAGCGGCGCCTCGCTCATGCCGAGGGCGTCGCGGATGTCCTCCAGGGCCTGCGTCCGAGCGGTGAAGTCGGCGGAGCGGCGGGTCTTGTACAGCATCAGCGAGTGCTTCGCGTTCTGCGTCGCCGTCTCGAGGAGGGCGGCCTTGTCTCCGCGCTGGGCCGCTCGGAGGCGCACGTTCGTGCCGCGCAGTCCGCTCAGCCACTCCTCGAGCGCCTCGGTGTCCTCGGGCAGCTCCGGCACGACGACCTCCCGGGGCGGGACGTCGCCGGTCTCGTAGGCGGCCTGGAGTGCCGTGTCGACGAGCTCCGCCGTGCTCATGTCGAGCTCCTTGTCGACGACCCAGCCCCGCTCGCCGCGGATGCGCCCGCCGCGGACCCGGAACTGCTGCACGGAGGCGGCGAGCTCGTCGTGGACGATCGCGTAGAGGTCGACGTCCACGTTGTCCTTGAGCACGACCGCGCTCTTGGCGAGGACCGCGTCGAGGGCGGCGGCCTGATCGCGCAGCTTCCCCGCGCGCTCGTACTCCATCGCCGCCGCGGCCTCGCGCATCTCCTTCTCGAGCTCGCCGATCATCCGGCGGTCGTGGCTGCCCATGAAGGCGACGAAGCGGTCGACCATCTCGCGGTGCTCGGCGAAGGTGACGCGGTGGGAGCAGGGCCCGCCGCAGCGGCCGATCTGCGACGCGAAGCAGGGCTTGCCGCTCTGCATGGCGCGCTTGTAGTTGGAGTCGTTGCAGGTCCTGATCGGGAACGCCTTGATCATCAGGTCGATCGTCTCGTGGATCGCCCAGATCTTGGGGTAGGGCCCGAAGTAGCGGGCCTTCCTGATCTTGGCGTTCCGCGTGACCATCACCCGCGGGGCCTCGTCGCCGAGCGTCACCGCCATGTAGGGGTAGGACTTGTCGTCGCGGAACTTGACGTTGAAGGGTGGATCGAACTCGTTGATCCAGGTGAACTCGAGCTGCAGGGCCTCGACGTCGGTGCCGACGACGGTCCACTCGACGCCGGAGGCCGAGGTGACCATCCGCCGGGTGCGCTCGTGCAGGCTCGGCAGCGGGGCGAAGTAGTTGCTCAGCCGCGCGCGGAGGTTCTTGGCCTTACCCACGTAGAGCACCCGCCCCCGGGCGTCCGTGAAGCGGTACACGCCCGGGAGGGTCGGGATTTCGCCCGGCTTCGGCCGGAAGTCGACTGTCTGCGCCATGCCTCTCGCTCGCGTCAGCCGAGGATCTCGGCGAGGAACATGCCGGTGTGGCTGCCCTCGACCTTCGCCACGTGCTCGGGGGTGCCCACCGCGACCACCTGTCCGCCGCCGGCGCCGCCCTCGGGACCCATGTCGATCAGCCAGTCGGCGGACTTGATGACGTCGAGGTTGTGCTCGATGGTGATCACCGTGTTGCCCTTGTCGACCAGGCCGTTGAGGACGAGGAGGAGCTTGCGGACGTCCTCGAAGTGCAGGCCCGTCGTCGGCTCGTCGAGCACGTAGACGCTGCGGCCGTTGGAGCGGCGCTGGAGCTCGGTGGCCAGCTTGACGCGCTGCGCCTCGCCGCCGGAGAGCGTGGTCGCGCTCTGGCCGAGGCGGACGTAGCCGAGGCCCACCTCCACCAGCGTGCGGAGGAAGCGGTGGATCGCCGTGATGGGCTCGAAGAAGTCGGCCGCCTCGGCGATCGGCATGTCGAGCACCTCGGCGATGTTCTTGCCCTTGTAGTGCACGGTCAGTGTGTCGCGGTTGTAGCGCGCTCCCCCGCAGACCTCGCACGCCACGTAGACGTCGGGCAGGAAGTTCATCTCGATCTTGATGGTGCCGTCGCCCGAGCAGGCCTCGCAGCGGCCGCCCTTGACGTTGAAGCTGAAGCGTCCGGGCAGGTACCCCCGCGCCTTCGCCTCGGTGGTCTCGGCGAAGAGGTTGCGGATGCGGTCGAACACGCCCGTGTAGGTGGCGGGGTTCGAGCGCGGCGTGCGGCCGATCGGGTTCTGGTCGACGTGCACGACCTTGTCGAGGTTCTCGAGGCCGGTGACGCGCGTGTGCTTGCCCGGCACCTTGCGGGCGCCGTTGAGCTGGTTGGCGAGCACGCGGTAGAGGATGTCGTTGACGAGGGTGCTCTTGCCGGAGCCGGAGACCCCGGTGACCGCGACGAACGTGCCGAGCGGGAACTCCGCGTCGACCTTGCGGAGGTTGTTGGCGTTCGCCCCGACGACCTTGATCATCCGCTTGCGGTCGATCTTCCGCCGCTTCTTCGGGACCTCGATCGCCTTGCGGCCCGAGACGTAGTCGCCGGTCAGCGAGTGGGTGTTCTCGAGCAGCGACTCGTAGGAGCCGGAGTGCACGACCTTGCCGCCGTTGACCCCGGCGCCCGGGCCGATGTCGACGATCCAGTCGGCGGTGCGGATGGTGTCCTCGTCGTGCTCGACCACGATCAGCGTGTTGCCCAGGTCGCGCAGCTTGATGAGGGTGTCGATCAGGCGGCGGTTGTCGCGCTGGTGCAGGCCGATGCTCGGCTCGTCGAGCACGTAGAGCACGCCGGTCAGCCCGGAGCCGATCTGGGTCGCCAGGCGGATGCGCTGCGCCTCGCCGCCCGACAGGGAGGCGGCGGCGCGCGAGAGGTTGAGGTAGTTGAGCCCGACCTCGATGAGGAAGTCGATGCGCGCGCGGATCTCGCGCAGCACCTGCGCGGCGATGTGCGCCTCGCGGTCGGTCAGCTCGAGCCGGCTCATGAAGTCCTGGGCGTCGCCGAGGCTGAGGTCGGCCACGTCCGCGATGCTCGCCCCGTGCACGAGCACGGCGAGCACCTCCGGCTTCAGGCGGGAGCCCTTGCACACGGGGCAGGGCACCTCGCGGAGGAACTCGGACCAGCGGGTGCGCTGGACGTCGGTCTCGGCCTGGACGAACTGGCGCTCGATGTAGGGCACGACGCCCTCGAAGCCCGAGGTGTAGCTCATCTCGCGGCCGTAGCGGTTCTTCCACTTGACCTTGACTTCGAAGTTGTCGCCGTGGAGGACGGCCTGCTGCACCTCGGTGCTGAGGCGCTTCCACGGGGTGGTGAGCGTGAAGCCGAGGTCGCGGGAGAGGCCGTCGAGCAGCTTCTCGTAGTACTGGAACAGGCCCTTGCCCTGGGTGGTCCAGGGGATGATGACGCCCTCGGCGATGCTCAGGTCGGGGTCACCGAGCAGCAGCTCGTCGTCGACCGACATGCGCGTGCCGAGGCCCGAGCACTCCGGGCAGGCGCCGAAGGGCGCGTTGAAGGAGAAGGTCCGCGGCTCGATCTCGGTCAGCGAGATCGGGTGGTTGTTGGGGCAGGACAGCTTCTCGGAGTAGGTGGTCCAGGCGCCGTCGCCCTCGCCGTCGACGTAGTTGATCTGCACGATGCCGTCGGTGAGCCGCAGGGCCGTCTCGAGCGAGTCGGTGAGGCGCCCGAGGATGTCGGGGCCGGCCACGAGCCGGTCGACCACGACGGAGATATCGTGCTTGTACTGCTTCTTGAGCACCGGCGGCTCGCTCAGCTGGACGAGCTTCCCGTCCACCATGGCGCGGGAGTAGCCGCCCGCGGTCAGCTCCTTGAAGAGGTCGACGAACTCGCCCTTCTTCTGGGAGACGACGGGGCTGAGGATCTGGTAGCGGGTACCGGTCTCGAGCTCCATCAGCTGGTCGGCGATCTGCTGCACGGTCTGCGCGGAGATCCGCTCGCTGCAGATGGGGCAGTGCGGGACGCCGATGCGCGCCCACAGCAGACGCATGTAGTCGAAGATCTCGGTGATCGTGCCGACGGTCGAGCGCGGGTTGCGGTTCGTCGACTTCTGGTCGATCGAGACCGCGGGGCTGAGGCCCTCGATGAAGTCGACGTCCGGCCGGTCCACCTGCCCGAGGAACTGGCGGGCGTACGCGGAGAGGGACTCGACGTAGCGCCGCTGGCCCTCCGCGAAGATCGTGTCGAAGGCCAGGGAGGACTTGCCCGAGCCCGAGAGACCGGTGAACACCACCATCGAGTCGCGCGGGATCTCGAGGTCGACGTTCTGCAGGTTGTGCACCCGCGCGCCGCTCACCACCAGCTTCGAGGACGACTCGTCGAGCGAGGAGACGAAGCGGTGGAAGGAGGGAGAGGGGGTGGAGGAGGGGTCCGTAACGGCGTTCAGGATCGACACTCCGAAAGTGTATGCGGAGCCACCGACATCGCCCGTGGCGTTCGCTGGGCGCTGATCCGCGGGCCCCTCCCCTTGCGGATCAGCGCCTCCGATCAGGACAGGTGCCCGGCCTTCTCCATCTGGCGGAGCTCGCGCTTGAGCTCCTGGACCTCGTCCCGCAGCCGGGCCGCGAGCTCGAACTTGAGCTCGCCCGCCGCCTGGAGCATCTGCCCGTTGAGGTCGGAGATGATCGCCTCGAGGTCGTTGCCGCCGTTCGCGGCGAGACCCTGACGGCGCAGGTTCGGCGTGGGGCTCTTCTTCTTGGCGTCGCGCCCGGCGAGCAGCTTGGCGGTGTCGGCCCCCTCGCGGGCGAGGGCGTCGGTGATGTCGGCGATCTTCTTCCGCAGCGGCGTCGGGTCGATGCCGTGGTCGAGGTTGTAGGCGACCTGCTTCTCGCGTCGGCGGTCGGTCTCGTCGATCGCGAGCCGCATCGAGTCCGTCACCTTGTCGGCGTACATGTGGACCTCGCCCGAGACGTTGCGCGCCGCACGGCCGATCGTCTGGATGAGCGACGTGGACGAGCGGAGGAAGCCCTCCTTGTCGGCGTCGAGGATCGCCACGAGCGAGACCTCGGGCAGGTCGAGCCCCTCGCGCAGCAGGTTGATGCCGACCAGGACGTCGTACACGCCCGCTCGCAGCTCCGAGAGGAGCTCGACGCGCCGCAGGGTGTCGACGTCGGAGTGCAGGTAGCGGACCCGGACGCCGGCCTCCGTGAGGAAGTCGGTGAGCTCCTCGGCCATGCGCTTCGTCAGCGTCGTGACGAGCACGCGCTCGTCGCGCTCGGTGCGGCGCTTGATCTCCTCGAGCAGGTCGTCGATCTGGCCCTTCGTCGGCTTGACGACGATCTCGGGATCGATCAGGCCGGTCGGACGGATGATCTGCTCGACGATGCCGTCGGCGATGCCCATCTCGTAGCGGCCCGGGGTCGCCGAGAGGTAGACGGTCTGGCCGACGCGCGACTTGAACTCCTCCCACTTCAGGGGCCGGTTGTCCATCGCCGAGGGCAGGCGGAAGCCGTGCTCGACCAGCGTGCGCTTGCGGGAGGCGTCGCCCTCGTACATCGCACCGATCTGCGGCACCGTCACGTGCGACTCGTCGATCACGACGAGGAAGTCGTCCGGGAAGTAGTCGAGCAGGCAGTGCGGGGCCTCGCCCGACTCGCGGCCGTCGATGTGGCGGGAGTAGTTCTCGATGCCGGAGCAGAATCCGATCTGCTGCATCATCTCGAGATCGAAGGTCGTGCGCATCCGCAGGCGCTGCGCCTCGAGGAGCTTGTTCTGCTTCTCGAGGTCGGCCAGGCGCACCTCGAGCTCCTGCTGGATGGTGTCGATCGCACGGTGCATGACGTCCTGGCTGGCGACGTAGTGCGAGCCGGGGAAGACCGACACGGAGTCGAGCTTCCGGACGATGTCGCCGGTGAGCGGGTGGAGCGTGTAGAGCGCCTCGATCTCGTCGCCGAACATCTCGATCCGGATCGCGAGCTCCTCGTACATCGGGATGATCTCGATCGTGTCGCCCCGCACCCGGAAGGTGCCGCGGGCGAAGTCGACGTCGTTGCGCGCGTACTGCATCGACACGAACTTGCGGATGAGGCGGTCCCGGTCGACCCGCTGGCCGACCTGGAGCGCCACCATCGCCTCGAGGTACTGCTCGGGCTGGCCGAGGCCGTAGATGCAGGAGACGGTCGACACCACGATCACGTCGCGGCGGCTCAGGAGCGAGTTCGTGGTGGAGTGGCGCAGCCGCTCGACCTCGGCGTTGACCGAGCTGTCCTTCTCGATGAAGGTGTCGGTCTGCGGGACGTAGGCCTCGGGCTGGTAGTAGTCGTAGTACGAGACGAAGTACTCGACGGCGTTGTTGGGGAACAGCTCGCGGAACTCGTTGGCGAGCTGCGCGGCGAGGGTCTTGTTGTGCGCGAGCACGAGCGTGGGGCGCTGCACGGCCTCGACGAGCCAGGCCGTGGTCGCGGACTTGCCGGTTCCGGTGGCGCCCAGCAGGACGACATCGGTCTCGCCGGCGTTGATGCGGGCGCTCAGATCGGCGATCGCGCCGGGCTGGTCACCGCTCGGCTTGTACTCGCTGATGACCTCGAACGGGTGCACGGCACGGGTTGGCTCCATGGTTCGAAGCGTAGCCGCGACCACCGACACCGGACGGCGCGTGCGCTGGCGGCGAACGGGGGTGCGCTCTCCGGCCGGGCCGCTCGGTCACGAGGGCGGGTGTCCGGGACGGACCGTCAGCGGGCGAGACGCTCCCACAGTGCGTCGGTCCGAGCGAGCGTCTCCTCCAGCGTGCCGGAGGAGTCGATCACGACGTCGGCGAGGGCGAGGCGCTCCTCGTCGCTCGCCTGCGACGAGACCCGCGCACGTGCCTCCTCCTCGGTCAGTCCCCGGAGGGCGACGAGACGCTCGATGCGGAGGTGCTGCGGCGCGTGCACGACGACCACCTCGTCGAACTCCCCCGCTCCGCGGCCCTCGGCCAGGAGGGGGACGTCGTAGACGACCACCGCTGCCGGGTCCGCCGCCGCGGCCTCCGCGAACAGCCGCTGCGAGCGGAGCGTCACCGCCGGATGGGTGATCGCATTGAGGTCGGCGCGGGCCGCCGCGTCCGAGAAGACGATCGCGCCGAGCGCCGGGCGGTCGAGCGCGCCGTCCGCGCCGATCACGGACGGGCCGAAGCGCTCGGCGATCGCCGCCAGCGCCGGCTCCCCCGGCTCGACGACCTCGCGCGCGAGGACGTCGGCGTCGACCACCACCGCTCCGTGCTCGGCGAGACGGCGGGCGACGGTGGACTTGCCCGAGGCGATGCCTCCGGTGAGGGCGACGAGATGCACCCGGCCACCCTACCCAGCGCCGTCGCCCGGAACGCCGAACGGCCGGCCCCCGAGGGGACCGGCCGTTCGATGCGATGTGCTCGCGATCAGTTGTTCGAGGACAGCTTCTCGCGGAGCGCGGCGAGCGACTCGTCGTCGGCGAGGGTGCCGCCGGTGGTCGACTCGCTGGTGAAGCCGGCGCCGACCGAGACGCCCTCGGAGACGGTGGCCGCCTCCTCCTGCGACTTGGCCACCTGGGCCTTGTGGGCCTCCCAGCGCGCCTGAGCAGCGGCGTACTCCTGCTCCCAGGCCTCGCGCTGCGACTCGAAGCCCTCGCGCCACTCGTTGGTCTCGGGGTCGAAGCCCTCGGGGTACTTGTAGTTCCCCTGGTCGTCGTACTCCGTGGCCATGCCGTAGAGCGCCGGGTCGAACTCGGTGCCCTCGGGGTCGACGTTCTCGTTCGCCTGCTTGAGCGAGAGGGAGATGCGGCGACGGTCGAGGTCGATGTCGATGACCTTGACGAACACCTCTTCGCCGACCGACACGACCTGCTCGGCGAGCTCGACGTGCTTGCCCGACAGCTCGGAGATGTGGACGAGGCCCTCGATGCCGTCCGCGACGCGGACGAAGGCACCGAACGGGACCAGCTTCGTGACCTTGCCCGGCGCGACCTGTCCGATCGCGTGGGTGCGGGCGAAGACCTGCCACGGGTCCTCCTGGGTCGCCTTGAGCGAGAGCGACACGCGCTCGCGGTCGAGGTCGACCTCGAGGATCTCGACGGTGACCTCCTGGCCCACCTCGACGACCTCGGAGGCGTGCTCGATGTGCTTCCAGGAGAGCTCGGAGACGTGGACGAGACCGTCGACGCCGCCGAGGTCGACGAACGCACCGAAGTTGACGATCGACGACACGACGCCCTTGCGGACCTGACCCTTGTGCAGGTTGTTCAGGAACGTGGTGCGGCTCTCGGACTGGGTCTGCTCGAGGAGCGCGCGACGCGACAGGACCACGTTGTTGCGGTTCTTGTCGAGCTCGAGGATCTTCGCCTCGATCTCCTGGCCGAGGTACGGCGTGAGGTCGCGGACGCGGCGCAGCTCGATGAGCGAGGCCGGGAGGAAGCCGCGGAGGCCGATGTCGACGATGAGACCGCCCTTGACGACCTCGATGACCGAGCCGGTGACGACGCCGTCCGACTCCTTGATCTTCTCGACGTCGCCCCACGCGCGCTCGTACTGCGCACGCTTCTTGGACAGGATCAGGCGACCCTCCTTGTCCTCCTTCTGGAGGACGAGGGCCTCGACGCTGTCGCCCACGTTGACGACCTCGGAGGGGTCGACGTCGTGCTTGATGGAGAGCTCGCGCGAGGGGATGACGCCCTCGGTCTTGTAGCCGACGTCGAGGAGGACCTCGTCGCGGTCGATCTTCACGACGGTGCCTTCGATGAGGTCTCCGTCGTTGAAGAACTTCAGAGTCTTTTCGACCGCGGCAAGAAAGTCTTCAGCAGACCCGATGTCGTTGATCGCGACCTGCTTGGTTGCCTTGTCGGTCGTTGCGGTTGTCATTAAGGGATGCTCCAGGATGGATGGGTCTCGGGCGGCGGCCGCCTGCGGGCCTCGCGGCTCGGCGGAGTGGTGACCACTGCGGTGGTGAGGGATGTGCCTCCGGCCCGGGAGCCGCGCTCGGCCGGCCGGAGGACCGGCCTTCCTCGCGCGCCGCGGGCACGGCGGCGCCACAGATGTGACACCCCAGCTTAGACGCCCCGGGAGGCGCACGGCAATCTCGCCGCGCCCGTCCAGGCGCGGGTTCCGGAGTCAGCCGGCGAGGGAGGAGCGGAGGGTGTCGAGACCGACGCCGCCGAGGTCGAGCGCCCTCCGGTGGAAGGCCGCGAGCGAGAACGCGGCGCCCTCGCGCACCTCCGCCTCGTCGCGCAGCTGCTCCCAGATCCGCTGCCCGATCTTGTAGGACGGAGCCTGCCCCGGCCACCCGAGGTACCGGTTCACCTCGAAGCGCACGAACGCGTCGTCCATGTTCACGTTGGCCCGCATGAAGTCGAGGGCCGACTCGGCGGTCCAGACGGTGCCGGAGCCCGGCATCGGCTTCTGGAGGTGCACGCCGATGTCCAGCACGACGCGCGCCGCGCGCATCCGCTGGCCGTCGAGCATGCCCAGGCGGTCGGCCGGGTCGTCGAGGTAGCCGAAGCGCTCCATCAGCCGCTCCGCGTAGAGCGCCCAGCCCTCGGCGTGGCCGGAGGTCCCGGCGAGCTGACGGCGCCAGGTGTTGAGGCGGGCGCGGTTGTGGACGGCCTGGCCGATCTGCAGGTGATGGCCCGGGACGCCCTCGTGGTAGACCGTGGTCAGCTCCCGCCAGGTGGCGAACTCGGTGACTCCGGCCGGGACCGACCACCACATCCGCCCCGGGCGCGAGAAGTCGTCGCTCGGACCGGTGTAGTAGATGCCGCCCTCCTGGGTCGGCGCGATCCTGCACTCGAGGCGGCGCACCTCCTCCGGGATGTCGAAGGCGGTGCCGGCGAGCTCGCGGACGGAGCGGTCGCTGGTCTCCTGCATCCAGGCCTGCAGAGCGTCGACGCCGTGCAGAGTGCGGGCCGGGTCCGCCTCGAGGTGGGCGATCGCCTCGGCGACGGAGGCGCCGGGCAGGATCTCGCGCGCGATCGCCTCCTGCTCGGACGTCATGCGGGCCAGCTCCTCGATCCCCCACTCGTAGGTCTCGTCGAGGTCGACGACAGCGCCGAGGAAGCGGCGGGAGTGCAGCGCGTACAGCTCCCGGCCGACGGCGTCCTGCTCGGTCGCGGCGGGGGCGAGCTCGCCCCGGAGGAACTGCGCGAGCGACCCGTAGGCGGCCGAGGCACGGCGGGCGCCGTCCTCCAGTCGCTGAGCGAGCGACGCGGGCAGGGATCCGGCGGCGGGAGCGGCCTCCGCGGCCAGCTCGGCGAAGAACCCCCGGGGAGCGGCGATCTTCCGCGCCTGCTCGGCGACGAGCTCGACCTGGCGGCGGGCGGGGATGATGCCGGTGCGCATCCCCTCGCGCAGGGTCTCCGCGTAGCCCTCGAGGGCGGCCGGCACGGCCAGCAGCCGCTCGGCGACCGCCTCCCAGTCGGCGACCTCGTCCGTCGGCATCAGGTCGAAGACGTCGCGCAGCTCCTGCGCCGGGGACGCGATCACGTTGAGGTCCCGCAGCGGCAGACCGGCGTCGTGCCCCTCCAGGGAGAGCCGGAGCTCGGCGCCGAGGTCGGCGACCGTGACGCGGTCGACGTCGTCCACGGGGTCGGCTGCCTCGAGCTCGGCGAGGGCCGAGGCGGTCGCCGCCCGGGCGCGCTCGAGACCGGCCGGCGAGTAGTCGCCCAGGCGGCCGTTCGCGCCGCTGCGTCCGATCGCGGTGCCGAGGGTGGGGTCGAGGTCGACGAGCGTGTCGACCCAGCGCTCGGCGACGGCGTCGACGGCGGTGGGCTCGCGGGGGGTGTCGGTGCTCATGCCTCCGAGCCTAGCCAGGCGCTGCGGCCGGCTCAGTGCGCGGCGACGTCCCAGTCGGACCCGTGGCCCACCTGCACCTCGAGCGGGACGCTCAGGTCGGCGGCTCCCGCCATCCGGCCGCGGACGATGGCCTCGAGCGGCTCCTCCTCGCCGGGGGCGACGTCGAAGATGAGCTCGTCGTGCACCTGGAGGAGCATCCGCGAGCCGAGCCCCTGCTCGTCGAGGTCGGCCTGCACGCCGATCATCGCCCGCTTCATGATGTCGGCGGCCGAGCCCTGGATCGGCGAGTTGAGCGCCGCCCGCTCGGCGTTGTCGCGGAGGACGCGGTTCGCGCTCTGCAGGTCGGGGAAGGGACGCCGGCGACCGAAGATCGTCTCGGTGTAGCCGGTCTCGCGGGCCTGCTCGACGACGCTGCGGAGGTAGTCGCGCACCGCGCCGAAGCGGACGAAGTAGTCGGTCATCAGCTGCTTCGCCTCGGCGCTCGAGATGCGCAGCTGCTTCGACAGGCCGAAGGCGCTCAGGCCGTAGGCGAGGCCGTACGACATCGCCTTGACCTTGTTGCGCATGGCCGAGGTGACGTCGCCCGGATCGACGCCGAAGATCCGCGACCCGACGAAGCGGTGCAGGTCCTCGCCGGAGTGGAAGGCCTCGATCAGCCCGGCGTCGCCGGACAGGTGCGCCATGATCCGCATCTCGATCTGCGAGTAGTCGGCAGTGAGGAGGGTGCTCGCGTCCGCTCCGTGGACGAAGGCGGTGCGGATGCGGCGGCCCACCTCGCTGCGGACGGGGATGTTCTGCAGGTTCGGGTCGTTGGAGGAGATCCGGCCGGTGGCCGTGCCGGTCTGGTCGTAGCTGGTGTGGATCCGGCCGTCGGCGGTGACCGACTTCTCGAGCGTCTCGATGATCTGCTTGAGCTTGGTCGCGTCGCGGTGCTCGAGGAGCAGCCCGAGGAACGGGTGCGGGTGCGACTCCTGCAGGTCTGCGAGGGCGGAGGCGTCGGTGGTATAGCCCGTCTTCGTGGCCCGGGTGCGCGGCATGTCGAGCTCCTCGAAGAGGACCTGCTGCAGCTGCTTGGGCGAGCCGAGGTTCATCTCGTGGCCGATCTCGGCGAACGCGCGGCTCGCGAGGTCGGCGGCCGAGACGGTCAGCTCGGCGCGGAGGCGCGCCAGCACGTCGGCGTCGATCGCGACGCCGGTGAGCTCCATCGTCGCGAGGACCTGGACGATCGGCAGCTCGATGTCGACGAGCACCGAGAGCATCCCCTCGCCCAGCCGCTCGCGCAGCGGAGCGACGAGCCGGTACGCGTACCAGGCCTCGGTGGCGGGCCCCATCGGCTCGACGGTGGGGACCAGCTGGTTCGGGTCGCCCTGCGCCATGGTCTCGTCGAGGTGCTGCGCGACCTGCGCCGCGAGCGTGGCCGGGTGCCCGGTGGGCTGCACCAGCCAGGAGGCGACGCGGGTGTCGAACGCGAGCCCCGCGACGGGGAGTCCGGCCCTCCGCAGCGCCTTGATCTGGGGCTTCGCGTCGGCGAAGTACTTGGGGGCGGGCCCGGCCAGCCACTGCTCGAGCGCGGTGTAGTCGGGCCGCTCGGCGGCCCACGGGACGAACGCCGTCTCCTTCTCGACCGCGAGACCCACACCCTCGAGCCCGCCGGCTCCGAGCAGGACCTGCACGGCGACGGGCGCGGTGCCCTTCGCCGACACGCGGTCGAGCCAGTGCGCGAGCTCCTCGTCGACCAGGGTGCGGACGGCGGGCGCTGAGGTCGTGACCACGTCGCCCGCCAGGGCCGCGGCGGCGCCGTCGACGCCCTCCTCCGCGGCGATCGTGAGGACCCGCTCCTGCAGGGTCTTGAACTCGAGGCGGCTGAAGATCTCGCGGACCGCGTCGGGATCGATCGGACGGCGCGTCAGATCGTGCGGCCCGAGGGGGAGCTCGACGTCCGTCACCAGCCGGTTGAGGCGGCGGTTGCGGAGCGCGTTCTCCTTCTGCTCGCGCAGCTTCTCGCCGACCACGCCCTTGATCTCGTCGGCGTGGGCGATGATGTCGGCGACCGTGCCGTACTGGTTGACCCACTTCGCGGCCGTCTTGGGGCCGACCTTGTCGACGCCGGGCAGGTTGTCGCTGGTCTCGCCGACGAGCGCGGCGATCTCGGGGTACTGGTGCGGCTCGACGCCGTACTTCTCGAAGACCTTGTCGCGGTCGTAGCGGGTGAGCTGCGAGACGCCCTGGGTGGAGGGGTAGAGCAGGGTGACGTCCGGAGTCACCAGCTGGATGGTGTCGCGATCGCCCGAGACGACCAGCACGCGGAAGCCGGCCTCGGCCCCCTGGCGGGCGAGCGTCGCGAGGATGTCGTCGGCCTCGAAGTCCTCCTTCGAGACGGTCCGGATGTTCATGGCGTGCAGCGCCTCCTCGAGGAGGGGGACCTGGCCCTTGAACTCGGGCGGCGTCTCGCCGCGGGTGCCCTTGTACTCCGGGTACTCGCGCGTGCGGAACGAGTAGCGGGAGATGTCGAACGCGACGCCGAGGTGGGTCGGCTTCTCGTTCTTCAGCAGCAGGATCAGCATCGAGAGGAAGCCGTGGATGGCGTTCGTGTGCTGGCCCTCGCGGGTCTGGAAGCTGTCGACCGGGAGCGCGTAGAACGCCCGGAACGCCAGGGAATGGCCGTCGACGAGCAGGAGGGTAGGCTGTTCCGGATCTGACACAGGGCCAGACTACACAGCGCCTCCGACACCGGATCGGCCCGCTCGCGCCCGCCGGTCAGGGCCGCTCCGAGGCTCCAGCGCGAGGAGCGACGTGACCGAGCCGACCCCCACCACGACCGCCTGGATCCGCCCGCCCGCGCTCGACCTGGTCGCCGGGATCGGCCGCGGCATGGGCGAGCTCGCCGAGCGGATGGGGATCCTCTGGCACGAGCTCACCCCGCAGCACTCGGTGGCCTCGATGCCCGTCGAGGGCAACCGGCAGCCGGTCGGCATCCTGCACGGCGGCGCGCACGTCGTGCTCGCCGAGTCGATGGGCTCGATCGCGGCGAACGTGCACGCCGGCGCGGGCCGCCTGGCGATGGGCATCGAGCTGAACGCGAGCCACAGCCGCTCGGTCCACTCGGGCTTCGTGATCGCCACCTGCGACGCGATCCACCTGGGGTCCACCCTCACCACCCACGAGATCGTCGTGCGCGACCAGGAGGGGCGCCGCCTCTCCACCGTGCGGATCACCAACATCATCCGCGACGCCCGCTGACGGGAGCGGACGGGTCCCCCTCGCGGGAGCGGAGGGCGACGACCGCGCCCAGGACCGCGACCGCCGTCGGGACCGCCCGCGCCTGCGAGCGACGGGGGATCGACCGGTCGGCCGCGCCGCTCGGGGACCCGGCACCGCGGCGAGCGGCACTGTCAAGCGACGGCGCGCGACTGTGCCCGGTGGTGCCCGAAGGGCGACACTGAGCGGATGAGCCTTCGCCATCTCCTCAAGAGCCTCCCGTCCATGCCCTCCGAGCTGCCCTCGTTCGATGCGGAGGCGGCTCCGGCCGATCCTCTCGAGCTGTTCGCGCAGTGGCTCGAGGAGGCGAAGGACGCTGGCCAGCTCCTCCCCCACGGCGCCACGCTCTCCACCGCCTCCGACGACGGCACGGTCTCGGCGCGCGTGCTCGTGCTGCGCGAGATCGACGAGGCGGGCTGGGCGTTCTCCACCCATGCCACCAGCCCCAAGGGACGCGCCATGGTGGAGAACCCGCACGCCGCGCTGACCTTCTTCTGGCCGGTCCAGGGCCGTCAGGTCCGGGTCGAGGGCCGGGTCGAGCGCGCCTCCGCGCAGGAGTCGGCCGACGACTTCCGCCGCCGCTCCGAGGCCGCTCGCACCGCCCTGCTCGTCGGACGCCAGAGCGAGCCGATGCGCAGCGCGCAGGACTTCGGCCTCGTCACGCTCCAGACCAGCGTCGCCGTGGGCTGCTCGCCCGCGACGCTCGACCGGGAGTGGGCCGTCTACCGCGTCGTGCCCGGGCGCATCGAGTTCTGGCAGGGCTCGACCGCGCCGGAGCAGGATCACACCCGTCTCGAGTACCGCCCGGGAACGAAGGAGGCGGGCGGCTCCCCGTGGGAGCGCACCCGCCTCTGGCCCTGAGGCCGTGGGCCCTCGGGCCCGGCCTCGCGCTAGGCCTTCTTCGTGCTCAGCTGCTCGATGATCGCCTGCGCGACGTCGTGCATGGTGAGCCGGCGGTCCATGGAGGCCTTCTGGATCCAGCGGAACGCCTCGGGCTCGGTGAGCCCCATCTTCTCGTTGAGCAGGCCCTTGGCGCGGTCGACGAGCTTGCGGGTCTCGAAGCGCTCGACCATGTCGGCGACCTCGGCCTCGAGGGTGAGGATCTGGGCGTACCGCGAGAGGGCGATCTCGATCGCGGGCAGCAGGTCGTTGGGCGTGAAGGGCTTCACGACGTAGGCGAGCGCTCCGGCCTCGCTGGCGCGCTCGACGAGCTCCTTCTGGCTGAAGGCGGTGAGCAGGACGACGGGCGCGATGTGCGCCTTCGAGAGGCGCTCGGCCGCCGAGATGCCGTCGAGCTGGGGCATCTTGACGTCCATGATGACGAGATCGGGGCGCAGCTCGGTGGCGAGGGCCACAGCGGTCTCGCCGTCGCCGGCCTCGCCGACGACCTCGAAGCCGTTGTCGCGGAGGATCTCCACGATGTCGAGGCGGATGAGGGATTCGTCTTCGGCGACGACGACCCGACGGGGTGCGGTCGACGAGGGTTCCTGGTCAGTCACGCCGATGAGCCTACGGTATTCTCGACGGGCTGGTGATGAGCCGGTGTGGCGGAATGGCAGACGCGGGGCACTCAAAATGCTCTGTCCGAGAGGGCTTGTGGGTTCGAGTCCCACCACCGGTACCCGCCTGGTCGCGCGGTGCGCGCCTCCGCTCGCTAGCGTCGTCGGATGAGCACCGACCCCTGGCCCCTGTTCTCGCTGGAGCTGCGCACGCCGCGGCTCGAGCTGCATCCGGTCCGCGACGCCGACCTCGGCCCTCTCGCCGAGGCAGCCCTCGCGGGCGTGCACGAGAGCGGCCGCTCGCCGTTCCCCTCCCCCTGGGCCGAGGCGCCGGCGGAGCGCCTGCCCGGCGAGCTCGCCCGCTTCCACTGGTCGCAGCGCGCGCAGACGACGCGGGAGTCGTGGCGCGTCGCGTTCGCCGTGGTCGAGGACGGCCGGGTCGTCGGCTGCCAGGACGTGGTCGCCGAGTCCTTCGCCGCCACCCGCACCCTGACCTCGGGCTCGTGGCTCACCCGCTCGGCACAGGGCCGCGGCCTCGGGCGGGAGATGCGCGCCGCCGTGCTCCTCCTCGCCTTCGACCACCTCGGAGCCGAGGTCGCCGAGAGCGCCGCTCTCGCCTGGAACACCCGCTCGATCCGGGTCTCGGAGGCCCTCGGCTACCGGCCGAACGGGACGCACCGGATCGTCGGTCCGGACGGTGCGCCGGTCGAGGAGCTGCGGTTCCGCGTCACACCGGAGACCCTGGTGCGGCCGGAATGGACGCTGGAGGCCTCGGGGATCGACGCCGCACGAGCGGTCCTCGTCCAGGATCCGCTCGGTCCGCCCTCCCCCGTCTGATTCACCAGAACATCGTGCCCGGCGAGCCCTTGAACGGACCGACCACGCGCGAGGTGATCCAGCCGCCGTAGAAGTCGCCCGGCTGCGGCTGGACCGCCTCGCCGTCGACCGTGCAGGAGTCCATCCGGCCGGGGTAGAGGGCGACGGTGTCGACGAGGGCCTCGAAGCCGGCCATCGGCTCGGGGTACGTCCAGCCCGCCGCCTCCGCGACCGCTCCTCCTCCCCCGCGCACGGTCAGGTAGGAGGCCGCGCCCTTGAACTCGCAGATGCTGCGGCCGGGCGCGGGCTCGAGCGCCCCGGGCGCGAACGAGGACACGGGGAGGTAGTAGACGGGAGGGTGGCTCGTCTCGAGGACGCGGAGAGCGTCGCGGGACTCGGCGACGACGACGCCGCCCAGCCGCACGACCACGTGCTCGGTGGTGGTCTCGACCCTCGGGGGTCGCGGGTAGTCCCAGACGGATTCCTGGCCCTCGGCGGGCGGCACGCGCTTCATCCCGCTCACGCTACGCGGCGGGGAGCGGTGCTCCGGCGCCTCCCAGAGGATGCCCGGCCGGACGCCGCGGCTCCGCAGATCCCCGCCGCCGGGACGCGCGGGGGCCCCGGTCGCGTAACGTCGTCCCTGCGGCGGAACCCCGAGCCCGCGCGCAGAAGGAATCCAGAGTGCCCACCGAATGCATCCACGGCCTCGACATCGCGCTCTGCGACGTCTGCACCCCGAAGAAGCTCCCCGAGCAGGTCGGCCGTGCCACCCGCGCCCCCGCGCGCGTGCCCGGGACCTCCCGTGCGGCCACGGCCCGCGCCGCCGCCCGCGGCACGGCGCGCGAGAAGCCCCTGCCGAAGGTCGACATCGCCGCGCAGCGGATCTACCACGTCACCCACCTCGACAACCTCGAGGCGATCGTCGCCGCCGGCGCGATCCTGGCGGACCAGCAGCTCCAGGAGCGCCCCGCGATCGACGTCAGCGCCGAGACCACCCGCGAGCACCGCCGTGCCGTGCAGGTGAAGGACGGCGTCAGCGTCGCCGGCTTCGTGCCCTTCTTCCTCTCCCCCGACGCCGCCCTCTGGGCCGACCTGCGCGGCGAGCGGGTCGCTCCGCACTGGTCGCCGAGCGCCCACGAGACCACCGCTTCGCAGTACGTCGTCCTGGTGGGCTCGCTCGCCTCCGCCCCGGTCCTGAGCGACGGCGACGCCTCCCACGTCCTCACGCGCTTCACCGAGGGCGACGCGCTCGTGCGCACCTTCGCGCGCCTCCTGGTCGACGAGCCGGCCCTGCGCAGCGCCGAGGCGCTCGTGCCCGAGCGCTTCCCGCTCGAGGGCGTCGCGACGGTCGGCGTGGCGTCGGTCGCCGCCCGCAACCGCGTCAAGGCTCTCTTCGAGGGCATCGACGCCTCTCCCCGCGTCGCCGTCTACCCGCCGTGGTTCCACCCGGTGGCCGAGGAGGAGTGACCGGGCGCTAGTCGGCCTCGAGGAGGTCGAGGCGGTCGGCCAGGTACCGGCGCAGCGGCATCAGTCCCTGCTCGCCCAGACCGGGCGCCCAGCGCACGAGCACCTCGGAGCCGCGCAGGGCCAGCGGCTCCTGGCCCGACTCGAGCGCTGCGGCGTCCAGTGCGAGGCGCCGCCAGCCGTAGTTGACGATCTCGCCCTCCTGGAACGGACCGTCGAAGGCGGCGCGCCGGATCTCGCGGCGCGCCTCCTGCGACTCGGACTGGTTGTTGGCGTGCAGCGGAGCGACGGCACGAGTGACCGATCCCGTCGCGAGGAGCTCGCCCTCGCGTCCGAGGAGCACCACGCCGAGGCGCCAGGCGCGGGTCACCGGCGCCATCACCGGCTTGCGGCGGAAGCCGAGGATCGCGCGCGGCGTCCGCAGCTCGGCGACGGCCTGGTCGGCGATGCCGCGGGCGTCGAGCTCGGCGGAGACCTCGCGCAGGAGCGCGGCCAGATCGGCGGCGGCCTGCTCGGCCCCGGGTGCTGCGGGCATCGCTCCTCCTCGGCTCGTCCCGCCAGCCTACGGGCGCGGTGTGCACCGGCCACCCTGCTCCGCACCGCTAGCATCGCCTGACGACACCGAGGAGGACGAGCGATGCGCGTCATCATGATGGGCCCGCCCGGCGTGGGCAAGGGCACCCAGGCGGCTGTGCTGTCGCGCGAGCTGGGGGTGCCGGCGATCTCCACCGGCGATCTGTTCCGCGCGCACGTCGCCGACGGCACCGACCTCGGACGGCGTCTGAGGGCGCTCGTGGAGGCCGGCGAGTACGTGCCGGACGAGCTGACGAACGCCCTGGTCGCCGAGCGCATCGCCGAGGAGGACGCCCGGGACGGGTTCATTCTCGACGGCTACCCGCGCACGCTCGCCCAGGTGGACGCGCTGGCGGAGCTCCTCGAGGAGCGGGGCACGCCGCTCTCGTGCGTCGTGCTGCTGACGGCCGACGCGGACGTGGTCCTCGAACGGCTGCACGTGCGGGCGCAGGAGCAGGACCGCGCCGACGACGACCCCGAGGTGGTGCGGAACCGGATCGAGGTCTACGAGCGCGAGACGGCTCCTCTGGCGGAGGTCTACGACGAGCGCGAGCTCCTGGTGCGGATCGACGGCTCCGCCTCGCAGGACGAGGTCGCCGCGAGGATCATCGCGGCGTGCCGGCCCGAGTGAGCCGACCCGCCGCGACGCGGGGTCAGATCGCCGAGGCGAGGACCTCGTCGAGCTTGGCCGAGGCCTCCTCGTCGGTGCCCTTCAGGGCGAGCGAGAGCTCCGACACGAGGATCTGACGCGCCTTGAGGAGCATCCGCTTCTCGCCGGCCGAGACGCCGCCCGCCTGCTCGCGGCGCCACAGGTCGCGGACGACCTCGCTGACGCGGTACACGCTGCCGCTGGCCATCTTCTCCTGGTTGGCCTTGAAGCGGCGGGACCAGTTGCTGGCCTCCTCCGCGACGTCGCTGCGCAGGACGTCGTAGACCGCCTGGACTCCGGCGTCGTCGATGATCTCGCGGACGCCGACGAGCTCGGCGTTTTCGACGGGGAGGGTGATGGTGAGCTCGCTGGTGTGCACGTTCATCGTCATGAACGTCTTCTCGACGCCCTTGACCGAGCGCTTCTCGAGCCCGGTGATCGTCACCGCTCCGTGGTGCGGGTAGACCAGGGTCTCGCCGACCTCGAATGTCATCATGTCGTGCCTTTCGTCGTGGGGCGTGGTGGGAGTGAGGAGTCCAGGGGGCGCAGCGGCGCCGCGGCGAGCCAGGCCGGGAGCAGCGCGACGAGGTGCTCGACCAGCTCCTCGTCGGTGCCGTCGAGGGAGCCGGCGAGCCAGGCGCCGACCACGGAGAGGACGCCGCCGGCCGCGAAGACCGCGGTGAGCTCGGGGTCGACCGCTGCGGGGACGTCGACCCGGGCGAGCACCTCGCGGTGCAGGGCGAGCGCCGTGTCGAGCACGGCGTCGTCGGAGGCGACCCGGGCGGAGGCCCGCGCGCGGAGCCGGGCATGGAAGGCGTGGCGGTCGACCAGCCGCTCGACGAGCCGCGAGTAGCCGCGCTGCAGGGCGTCGGCTCCGGAGCGGTCGGCGGGATCGCCCTCGGCGACGTCGGCGACCACGAGGTCCTGGCGGAGCAGCGCGGAGGCGACTCCCGCCGCGTCGTCGAAGTGGGCGTAGAACGAGCTGCGGCTGATCCCGGCCTCGCGCACGATGTCGCTCACCGCGATGCCCTCGGCCCTCTCGCCGTCGCTCTGCATGACGAGCCGCTCGACCGCGTCGAACACGCGGCGGCGGGTGCGCCGGGCTCGCGGATCGGCGGAGCCGAGCGCCGAGGGGGACTCCGCCGCGGGCACGGAGGCGAGGCGGGCGGGAGTCATCGGCGTCAGTCTACCACTTCCCGGACAGGTGTACGGGAAGAGCGTCAGGCGCCGGTGCGCACCTGGTCGAGGCCGGCGATGCGGTCGATCGCGGCCTGCTCGCTCGGCGAGACCCGGCCGAGATACCGGCCCAGGAACACGAACAGCAGGCGGTTCGCCGTGATCGCGGGCCACCACGGGCGCCGGAGGCCCAGGAGCCTCCGCACCTCGGGGCTGAGCGAGGCGACCGCGCCGGCGAACAGCAGCGGGTAGACCACGCCCGCCTCGCCCGGCAGCCGGATGTCGCGGAGGAAGCCGACCGCCTCGTGCACGCGTGCGTCGGGCTTGAGCTCGCCCGCGAATCCGGCGAGCTGCGCGCGGAGCTCCGCGACGCTCTCGGGCGGATCCTCCACTCCGAGCAGCCGGCCGGAGGCGGCCCACTCGCGCACGTAGGCGTCGGGGCCGCCGGGGATCCGTCCGCCCCAGATCTCGTGGGCGCCGAGGAACGCGTCGGTGAAGGCGTCGTGCACCCAGAGCAGCAGGCGGGGGTCCTGCGCCGAGTAGGAGCGCTCACGCCCGCCGGCGTCCTCGTAGGAGCCGACGATCCGCTCGTGCACGCCGGTCACCCAGCGCGCCGCTCCGCTCGCCGCGGCGGTGTCGCCGAAGCTGGTGGTCAGGACCCAGCGGACCGTGTTGTCGAGCCGGCCCATCGGGTCCTCGCGGTAGCGGGAGTGGTCGTGCACACCGGCCATCGCTCCGGCGTGGAGGGTCTGCATGAGCAGAGCCCGCACTCCGGCGATCATCGTGGGCAGGCCGCCGTTGACCGCCCAGACCGCGCTGCCCGGTCCGAAGAGCCCGGCGTCGTCGCCCTTCTCGAGGGCCACGATCCAGTCGGCGCGGGGGCGGGGGCGGCGGCGTCTCATCCGCTCAGTGTGCGCTCGGATCCTGGGCCGCGGCTGGCCGTTCTGTCACCCTTCGTGGGGCCGTGGTCACTCGGCCAGCAGTTCGCGGACGTCGTCGGCCGACAGCGCCCGGGCGAAGAGCTCGCCCTCGTCGAGCACCGCCGTGCTGAGGCGGCCCTTGCGCTCCTGGAGGCGCACGATCTTCTCCTCGATCGTGTCCGTCGCCACCAGCCGGTACACGTTCACCCGCCGCTCCTGGCCGATGCGGTGCGCGCGGTCGACGGCCTGCGCCTCGGCCGCCGGGTTCCACCACGGGTCGAGGATGAAGACGTGGTCGGCCTCGGTGAGGGTGAGCCCGGTGCCGCCCGCCTTCAGGCTGATCAGGAAGACGGGCGCGGCTCCCGAGCGGAACTCCTCGATCACTCCCGCGCGGTCCCGCGTGGAGCCGTCGAGCTGCACGAACGGGATGCCGCGCCGACGCAGCCGCTCCCCCGCCCGCTCCAGGTACGAGGTGAAGGTGCTGAAGACGAGGGCCCGACGGCCTTCCGCGATCACGTCGTCGAGCTGCTCGACGAGCACGTCGAGCTTCGCGGACGGGACGTGCCGGTAGGCCGGGTCGACCAGGGACGCGTCGAGCGCGAGCAGGCGCAGGAGGGTGAGCGATCGGAACACCGTGAAGCGCTGCCGGTCGAGGTCGTCGACCAGACCCAGGAGCTTCCGCCGCTCGCGCTGGAGGTAGCCGTCGTAGAGCACCCGGTGGGCGGGGGTCAGCGCGACCTCGATCATCTGCTCCTGCTTCTCGGGGAGCTCCGGCGCCACCGCCTCCTTGGTGCGGCGGAGCAGGAACGGACGCAGTCGTCGGCGCAGTCTCTCGAGGCGGCGGCGCGCGCCCTCGGTGTGGCTGACGGTCCGTCCCTCGGACAGATCGGGCGAGGCGATGCCGACGGGCGCCTCCGCGTGCAGGATCGGCCGGGTGTACTCCTCGCGGAAGCGGCGCAGCGGCGGCAGGAGCCCGGGCGCCACCAGGGCGAGGACCGCCCAGAGCTCGTCGAGCGAGTTCTCCAGCGGTGTGCCGGTGAGCGCGAGCGTGACGGGCGCGCCGACCCCGCGGGCGGCCCGGTGCGTCTGCGAGGCGGGGTTCTTGACGAACTGGGCCTCGTCGAGGATCAGCGCCGACCACGTCCTTGACGCCCAGCGCTCGCCGCCGAGGCGCAGGACCGCGTAGCTGGTGAGGACCACGTCCGCGTCGGCCGGGATCGCGTCGAGCGCGCCCTCCCGCGAGCTCGCGACGACGTGGACGCGCAGGGCGGGCGCGAAGCGCTCGGCCTCCGAGCGCCAGCCCGGCACGACCGAGGTGGGGGCGACCACGAGGAACGGCGCGCGGCGGATCCCGGCGCGGCCCGCCTCCTCGACCGCGTCGAGCATCATGGCCAGCGCCTGCAGGGTCTTGCCGAGGCCCATGTCGTCGGCCAGGATCCCGCCGAGCCCGTGACGGAGGCGGTGCACGAGCCAGGCGTAGCCCGCCCGCTGGTACGGACGCAGCCGGGCGGTCAGGCCCTCCGGCGGCTCCACGTCCTCCGGCGACCCGGCGGCCAGCGCGGAGTCGAGCACGGCGCGCCACGCGTCGGAGGGGACGCTCTCGTCGGCGAGCTCCTCCAGCTCGTTCCACAGCCCGGCCTGGTGCCGGCCGAGCCGCGGTCCCGTCTCCCACTCCTCGAGCTCGTCCGCCCGGGTCAGCAGCTCCCGGAGCCGGTCGAGGCCGGGGTGCGCGAGCGAGAGGTAGGAGTGGTCGACCAGGCGGATGCGGTCGCCGCCCGCGGCCAGAGCGCGGAAGAGGGGCAGGAACGGCACGGTCGCGTCGCCGATGGTCACGACGACGCCGAGGTCGAACCAGTCGGCGCTCTCGGTGTCGACCGCGGTGATGGTGAGCGTGAGCGGTCCGGTCAGCAGGCGGTAGTCCGGGGCCGCGCCGTCGCGCTCGATCCGGACCCCGCCGATCCCCTCCAGCTGCGGGAGCTGCTCCACCACGAACACCGCTGCCTCGGCCCCGCGCAGGACCGCGCTCGTCCCCGGCTCCGGCACGAGAGCGGACCCGGCCTCGCCGAGCACCGAGCGCACCCGGCGGAGCACCGCGCGCTCGAGAGCCGCGTCGGCCGTGCCGTCGAGCTCGTCCGCGCGATCGGGCGAGCGGCGCCAGTGCCAGCCCACCCTGACGGCGCGCCGCGGCTCGAACGAGACCGTGCAGACCAGGCGCGGGGGCTCCGGATCGTCCAGGACGAGGTCGACGCCCTCCTCGCGGACCGCGACGCGGCCGCGGAGGGCGGGGAGGTGCTCGCCGACGAACTCGGGCACGTCCTCCGCCGGGACCTCCGTCTCCTCGGGGTGGTCGAGGAGCCGCAGCTCCTCGTCGTCGAAGGGCAGGGACGCGGGCGCGAGCAGGAGCGAGGACGGATCGCCGCCCTCGACCGCGTAGACGCCGTGCCGGGCGACCGGACGCGCCGACTCGGGCGCGTGCTCCGCGCCGTCGATCCGCAGGACGGGCCGCAGCCGGAGCGCTCCCTCCTCCGCCGAGACCGTCACCGCCACATGCGCGGGACCGGCGAGACGGACCGCGCCCTTCTCCGGGGCGAGCAGCGGGATCCCGGCGGCCTGCGCCTGCTCGAGCAGCCGCCAGAGCAGCGGGCTCTCGTAGTCGTCGAGGTGGATCCAGTCGGGGTCCTGCCCCAGGTGGACGGTGCGCGTGGCGCGGTGCAGGGCCGCGAACTCGGCGAACCAGCGCTGGTGAGCGGGGTCGAGCGAGAGCCGGTGGGTCTGGAAGTTCAGCGACTTCCAGGTCAGGGTGGTGCGGTTCCAGGCGCCCCCGCGCCCGCGGACGACGGGGCGGGTGGCCAGACGGTGGTCGCGGCGCTCGTCGGGGTCGTAGGTCTTCGCCGTGACGCGCTCGCTCGCCGGCGCCCGCCACGGATCGTCGGCCCGGCGCACCAGCCGGCGCAGCTCGAACTGCAGCCCGATCGGAGTGAGGACGGTCGGCGACTCGGTCTCGGCGGAACCGCTGAGCTCGCCGACGCGGGCGCGCCAGGAGGAGGGGGTCGACTCGGGAGGCACCGCCCCATGCTGCCACGCGCCGCCGACACCCCCGCCCGCGCCGCGTGACGGGCAGAATCGGAGGATGACCAGCAGCGACTCCCCCGCGCCCACCGTCCTCACCCTCGGCAGCGAGAGCCTGCGCCTCGCCCTGACGACCGCCGGGGCCGAGATGACGTCCCTCCGCGACGACGAGGGCCGCGAGTTTCTGTGGCAGGCCGGCCCGGAGTGGCGCCGGCACGCTCCCGTCCTGTTCCCGATCATCGGGCGCCTCCCCGGCGACACGCTGCACCACGACGGCGCGGACCACCGGATGGGGCAGCACGGCTTCGCGCGGGACCGGGTCTTCGAGCTCGCGGGCGTCTCGGCGGACGAGGCGGTGTTCCGGCTCCGGAGCGACGACGCCACGCGCGCGGTGTTCCCCTTCGACTGGACGCTCCTCATCGCCTACGCCGTGACCGGCGCCTCGCTCCGGATCACCCAGACCGTCGAGAACAGGGGTCCCTCTCCGCTGGGCTTCTCGCTCGGCAACCACCCGGCCTTCGCGCTGCCGCTGCCCGAGGGCCGCGGCGAGCACCGCATCCGCTTCGCGCAGCCCGAGCCGGAGGGGTACCGCCGCGCTCCGGAGAACCTGCTGCTCGAGGCGCGCCACCCGGCGCCGCTCGAGGACGGGGTCCTGACAGTGGACGACGCGCACTTCGAGGAGGGCGTGATGATCTTCGACGAGCCGCGCCGGCGGACCCTCCGGCTCGAGGCCGACGGCGCCGCCCGCGCGATCGTCGTCGACACCGGGGACTTCGACGTGGTCGGCGTGTGGAAGCCCGTCGGGGCCCCGTTCGTCTGCCTCGAGCCCTGGCGGAGCGTCCCGACCCCCGAGGGCTGGGACGGCGACATCGTCGACAAGCCGCGCCAGATCGTCCTCGAGCCGGGCGGCCGGCGGTCGCTGTCCTACAGCATCGCGCTGAGCTGAACGTCCGCGCGCTGGATCTGCGCGTCGAGCAGCTCGAAGCGGCGGATGATCAGCCCCTCGCGGGTGGCCCAGGGGCAGATCACCAGCGTCTTGATGCCGAGGGCGTCCATGGCCGCCTCCGCGACGAGAGCGCCCGCGAGCAGCTGCGGAGCCCGCAGAGCGGAGACGCCGGGCAGCGCTGAGCGATCGGCCGCGCTGATCGCGGCGAGGCGGGCGGACCACAGCCGGAGGTCGACCAGGTGCAGCTCGCGGCGCACCAGCGGACCGGCGGCGCTCGGAGCGGCGCCGGTGATCCGCGCCAGAGACCGGAAGGTCTTCGACGTGCCTGCGACCAGGTCGGGGCGCCCCAGGGCGAGGAAGCCGCGGACGGGCTCCGCGAGCACCTCGCGGGCGTGACGCCGGGCGGCCTTCACGCTCGTGGCCGAGGCGGGATCGCCGACCAGCAGGTCCCGCGTCACCCGCCCCGCTCCGAGCGGGACCGACACGGCGAGCTCGGGCACCTCGTCCACGCCCATCGAGAGCTCGAACGAGCCGCCGCCGATGTCGAGGTCCAGGATCGAGCCCGCGCCCCAGCCGAACCAGCGGCGCACGGCGAGGAAGGTGGCCGACGCCTCCGCCTCGCCGCCGAGCTCCTGGAGGTGCACGCCCGTCTCGGCGCGGACCCGGTCGAGGACCGCCGCGCCGTTGCCGGCCTCGCGGATCGCCGAGGTCGCGAACGCCAGCAGGTCCTCCGCGCGGTGCTCGCGGGCGACCTCCGCGGCCTCGGTCACGAACGCGATCAGCTCGCGCTGGCCCCGCTCGGTGATCTCCCCCGCCTCGTCGAGGTGCGCCACGAGAGCGAGGCTCCGCTTGTGCGAGCGGTAGGGCACCGGGCGGGCGCCGGGGTGCGCGTCGACGAGGAGCAGGTGGACCGTGTTGGAGCCGATGTCGAGCACGCCGAGTCGCATGGGTCCACGGTATCCGCCCGCGGAGTCGCGTTTCTCCACGCGGGCCGCCGGGGAACGCCGGAGGGCCCGGCCGCTCGCGCGACCGGGCCCTCCGGAGGGTGCTGGACTCAGTGGTCCCAGTTCTCGGCCCTGTCGGCCGAGCTGGACGAGCCGACGATGTGCACCCGCATGTCGTTCGTCGTGCCGGCGCGTCCGGGGGGCGATCCGGAGACGACGACCACGGTCTCGCCCGCCAGGGCGAGGCCCTCGCGGAGCAGCACCGCGTCCACCTGCGCGAACATCGCGTCGGTGTGGTTGACGCGCGGCGTGACGAAGGACTGGACGCCCCAGTTCAGCGCCATGCGGCGCCGGACGGCGGGCTCGGGGGTGAAGCCGATGATCGGGATGCCGTGGCGCAGGCGCGTCATGCGGCGGACCGAGTCGCCCGACTCGGTGAACACGCAGAGGAACTTCGCCTCGACGAACTCGGCGACCTCGGCGGCGGCCAGCGTGACGGATCCGCCCTGGGTGCGGGGCTTGCTCCCCAGCGGGGGGATGCGCTCCAGGCCGTGCTCCTCGGTGGACTCGACGATGCGGGCCATGGTCTGCACGGTGACGACGGGCCAGGCTCCGACGCTGGTCTCGCCCGAGAGCATGACCGCGTCCGCGCCGTCGAGGATGGCGTTCGCGACGTCCGAGGCCTCGGCCCGGGTGGGGCGGGGGCTCTCGATCATCGACTCGAGCATCTGGGTCGCGACGATGACCGGCTTCGCCCAGCGGCGAGCGAGCTCGACGGCGTGCTTCTGCACGATCGGCACCGCCTCGAGGGGAAGCTCGACGCCGAGGTCGCCGCGGGCGACCATGATGCCGTCGAAGACGTCGATGATCTCCTGCAGGTTGTCGACCGCCTGCGGCTTCTCGATCTTGGCGATGACGGGAGCCTTGCGGCCCTCCTCCGCCATGATCTCGTGCACGCGCTCGATGTCGCTGGCGTTGCGCACGAAGGAGAGGGCGATGATGTCGGCGCCGAGGCGGATCGCCCAGCGGAGGTCGTCCTCGTCCTTCTGGGAGAGGGCGGGGACGTTGACCGCGACACCGGGCAGGTTGATGCCCTTGTTGTTCGAGACGTTGCCGGGGACGACGACCTCGGTGACGACCCGGGGGCCCTCGACGGCGGTGACGCGGACAGCGACCTTGCCGTCGTCGATGAGGAGCATGTCACCCGGGTTCACGTCGTCCGGGAGGCCCTTGAACGTGGTGCCCGAGAGCTCGCGCGTGCCGAGGACGTCCTCGGTGGTGATGGTGAAGACGTCGCCCTCGGCGAGGGCGTACGGGCCGCCCTCGAACTTGCCGAGGCGGATCTTCGGACCCTGCAGGTCGACGAGGATCGCGACCGCGCGCCCGGCGTCGTCCGCGGCCTTCCGCACGATGCGGTAGATGCCTTCGTGGACGTCGTAGCTTCCGTGACTGAGGTTCATGCGGGCCACGTCCACGCCGGCGTCGATGATCGCACGAATGGTCTCGTACGACGACGTTGCCGGGCCGAGGGTGGCGACGATTTTCGCTCGTCTCATTGAGGGGGTGCTCCGTTGTTCTGCGCCCGGAGGCGCGTCGTTAGCGGGGAGGGTGAGCTGATTGCTGGCGGGCCGAGACTATCGCGTCCCGGGGACTAGAGCGTGAAGCCCCGGTCGTCGGGGCCGACCGGCGCCGGCAGCTGGGTCGTGCCCTCGAGGTAGCGGTCGACCTCGGCCGCGACGGAGCGGCCCTCCGCGATCGCCCAGACGATCAGGGACTGGCCGCGCCCGGCGTCGCCGGCCACGAAGACGCCGGGGACGGTGGTCTCGAAGGCGTCGCCGCGCGCGACGTTGCCGCGCTCGGTGAAGGGGACGTCGAGCTGGCGGCCGAGGTGGTCCGCCTCCGGGCCGGTGAAGCCGAGGGCGAGCAGGACCAGGTCGGCCGGGATCTCGCGCTCGGTGCCCGCCTTGGGGACGCGGCGTCCGTCGAGGTACTCGGTCTCGGCCACGCGCACCGCGCGGACCTCGCCGCCCTCGTTCGCGAGGAACTCCACGGTCGACGCGAGGAACATCCGCTCCCCGCCCTCCTCGTGGGCGCTCGAGACCTCGAACACGGTCGGGTCCATCGGCCAGGGCTGGCTGTCCGGGCGCTGCGACGGCGGCTGCTGCCCGATCGCCAGGTTCGTGACCGACGCGGCCTTCTGGCGGTGGGCGGTGCCGATGCAGTCCGCTCCGGTGTCGCCTCCGCCCAGGACGACGACGTGCTTGCCCTCGGCCGAGATCTGCTCGAAGACGCGGTCGCCCGCGATCGCGCGGTTCGACTGCACGAGGTACTCCATGGCGAAGTGCACGCCGTCGAGGTCGCGCCCCGGGATCGGCAGGTCGCGCGGCACGAGAGCGCCGGTGGCGACCACGACCGCGTCGTAGCGCGCCCGCAGGTCGTCCCAGGTGATGTCGGAGCCGATGTCGACGCCCGCGCGGAACCGGGTGCCCTCGGCCTTCATCTGGTTCAGGCGGAGCTCGAGGTGCTTCTTCTCCATCTTGAAGTCCGGGATCCCGTAGCGCAGGAGGCCGCCGATGCGGTCGTCGCGCTCGTAGACCGCGACGGTGTGCCCGGCGCGGGTGAGCTGCTGAGCTGCGGCGAGCCCCGCCGGGCCGGAGCCGACGACCGCGACGGTCTTGCCGGTCAGGCGCTCCGGCGGGTGCGGCTGCACCCAGTCGTTGCCGAAGGCCTGATCGATGATCGAGACCTCGATCTGCTTGATCGTGACGGCGGGCTGATTGATGCCGAGCACGCAGGACGACTCGCACGGCGCCGGGCAGAGCCGGCCCGTGAACTCCGGGAAGTTGTTCGTCGCGTGCAGGCGCTCGATCGCCTGGCGGCCCTCGCCGCGCCACATCAGGTCGTTCCACTCGGGGATCAGGTTCCCCAGCGGGCAGCCCTTGTGGCAGAACGGGATGCCGCAGTCCATGCAGCGGCCCGCCTGCCGGCGCAGCACGGCGGAGTCGCCCTGCTCGTAGACCTCTTTCCAGTCCATCAGGCGGACGGACACGGGACGCCGCTTGGGCAGCTCCCGGTCCTGCACCTTCAGGAACCCCTTGGGATCAGCCACCGGTCACCTCCAGAATCCGTCCCCAGACGACGTCGCCGTCGGGGTCGAGCCCCTCCTCCACAGCGGATGCGCGCGTCGCGAGCACCGCGGCGAAGTCGCGGGGCAGTACCTTGACGAAACGCGAGACCGTTCCGTCGAAATCGTCGAGCATCCCCTGGGCCAGGGTCGACTCGGTCTCCGCCACGTGCCGCTCGAGCAGGTCGCGCAGGATCTCCACGTCGGCGCTGCCGAGCTCGGAGAGGGTCAGCTCGCCGGAGGCGATCGCGTCGCGGTTCACGAGCTCGCGGCGCAGGCCGTGGATGTAGGCCGTGCCGCCCGACATGCCGGCGCCGAGGTTCCGCCCGGTCTCGCCGAGGATCACCGCCAGGCCGCCGGTCATGTACTCGAGCGCGTGGTCGCCCACTCCCTCGACCACCGCGGTGGCGCCGGAGTTGCGGACCAGGAAGCGCTCGCCGACCATCCCGCGGATGAACATCGTGCCCTGGGTCGCCCCGTAGCCGATCACATTGCCCGCGATCACGTTCGTCGAGGCGTCGAAGGTGCTGCGGCGGTCCGGCCGCACCACGATCTGGCCGCCCGAGAGGCCCTTGCCGACGTAGTCGTTGGAGTCGCCCTCGAGCCGCAGCGTGATGCCGGCGGGGAGGAACGCTCCGAGCGACTGCCCGGCCGAGCCGCGGAGCGACACGACGATGGAGTCGGCCGGCAGGCCGTTCTCGCCGAATCGGACGGTGACCTCGTGGCCCAGCATGGTGCCGACGGCGCGCTCGGTGTTCTTGATCTCGCGCTCGATCCGCACGGTGCCGCGGTGGTCGAGCACGTTCGCCGCGAGGCGGATCAGCTCGTTGTCGAAGTGGTGCTCGAGCTCGTGCTCCTGCGCGCGGCCGTGGCGGCGCGGCTCCTCCGCGGTGAAGACCGGTCCGACGAGGATCGGCGTCAGGTCGAGCCCGCTCGCCTTCCAGTGCTCGATCGCCTGGTCGACGTCGAGCAGCTCGCGGTGGCCGACGATCTCGTCGACGCTCCGGAAGCCGAGCTGCGCGAGGTACTCGCGCACCTCCTGGGCGATGAACTCGAAGAAGTTGACGACGAACTCGGGCTTGCCGGAGAACCGCTGGCGCAGCTCCGGGTTCTGCGTCGCGACGCCCACCGGGCAGGTGTCGAGATGGCAGACGCGCATCATGATGCAGCCCTCGACGATCAGCGGAGCCGTCGCGAAGCCGAACTCCTCGGCTCCGAGCAGCGCGCCGATGACGACGTCGCGACCGGTCTTCATCTGGCCGTCGACCTGCACGACCACACGGTCGCGCATGCCGTTGAGCATCAGCGTCTGCTGGGTCTCGGCCAGGCCGAGCTCCCAGGGCGTGCCCGCGTGCTTGAGCGAGTTCACCGGGCTCGCGCCGGTGCCGCCGTCGTGACCCGAGACGAGGATCACGTCGGCGAGGGCCTTCGCGGTGCCGGCGGCGACCGCTCCGATGCCCGACTGGCTGACCAGCTTCGCGTGGATGCGCGCCGACGGGTTCGCCCGCTTGAGGTCGAAGATCAGCTGCTTGAGGTCCTCGATCGAGTAGATGTCGTGGTGCGGCGGCGGCGAGATCAGGCCGACGCCGGCGGTCGCGTGCCGGGTGCGCGCGATCCACGGGTACACCTTCGTCGGCGGCAGCTGACCGCCCTCGCCGGGCTTGGCGCCCTGGGCGAGCTTGATCTGGATGTCGTCGGCGTGGGTGAGGTACATGCTCGTGACGCCGAAGCGGCCCGAGGCGACCTGCTTGATCGCGGAGCGGCGCTCCGGGTCGAGCAGCCGCTCGGTGTCCTCGCCGCCCTCGCCCGTGTTCGACTTGGCGCCGAGGCGGTTCATCGCGATGGCGAGCGTCTCGTGCGCCTCCGGCGAGATGGAGCCGTAGCTCATCGCGCCCGTCGAGAAGCGCTTCACGATCGCCTCGACCGGCTCGACCTCGTCGATCGGGATCGGCGTGCGCCCCGCGGTGTCGAGCTTGAACATGCCGCGGAGGGTCATCAGCGAGCTCGCCTGGTCGTCGACCATCTTCGTGTACTCGCGGAAGACGTCGTAGCGGCGGTTGCGCGTCGAGTGCTGCAGGCGGAACACCGTGTCCGGGTTGAACAGGTGCGGGGCGCCGTCGCGGCGCCACTGGTACTCGCCGCCGACCGCCAGGCGCTCATGCGCGACGATCGCGCCGTCCTCGGGATAGGCGGCGCGGTGACGCGCGGCGTTCTCCTCGGCGACGACGTCGATGCCGATGCCGCCGAGCTTCGAGACGGTGCCGGTGAAGTACTGGTCGACGAACGCCTGGCTGAGGCCGACGGCCTCGAAGGTCTGCGCCCCGGCGTAGCTCGACACGGTGGAGATGCCCATCTTGGACATGATCTTCAGCACGCCCTTGCCGAGCGCCTTGATCACGTTCTTCACGGCCTTCTCCGGCGAGACGTCCGACAGCATGCCGCTGCGGACGAGGTCCTCGCAGGTCTCCATCGCCAGGTACGGGTTGACCGCGGAGGCGCCGTAGCCGATGAGCGTCGCCACGTGGTGCACCTCGCGGACGTCGCCCGCCTCGACCACGAGCCCCACTCGCATCCGGTTCTCGGTGCGGATGAGGTGGTGGTGCACGGCGGCGAGCATCAGCAGCGAGGGGATCGGCGCGAGGTCCTTGGTGGAGTCGCGGTCCGAGAGCACCAGGAACTGCGCTCCCGCGGCGATGGCCTCGTCGGCCTCGTCGCACATCTCGTCGATGCGGTCCTGCATCGCGCGGGGTCCCGCGTCGACGCGGTAGAGGCCGCGGATCGTCGTGGTGATGTGGCTCAGCGGGCGCGGCGCGATGTGCTGGATCTTCGCGAGCTCGTCGTTGTCGATGACCGGGAAGTCGAGGACGACCTGGCGCGCGTGCTCGGCACCGGCGGTCAGCAGGTTGCGCTCGGGGCCGAGGCCCAGGCGGAGCGAGGTCACGACCTCCTCGCGGATCGAGTCCAGCGGCGGGTTCGTCACCTGCGCGAAGGCCTGCGTGAAGTAGTCGAAGAGCAGGCGGGGGCGCTTGGACAGGACGGCCACGGGGGTGTCCGAGCCCATCGCTCCGAGCGGCTCCGCACCGGCGCGCGCCATCGGCAGCAGGAGGAGGCGGACCTCCTCCTCGGTGTAGCCGAAGGTGCGCTGGCGGCGGTTGACCGAGGCGGGCGTGTGCACGATGTGCTCGCGCTCGGGGAGGTCCTTGAGGTTGATGCGGCCCTTCTCGAGCCACTCCTCGAACGGACCGGAGGCGGCGAGCTGCCCCTTGATCTCCTCGTCCTCGACGATGCGGCCCTGCTCGGTGTCGACCAGGAACATGCGGCCGGGCTGCAGGCGTCCCTTGCGGACCACCTTCGCGGGGTCGATGTCGAGCACGCCGATCTCGCTGGCGAGCACCACGAGCCCGTCGTCGGTCACGACGTAGCGGCCGGGGCGGAGCCCGTTGCGGTCGAGAGTGGCGCCGACGAGCTCGCCGTCGGTGAAGACGATCGCGGCCGGGCCGTCCCACGGCTCCATGAGCATCGAGTGGTACTCGTAGAACGCGCGGCGCTTCGGGTCGAGCGCGCCGTCCTGGTTCTCCCAGGCCTCCGGCACCATCATCATGACCGCGTGCGGGAGCGACCGGCCGGCCAGGTTGAGCAGCTCGACGGTCTCGTCGAACGAGGCGGAGTCGCTGCGGCCGGGCGAGACGATCGGGAACAGCGGGGCCAGGTCGCCCAGCTCGCGGCTCTTCAGCTGCGACTGGCGCGCGCGCATCCAGTTGCGGTTGCCCTGCACCGTGTTGATCTCGCCGTTGTGCGCGATCATCCGGAACGGCTGAGCGAGCGGCCACGACGGGAAGGTGTTGGTGGAGTACCGGGAGTGCACCAGCGCGAGCTTCGACGCGAAGCGCTCGTCGGACAGGTCCGGGTAGAACGGCTCCAGCTGGAGCGTCGTCACCATGCCCTTGTAGACGAGCGTGCGGCTCGAGAGCGACATGAAGTAGACCTCGAGCTCGCGCTCGACGCGCTTGCGCAGGCGGAAGGTCAGACGGTCGAGGCGCACGGAGGAGAGGGGCGTGCCGCTCTCGTCGGTCAGCTCGCTCCGGATGAACAGCTGCTCGATCGCCGGCATGGCGGCCCGGGCGAGCGTGCCGATCTCGTCGGGCTGCACGGGCACGGAGCGCCAGCCGACCACGGCGAGGTTCTCCTCGCGGGCGATGTCGGCGATCGTCGACTTGACCCGCTCGCGCTCGAACACGTCCACCGGGAGGAAGGCGTTGCCCACCGCGTACTGGCCCAGCGGCGGGAGCTCGAAGGGAGCGACCGCGCGGAGGAACTCGTCCGGGATCTGCGTGATGATCCCCGCGCCGTCGCCCGTTCCCGCGTCGGAGCCGACGGCGCCGCGGTGCTCGAGGTTGCGCAGCGCGTTCAGCGCGGCGTCGATGATGTCGTGGCCGGCGGTGCCGCGCATGGTGGCGACCATCGCGAGACCGCACGCGTCCTTCTCGGCGGACGGGTCGTACATCCCCTGCGCCGGCGGCATGCCCAGGAAGGGCACGGCGCGGGCCGGGGTCGAGGGCTGGGCGGAGGCCATGGGAACCGTCCTCACGGGGGTGATGGCTGATCGGGACGTCACTGGCCCGCGGTGGTGGAGGAGGAGCGGCTCCCCGATCGGGAGGGCCGCAGGGTTCTGCCGTGGCGCGAGCGTCGCGCGCCGTCGGCGGTGCCTGCACGACGACCCGCCCGCGGCAGCGCTCGTGGCTGCGCCGCGATGGGGCGGTCGTGGAGGTGTCGGGCACCCGGGAGGCGGTCGCGGAGGCTCCGCGACCTCCGTCAGGTGCGGGAGACCGTCGGCTTCTCGGCGTCGGTGCCGGAAGCAGGGGTGGTGGTGTCGTCGGAGTCGGACTCGACGTCCTCGAATTCTACCGCAGCCGGGGCGGGCGTCCACTCGCGACCCGGCCGGTAGGCCGAGGGCTCGGCGCCCGGGTGCTCGCGCTTCTGGATCACCACGAGGACCAGGCCGATGACCACGGCGATGAGCGCGGCCCAGACGTTGGTGCGGATGCCCCAGAAGAACTCGCTCGGGTCGATCCGGATGGACTCGAACCAGACGCGGCCGATCCCGTACCAGATCAGGTAGGCGGCGAAGACGGTGCCCCACTGCAGCTTGAGACGGCGCTCGAGCAGGAGGATGACCGCGATGCCGACGACGTTCCAGAGGATCTCGTAGAGGAAGGTCGGGTGGAAGAGCGTGCCCGCCGGGAGGCCGACGGGGAAGGCCGGGTTGGTGGTCTCGATCTCGAGGCCCCAGGGCAGGGTCGTGGGCAGGCCGAAGAGCTCGTGGTTGAACCAGTTGCCCAGACGCCCGAGCGCCTGCGCGGCGAGCATGCCGGGGGCGAGGGCGTCGGCGAAGGTCCAGAACCGCACTCCTGTCCAGCGGCAGCCGATGAACGCGCCGACCGCGCCTCCGATCAGCCCGCCGAAGATGGCGTTGCCGCCGTTCCAGATGCGGACGACCTCCCACGGGTCGGCGCCGTCGTAGAAGTAGTCGCCGGGGTGGGTGAGCACGTGGTAGGCGCGGGCGCCGACGATGCCGAGCGGCACGGCCCAGATGATGATGTCGAGCACGACCCACGGCTCCGCGCCGCGGCGCTTGAGGCGCTGGTTCGTCATGATCGTCGCCACGATGATCCCCGCGAGGATGCAGAGCGCGTAGGTGTGGATCGCGAGCGTGAAGGTGCCGATCGTGAGGTCGTACTGACTCCACGCGTCGGGGGGGCTCGGAATGCTCAGCGGTACGGACACCGGTACTCGACCTTTCGAAGGAGGGGGTCCCCCGGGCACGGCTCGGCCGCGCCCCGGTGGGCATCCCGATTGTAGCGGGAGGGTGTCAGCGCGCGGAGCGCAGGCGGGTGCCCTCGGCGAGGCCGCGGGAGGTCTCGGCGACCGCGTCGACCCCGCCGGACGCCAGCGCCCGCACCAGGGCGGATCCGACGATGGCGCCGTCCGCGTAGGCGAGGATCTCGGCGACCTGCTCGCCGGTCGAGATGCCCAGGCCGACGCACGCGCTCTCGGAGCCGGCGGCGCGGAGGCGGTCGACCAGGGTGCGGGCCGCGGAGTCGACGTCGGTGCGCGCGCCGGTGATGCCCATCGTCGAGACCGCGTAGACGAATCCACGGCTCGAGTCGACGGCCTGGCGCAGGCGCGTGTCCGTCGAGGACGGCGCCGCGAGGAACACGCGGTCGAGTCCGAGCCGCTCGGAGACGGCGAGCCACTCGGCGCCCTCGTCCGGGATCAGGTCGGGCGTGATGAGGCCGGACCCGCCGGCCTCGGCCAGATCGGTGGCGAAGCGCTCGACCCCGTACTGCAGGACGGGGTTGTAGTAGGTCATCACCAGGACCGGCACGTCGACGCGCGCCCGGATCTCGCGGACGGCCTCGAAGCCGTGGCGGAGGCGGAAGCCGCCCGCGATGGCGGCCTGGGTCGCCTCCTGGATGACGGGTCCGTCCATCACCGGATCGGAGTAGGGCAGACCGAGCTCGATCGCGTCGACGCCGTTCTCGGCCATGGCCACGGCGGCGTCGATGCTGGTCGGCAGGTCGGGGAAGCCGACGGGGAGGTAGCCGATCAGGGCGCCCGCCGCCTCCTCGTTCCGGCGCCGGACGGTCTCGGCGACGCTCGGTCCGCGGCCGCTCACGACTGCACCGCGCCCTGGTCCATGAGGCCGAAGTAGTGCGCAGCGGTCGTCATGTCCTTGTCGCCGCGGCCCGAGAGGTTGACCAGGATGGTGGCCTCGGGGCCGAGCTCGCGCCCGAGCTCCAGCGTGCCGGCCAGCGCGTGCGCGGACTCGATCGCCGGGATGATCCCCTCGGTGCGGCTGAGCAGCATGAGCGCGTCCATCGCGGCCGAGTCGGTGACCGCGCGGTAGTCGGCGCGGCCGATGCTCGAGAGCCACGCGTGCTCCGGGCCGATGCCCGGGTAGTCGAGGCCGGCCGAGATCGAGTGCGACTCGACGGTCTGGCCGTCCTCGTCCTGGAGGAGGAAGCTCCGGGCGCCGTGCAGGACGCCGGGGCGGCCCTTGCTGATGGTCGCCGCGTGGCGGGGGGTCTCGATCCCGTCGCCGCCGGCCTCGAAGCCGACGAGGCGGACCTCGGGGTCGTCGAGGAAGGCGTGGAAGATCCCCATCGCGTTGGAGCCGCCGCCGACGCAGGCGGTGACCGCGGTGGGCAGCGAGCCGGTCAGCTCGAGGACCTGCTCGCGCGCCTCCTCGCCGATGATCTTCTGGAAGTCGCGGACGAGGGCCGGGAACGGGTGCGGGCCCGCGACGGTGCCGAAGATGTAGTTCGTGGTGCCCACGTTCGTCACCCAGTCGCGCATCGCGTCGTTGATCGCGTCCTTGAGGGTGCGCGAGCCGGTCGTCACGGGGATCACCTCGGCGCCGAGCAGGCGCATGCGGGCGACGTTGAGGGCCTGGCGCTCGGTGTCGACCTCGCCCATGTAGACCACGCAGTCGAGGCCGAACAGGGCGGCGGCCGTGGCGGTCGCGACGCCGTGCTGGCCCGCTCCCGTCTCGGCGATGACGCGGGTCTTGCCGATCCGCTTGGTGAGCAGCGCCTGGCCCAGCACGTTGTTGATCTTGTGCGAGCCGGTGTGGTTGAGGTCCTCGCGCTTGAGGATGATCCGCGCACCGCCGGCGTGCTCGGCGAACCGCGGCACCTCGGTGATGATCGACGGACGACCGGTGTAGCTGCGGTGCAGCTCCATCAGCTCGGCCGCGAACGCGGGGTCGACCTTCGTGCGCTCGTACTCGGCGCTCAGCTCGTCGAGGGCCTCGACGAGGGACTCGGGGACGTAGCGTCCGCCGAACTCGCCGAAGTAGGGGCCGAGTTCATCCCGGAGTGCCATGGGGGTACCGCCTATCGGTGTGGTCAGTGCGCCAGGAAGCCGGCGAGGGTGGAGACGGGGTCGCCGCCGGTGACGAGAGCCTCGCCCACGAGGACGACGTCGGCTCCGGAGCCGCGGTAGTGCGCGACGTCGTCGGCGGTGAGGACGGCCGACTCGGCCACCTTCACCGCATCGTCGGGGAAGCGCTCGGAGAGGCGGCCGAAGAGGTCGCGGTCGAGCTGGAAGGTGGAGAGGTCGCGGGCGTTCACGCCGATGAGCCGCGCGCCGAGGTCGGCGGCCCGCTCGAGCTCGTCGGCCGAGTGCGTCTCGACGAGCGGGGTCATCCCCAGCTCGAGCACGAGGGCGTGCAGCTCGGCGAGCAGGGGCTGCTCGAGCGCGGCGACGATGAGGAGGACCAGGTCGGCTCCGGCCGCGCGGGCCTCGAGGACCTGGTACGGCTCGGCGACGAAGTCCTTGCGCAGGACGGGGATCGACACGCGCTCGCGGACCGCCTCGAGGTCCGCGAGGGACCCCTTGAAGCGGCGCTCCTCGGTGAGGACGCTGATCGCGCTCGCTCCCCCGAGCTCGTACTGCCCGGCCAGCTCGGCGGGGACGGGGATGTCGGCGAGGGCTCCGCGCGACGGGCTGGCGCGCTTCACCTCGGCGATGATCCTGACGCGCTCGGCGGGGGCCAGAGCGGCCAGGGCGTCGAGGGCGGGCGCCTGGGCGAGCGCGCGGCGCTCGACGGCTTCGAGCGGGGCGCTCTCGCGGCGCCGGGCCGCGTCGGCCAGGGCGCCGGAGGTGAGGTCGGCGAGCACCTAGGCGCGCGCCTTCGGGTTCGCCTTCGCACCGTTGACGCCGTAGCCCGCCTTGGCCATGCCCATGCCCACGAGCAGACCCACCACGACCAGGCCGGCCGAGAGCCAGACCACCAGGGGCACGTCGAACCAGAACGCGATCGTGCCGATCGTGAATCCGACCAGCATGATGACGACGGCCGTCCACGCTGCGGGCGAGTGGCCGTGGTTGTCGTCGTCGTGCTCGGTGCTCATGGGTCTCCTCCTGGGGGTGCATCGGGACCAGAGCAGTCTAGCGTGAGGCGCCTGAGCGCCCGGCCCCGGACTCGCCTGCGCAGTCGCCTGCAGGAGGCGGGGATGCCGGACCGCCGGACACGTCCCCGGCCGGTGTCAGCGGCCCGAGGTGGGGTCGTCGCCGCGCGAGAGCTCGTCCCACGAGACGACCGGGTCGATGTCGCCGTCGTCCGTCTGCACGGTCGACGCGCCGTGGCCGTAGCCGTCGGCGGGCTCGAAGCGGGACGCGCGCTTCCGCGCCGCTCCCGGCCAGCGGCGCGAGGTCGCGAGGACGCCGATCCCGAGCAGCGCGGTGAGCACGCCGCAGACCAGGGCGACGACGGGCCAGGCCGTCGCGGAGGACGAGGCCACGAGCGCGGCGACGGACTGCTCCCCCGCGATGGCGGTCGCCTCCGTGACCAGCGAGGCGCCGGCGCGCACGGGGTCGCCCAGTGCCGTCGCGGCCGCGAGCACCACCGAGGCGCCGAGGACGGCCTGGAGCACACCGAGCACGATCCGGAAGACGGGGCCGGCGATGGCGAGGGCCGCGGCGAGGGCGAGGCCTGCGAGCGCCAGGGCGGAGAGCGCGGGCGCGGCGACGGTCCCGGCCACGTCGATCCGCTGGCCCTCCCCCTCGATCGCGGCCAGGGTCAGCGTGGACCAGGTCTGGGTGGAGGAGGTCAGCTCGAGCGCGGCGAGGAGCACGATCCCGAGGATCGCCGTGTACTTCAGCCGCCGTCCGCTCATGCTCACTCCGCCGGGCCGAGGCCGGTGAACGGCACGAGGGGGTCGACGTCGAAGCAGGCGTGCTCGCCCGTGTGGCAGGCGGCGCCGATCTGCTCGACCTGGACCAGCAGGGTGTCGGCGTCGCAGTCGAGGGCGGCACCCCGCACGTACTGCGCGTGCCCGGACGTGTCGCCCTTGCGCCAGTACTCCTGACGCGAGCGCGACCAGAAGGTGACGCGGCCCTCGGTGAGGGTGCGCCGGAGAGCCTCGCGGTCCATCCAGCCCATCATGAGCACCTCGCGGGTGTCGTGCTGCTGGATGATCGCGGGCAGGAGCCCGGTCGGATCGAAGGCGGCGCGGTCCAGGACGGCGTCGAGCTCGGCGGGGGTCATCGGATCTCGATCCCGGAGGCCGCGAGCGAGCGCTTGACGTCGCCGATCGTCAGCTCGCGATTGTGGAAGACGGAGGCGGCGAGCACGGCGTCGGCCCCCGCGTCGACGGCCGGAGCGAAGTGCTCGACGGCGCCGGCGCCTCCGGAGGCGATGACCGGCACGGAGCTCAGCTCGCGCATCGCGGCGATCAGCTCGAGGTCGAAGCCCTGCTTGGTGCCGTCGGCGTCGATGGAGTTGACCAGCAGCTCCCCGGCGCCGCGCTCGACGGCCTCGGCCGCCCAGACCAGGGCGTCGAGCTCGGTCTCGCGGCGTCCGCCGTGAGTGGTGACGACGAAGCCGGACGCCGTGGCGTCGCTCCGCTTGACGTCGAGCGAGAGCACGAGCACCTGCGCGCCGAAGACGTCGGCGATCTCGCCGAGGAGCTCGGGCCGGGCGATCGCGGCGGAGTTGACGCCCACCTTGTCGGCGCCGTGCGCGAGCAGTCGCGAGACGTCCTCGGCGCTGCGCACGCCTCCGCCGACCGTGAGCGGGATGAAGACCTGCTCGGCGGTCGCCCGCACCACGTCGTAGGTGGTCGAGCGGTCGTCGACCGTGGCGGTGACGTCGAGGAAGGTCAGCTCGTCGGCGCCCTGCTCGAAGTAGAGGCGGGCGAGCTCGACGGGGTCGCCCGCATCGCGCAGGTTCTGGAAGTTGACGCCCTTCACGACGCGGCCGGCGGCGACGTCGAGGCAGGGGATGACGCGGACGGCGAGACTCATCGGCTCTCCCTCTACAGGCGCGCGGCGTGGATGGAGGTGACCAGGATCGCGCGGGCGCCCAGGTCGTACAGGCGGTCCATCACCTGGTTCATGTCCGAGCGCGGCACCATCACGCGGACGGCCACCCACTCGGCGTCGTGCAGCGGCGAGACCGTCGGGGACTCGAAGCCCGGGGCGATCGCCGTGGCGCTCTCCAGGAGCGCGACGGGGCAGTCGTAGTCGAGCAGCACGTACTCGCGGGCGACCAGCACGCCCTGCAGGCGGCGCAGCAGCACCGGGATGCCCTCGGGCTCCCCCGCGGCGGAGACCAGGACGGCGGTCGAGTCCAGGATGACCGGGCCGAAGATCTCGAGGCCGGCCTTGCGGAGCGTGGTGCCGGTCTCGACGACATCGGCGATGACGTCGGCGACGCCGAGCTGGATCGCGGACTCGACCGCGCCGTCGAGGCGGATCAGCGTCACCTCGACGCCGTGCTCCCGGAGGAAGCGGCCCACGAGGCCCGGGTAGCTGGTCGCCACGCGGAGGCCGTCGATCTGCCCGAGCTCGTCGTAGCGGCCGGCGGGCCCGGCGAAGCGGAAGGTGGAGTTCGCGAAGCCGAGGCTCGCGATCTCGCGCGCCTCGGAGCCGGAGTCGATCAGGAGGTCGCGGCCGGTGACCCCGACGTCGAGAGCGCCGGAGCCGACGTAGGTGGCGATGTCGCGCGGGCGCAGGTAGAAGAACTCGACCCCGTTGCGCTCGTCGACGACGTGCAGCTCCTTCGGGTCGCGACGGCCGGTGTAGCCGGCCTCCGCGAGCATCTGACCGGCGGTCTCCGAGAGGGAGCCCTTGTTGGGGACGGCGACGCGCAGGAGCGCCGGGGCGGGGGTGGTGGTCACGGGACGTCCTTCATGACTCGACGGCTGTTCAGGGGGCGGCACGGCTCCTCGGGGAGCGTGCGGGCGCGACGGCGCGGAGCGGAGGCGCACCCCGGCGAGCGGGGCGGGGCTCACAGATGCCGGTAGACGTCGGCCGTCGTCAGTCCCTTGGCGAGCATGAGCACCTGCAGGTGGTAGAGCAGCTGCGAGATCTCCTCGGCGGTGCGCTCGTCGCCCTCGTACTCGGCGGCCATCCACACCTCGGCGGCCTCCTCGACGATCTTCTTGCCGATGAAGTGCACGCCGGCGTCGAGCTCGCGGACGGTGCCCGAACCCTCGGGACGGGCGGCGGCCTTCTCGCCCAGCTCAGCGAAGAGGTCGTCGAAAGTTTTCACCGGGGAAGTCTATACGGCGGCCGGGCGCGGGCCGCCTCAGTGCCGGTGCAGGTGAGCGGTCGCCGTCTCGCGCAGCGACGCGATCGCGGCCTCCGGGTCGTCCGCGCCGAAGACCGCGGAGCCCGCGACGAAGGTGTCGGCTCCCGCCTCCGCTGCGATCTCGATCGTGCCGGGAGCGATCCCGCCGTCGACCTGGAGCCAGACGTCGAGCCCGGTGCGGTCCACCACGTTCCGGAGGGTGCGCAGCTTGGGCATCATCTCCTCCATGAAGGACTGGCCCCCGAAGCCGGGCTCGACCGTCATCACGAGGACCTGGTCGAACTCGGGCAGGAGGTCGAGGTAGTCGTCCACCATCGTGCCCGGCTTGAGCGCGATCCCCGCCCGCGAGCCGATCTCGCGCAGGCGCCGCGCCAGGGCCACGGCGTCGCGCGCGGCCTCGGCGTGGAAGGTCACGGAGTAGGCGCCGGTCTCGGCGTAGTCGGGGGCCCACCGGTCGGGGTCGTCGATCATCAGGTGCAGGTCGAGCGGCCGGGGCGAGACGTCCTGGAGGCGCTGGACCATGGTCAGCCCGAACGTGAGGTTCGGCACGAAGTGGTTGTCCATCACGTCGACGTGCACCAGGTCGGCTCCGGCGATGCGCTGCAGCTCGGCCTCGAAGTTCACGAAGTCGGCGGAGAGGATGCTGGGGTTGATCCGTGCGGGCATGCGTCCAGCCTAGATCGGAGCGTCCTCCGCGTCCGCCCGGCCGAGCACGCTCCCGCTCCGGAGGGGTCAGGCGTTCCCGGACGCCGCCTCGAGGGGCCGGCGGCGGAGGAGCTGCACGAACATGGCGTCGGTGCCGTGCCGGTGCGGCCAGAGCTGCACGTGGAGGGGGCCGTCCGGCAGCGGGAGCGGGTCCGCCGTCACCGCGCGCAGCACGGCCGGCGTGTCGACGAGCTCGAGCTCGTGCCGCTCCTGCGCGAGGGCGAGCACGCGCCGGGTCTCGCCGAGGTGCGGCGAGCAGGTCACGTAGGCCAGCAGCCCGTCGGGAGCGAGAGCCCTCACCGCGGAGTCGAGCAGCTCGCCCTGGAGGGCGGCCAGCGGCTCCACGTCGGCCGCGGACTTGCGCCAGCGCGCCTCGGGCCGACGCCGCAGCGCACCGAGACCGGTGCACGGCGCGTCGAGGAGGATGCGGTCGAACGATCCCGGCTGCTCGTCGCCCAGGTCGCGCCCGTCGCCGGTGCGCACCTCGACCGACGGATCGACGGCGGCCAGCGCCTGCCGCACCAGGCCCGCGCGGCCCGGGACCACCTCGTTGGCGAGCAGCGCCGCCCCGCCTGCGCGCGCTTCCGCCGCGAGCAGCGCCGCCTTGCCGCCGGGTCCCGCGCACAGGTCGAGCCAGCGCTCGCCCGGGCGGACCGGCCGTGCCCGGGAGAGCGCCAGAGCGGCGAGCTGGGAGCCCTCGTCCTGCACGCGCACGCGGCCCTCGTGCACCGCGGGGAACGCCTCCGGGTCGCCGCCGGTGCTGGTCATGCCGACCGGCGAGAACCGGTCGGATTCGGCGTCGGCGATCTCGCCGGGAGACGCCAGGCCCGGCAGAGCCACCAGGTTCACCCGCGGAGCCGCGTTGTCGGCGGCGAGCAGCGCGTCGAGCTCGTCGGCCGCCCCCTCCGCCGCCAGCGCCCGTCGCAGGGCGCGCACGATCCACACGGGGTGGGAGCTCAGCGCGGCGATCCGGTCGTCGCCGGAGACCGCGGCCGCGGAGACCCGCTCGCGCCACTCGCCGGCGCTCGAGCGCGAGACCGCGCGCAGCACGGCGTTGGCGAAGGCCACCGCTCCCCGCGAGGAGCCGGCCGCGACGAGCGCGACGCTCTCGTTCACCGCGGCGTGCGGGGCCACGCGGGTCGCGAGCAGCTGGTGCACGCCCAGGCGCAGCGCGTCGAGCACCGGCGCATCGATGCTCTCGACGGACCGGCCGGCCGCGAGGGCGATCACGCGGTCGTAGTAGCCGGACATCCGCAGGGTGCCGTAGCAGAGCTCGGTGGCCAGTCCCGCGTCGGCGGGCGAGAGGCCGGCGGCGCTGATCCGCGCGGGCAGGACCAGGTTGGCGTAGGCGTCCGACCCGCTCACCGCGAGCAGGACGTCGTAGGCGACCCGGCGGGCGGGAGCGGCCTCGCGCCGGGCGCTCACGCGAGCACCGTGCTCTCGCGCAGGCCGCGGGCCCAGGCGGCGCCGGCCATCGGGGTCCTGCCGGCGGGCTGGACGGTGACCAGCTCCACCGCTCCGTCCGCGGTGCCGACGAGGGCGCGCCCCGAGGCGAGGCGGACGACGCCGGGAGCGAGGTCCCCCTCGGCCGCGCGGACCGCGAGCACCTTGAGGCGCGCGTCCCCCACCGCGGTCGAGGCTCCGGGCTCGGGAGTCGTTCCGCGCACGAGCGCGAGGACCCGCGCGGTCGGGAGGCTCCAGTCGATCCGGCCGTCGGCGGCGTCGAGCTTGGGAGCGGGGGTCGCCTCTCCGGTCTGCGGAGTCGCGACGGCCGTGCCCTCCTCCAGCGCGTCGACCACGCCGAGGGTGAGGCCGGCGCCGCTCCCGGCCAGCGCCGTCAGCAGCTCGCCCGCGGTGCGCTCCCCCGCGTCGACGGCGAGCTCGGCGTACACGTCACCGGCGTCGAGCTCGGCGACCAGCTGGAAGACGCTCGCGCCGATCCGCGTGTCGCCCGCCATCAGCGCCCGCTGGACGGGAGCCGCCCCGCGCCAGCGCGGCAGCAGGGAGAAGTGCAGGTTGATCCAGCCCAGGCGCGGCACCGCCAGCAGGCGCTGCCGGACGAGGCCGCCGTAGGCCACGATCACGCCGAGGTCGGGGGCGAGCTCCGCGATCCGGTCGGTCACGTCCTCGTCGAGGCGGTTCGCCCGGATCACCGGGATCCCCAGCTCCTCGGCCGCGACGGCGACCGGCGAGGGGGTGAGCACGCGCTTGCGGCCCACCGGGGCGTCCTCCCGGGTGACCACGGCCACGACCTCGTGCGCGGAGGCGGCGAGGTCGCGGAGGGTCGGAACGGCAGCGGCGGGCGTGCCGGCGAAGACGAGGCGCACGGGGGTCTCCTGGGGAGTCAGAGGATGTCGGGGTCGTCGAGACGGACCCGGAGCCGGGGGGCCGGCCGGAAGCGGCCGGGCGTGGTCGGCGGGCGACGACGGCGCGTGGCGTTGCGGATCACGGCGGAGCGGAGGCGCGCGGCCACATCCGCACCGCGAGCGTAGTCGAACCGGACGATCGCCCGGACGGAGCCGTCCTCGAGCCCGACAGGACCGAGGACCTCGTGCCGGTCGTCCTCGTCGAGCGCGTCGAGCGCCTCCTCCACCGCGTGCGCGTCGCCGCTCACCGTGGCCAGGCGCACCGCGGGCGGGAAGCGCAGAGCGCGCCGCTCCTGGAGCTCGGCCCGGAGGTACTCGGCCTGCCGCCAGGTCGCCAGGGCGGTCGCGAGCCGGCCGCCGACCCCGACCAGGAGGACCGGCGCGCCCGGGCGGGCCAGCGCCGCGGCGTTCGACCAGGTGCGGAGCGCGTCGTCGGCGACCCGCAGGCTCTCGCGGGCCAGCATCCGCTCGCCGTCCAGCAGCAGGACGGCGTGGTAGCCGCCGTCGGCCCGCGGCTCCGCCCCGCGCGTGGCCACGACGAGCGCGGGCTCGTCGGGGAGGGTGAGCACGGGGCGCTGCCCGTCGGCGACGATCACCTTGGCACCCGGGAAGGCGCGTCCGAGCTCCTCCGCGGTGCGGCCCGCGCCGAGGGAGACGAGGCGCAGAGCCGTCGCCTCGCAGACGGAGCAGGTCCAGTCGGCCGCGATCAGGCCGCACCAGCCGCAGCTCGGCCGCCCGCCCTCGGAGTGCACGCCGAGCGGACCCTGGCAGCGGTTGCAGCGTGCGACGGTCCGGCAGCGGGCGCAGGCGACCACCGGCGCGTAGCCGGGGCGCGCGACCTGGACGAGCACGGGACCGGAGTCGAGGGCCTTCCGCGCCTCCCGCCAGGCGGAGGAGGGGATGCGCGCTGCCGCGTCGTGCTCGTCGGCCGCCCACTGCTGGGCGGTCGGCACGACGTGCGGGCGGCGGCTCGGCCGCGGCTCCACCTCGGTCGCGAAGCCGATCTCGACGAGCCGCTCGACCTCGACCGTGCGCGTGTTGCCGAGCAGGACGAGGCCGGCGCCGCTCTGCTCCTGCCGCACCAGGGCGACGTCGCGCGCGTGCGCGTAGGGCGCGAGCGGCTCGGCGAAGAGCGGATCGCCGTCGTCCCAGAGCCCGATCAGGCCGAGGGCGGAGGAGGGCGCGTAGAGGACGGAGCGGTTGCCGACGACGACCCGCGGCCCGGGATCGAGGCAGCGGACGAAGGCGGAGTAGCGCTCGGCGCCCTTCTGCCGCGCATCGAGGCGCACCACCGCCTCCGCGGGGACGAGGGCGGCGAGAGCGAGCTCCAGCTGCTCCTGGTCGCGGTAGTCGGGGACGGCCAGGATCGCGTCGCGGCCCGCGGCGAGCGTGTCCCGGGCGAGCTCGGCGAGCGTGACGGCCCAGCCGCCGACCCACGCGCCCGAGTCGAGCCTCACCGGAGCCGGCACGGCGCCGACCGCCAGCCGGGCCCCTTCGGCGAGTCCCGCGAAGGAGGCGTCGGGGTAGCCCGTCACGCCGCCCGCCTCGACCGCGGGCGCCGCAGGAGCGGGACCCGCGGCGAGTCGCGCCTTCTCGACGCGGACGTGGCGGCGCGGCACGGCCAGGCGCAGCACGTCGCTCGCGCCTCCGGAGGCGCGGTCGGCCACCCGGCGGGCGAGGGCCCAGACCTCCGGGGTCAGCACGACGAGCGGCGAGACCAGCTCCTCGATGCCGCTGAGCGCTCCGGCGTGCTCGGTCCCCTCCCCCGTCTCGACGACGAACGCGTCGGCGATCCGGCCTCCGGTCCGCAACGGCACCCGCACGCGCACGCCGGGGACCACCTCGCCGCGCAGCGCCTCCGGCACCGCGTAGTCCAGGAGCCGGTCGAGCTGCGGGAGGGGCGAGTCCAGGAGCACGCGCGCGACGGCTCCGCTCGTCGCCATCGCCGCCGCGCCCGCTACGAGAGGCCCGCGGCGGAGCGCAGGACGTCGACCCGGTCGAGGCGCTCCCAGGTGAAGTCGGGGAGCTCCCGGCCGAAGTGGCCGTAGGCCGCGGTCTGCGCGTAGATCGGGCGGAGCAGGTCGAGTGCGTGGATGATCGCGGCCGGGCGCAGGTCGAAGACCGAGCGGATCGCCTCGGTGATCGTCTCGTCGGAGACGGTGCCGGTGCCGAAGGTCTCGACGTAGAGGCCGACCGGGGCCGCCTTGCCGATGGCGTAGGCGACCTGCACCTCCAGCCGCGAGGCGAGCCCCGCGGCGACCGCGTTCTTGGCGACCCACCGCATGGCGTAGGCGGCCGAGCGGTCCACCTTCGACGGGTCCTTGCCCGAGAACGCGCCACCGCCGTGGCGGGACGCTCCGCCGTAGGTGTCGACGATGATCTTGCGGCCGGTGAGCCCGGCGTCGCCCTGAGGGCCGCCGATCTCGAAGCGGCCCGTCGGGTTGATCAGCAGGCGCACGGCGGAGGAGTCGAGGTCGACCGTCTCGAGGACGGGGCGGATGACGTGCGCCGCGATGTCCGCGTGGATCGTCTCGGTGCTGACGTGCTCGGCGTGCTGGGTGGACAGGACGACGGTGTCGATGGTGGACGGCGTCGTTCCGTCGTAGCCGATGGTGACCTGGGTCTTGCCGTCGGGTCGGAGGTAGTCGAGCTCGCCCGACTTGCGGACGGCGGCCAGGCGCTCGGCGAGGCGGTGCGAGAGCCAGCTCGGCAGCGGCATGTACTCGGGGGTCTCGTCGGTCGCGAAGCCGAACATCAGGCCCTGGTCGCCCGCGCCCTGGCGGTCGAAGGCGTCCTCGCCCGCCTCGGAGGAGCGGACCTCGAGCGCCGTGTCGACGCCCGCCGCGATCTCGGGCGACTGCTGGCCGATCGAGACCGAGACGCCGCAGGAGCGGCCGTCGAAGCCCTTCTCCGAGGAGTCGTAGCCGATCTCGACGATCGTGTCGCGCACGATCTTGGGGATCTCGACGTAGCCGCTCGTGGAGACCTCGCCCGCGACGTGCACGAGCCCCGTCGTGACCAGCGTCTCGACGGCGACCCGGCTGTGCGGGTCCTCGCGGAGCAGGGCGTCGAGGATGCGGTCCGAGATCTGGTCGCAGATCTTGTCCGGGTGGCCCTCGGTGACGGACTCGGAGGTGAACAGGCGGAGGGGACCGGAGGTCATGCTTCTCTTCTCGTCCCGGCTCGTGCGGACCGGGGTCGTTCGTACCGGGAGTGGCCTGGCGGGCGCGATGCCGGGCGGCAGGCGATCGGCGCCTGGGCGGGCGGACCGGCGGGGCTAGCGCACGACCGCGTCGAGGACGCGATCGGCCACCTCCGCCTTGCTGCCCGAGGCCTCGCCAACTATATCGCCGGCCCGATCGAGGACCACGACGGCGTTGCTGTCGCTCTGGAAGCCCTCGGCCCAGCCCACCCTGTTGAGGACGAGCAGGTCGCAGCCCTTGCGCGCGATCTTGGCGCGGCCGAGGGCGAGCATCGCGTCCCGGTCCGGCTCGGTCTCCGCGGCGAAGCCGACGACGATCTGCCCCTCCCGCCGGGAGGCGGAGATCTCGGCGAGGACGTCCGGGTTCTTGACGAGCTCGAGGACGAGACGGTCGCCCTGCTGCTCCTTCTTGATCTTCGCGTCGGCGACAGCGGCGGGCCGGTAGTCGGCGACGGCCGCGGCCATGATCACGACGTCCGCGCCGGGGGCCGCGGCGAGGGCGGCCTCGCGCAGCTCGAGCGCGGTGCCGACCGGGAGGACCGTGACGCCCTCCGGCGCCGGCACGTCGAGGTTCGCGGCGAGGAGGGTGACCTCCGCGCCCCGGGCCGCAGCGGCCAGCGCGAGCGCGACGCCCTGCCTGCCGCTGGAGCGGTTGCCGACGAAGCGCACCGGGTCGAGGGGCTCGCGGGTGCCGCCGGCGGTCACGAGGACGCGCACGCCCGCGAGGTCGCGGCGGGCGGAGGCGGAGCGGGCCTGGACGGCGAGGGCCTCCGCCACGATCGTCTCGGGCTCCTCCATGCGGCCGGGGCCCGAGTCGGCGCCGGTGAGGCGGCCGACCGCGGGGCCGACGACGTGCACGCCGCGGGAGCGGAGCACCGCCGTGTTCGCGACGGTGGCGGCGTTCGCCCACATCTCGGTGTGCATCGCGGGGGCGACCACGAGCGGGGCGGTGCTCGCGAGCACCGTGTTGCCGAGCAGGTCGTCGGCGAGGCCGGCGGCGAGCTTGGCGAGCGTGTGCGCCGTCGCGGGCGCGATCACGATGAGGTCGGCGGCCTGGCCGATGGCCACGTGCCGGACCTCGGCGACGCCCTCGTAGAGCTCGGTGTGCACCGGGTTCCGCGAGATGGCCTCGAGGGTGGGCTTGCCGACGAAGCGCAGCGCGGCCTCGGTCGCGACGACGTGCACGTCGTGCTCCGCGAGGACCAGCGCGCGGACGACTCCGACGGCCTTGTACGCGGCGATGCCGCCGGTGATGCCGACGACGACGTTGAGCCGTCGGCCGGCCTCGAGAGAGGAGCCCACCCGGAGGGGACTACTCGGCGAGGGGCTTGGCGACGAGCTTGTCCTCGTTGATCTCGTGCAGTGCGACCGAGAGGGGCTTGTCGTCGATGGTGGAGTCGACCAGCGGGCCGACGTTGTCGAACAGGCTGCCCTCGTGGAGGTCGGCGTAGTAGTCGTTGATCTGGCGGGCGCGCTTGGAGGCGAAGATCACCAGCGCGTACTTGGAGTCGACCTTCGAGAGGAGCTCGTCGATGGGCGGGTCGATGATGCCGAGGTTGTTGGCCATGGGTGTCTCCTTGCAGGCGCATCAGCGCCGATCTGCGGCTCCGGAGCAACACGGCGCGCGGGCTCCGAGGGGCGTGTGCCCGGTGGGACCCGGGGCGTCGGCCCGGAGGTGGTCGGTGGCCCGGTGTCAGCGGCCCGGGTCAGCGGGCGCGCCGTCGGCACGAGGCGACATCAATTCTACGACCTCGCGGGCCGCTTCGGGCACGGTGCTGTTGACGACGGCGAAATCGAACTCGTCCTGCGCGGCCAGCTCCACCTTCGCGGTGGCCAGACGGCGCTCCTGCTCCTCCGCGCTCTCGGTGCCGCGGCCGACCAGCCGGCGGACCAGCTCGTCCCAGGTCGGCGGCAGGAGGAAGACCAGCCGCGCGTCCGGCATCCGCTCGCGCACCTGGCGGGCACCCTGGATGTCGATCTCGAGCATCACCTGCCGGCCCTGCTCCAGCGCGGCGTCGATGGGGCCGCGGGGCGTGCCGTAGCGGTGAGCGTTGTGGACGACGGCGTACTCGAGGAACTCCCCCGCCGCGACCATCCGGTCGAACTCGGCGTCGTCGACGAAGTAGTAGCTGACGCCGTCCACCTCGCCCGGACGCGGGGCCCGGGTGGTGGCCGAGACCGAGAGCAGGACGTCCGGGTAGTTCTCGCGGATGTAGGTCGACACGGTGCCCTTGCCGACCGCGGTCGGACCGGCGAGGACGAGCAGGCGGTTGCGGCCGGGGCGGCGCTGCCGCGACTCCCGCTCCTCCAGGAACGACGACAGGCCCTCGACCTGGCGCCGGCCGAGCCCGCCGAGGCGCTTCGACTCGGCGATCCGCAGCTGGTCCATCACCCGGGGCGTCTTCACCACGCCGAGTGCGGGCACGGCGCGGAGCAGCTCGCTGACGCGCATCCGCCCCTCGACTCCGAGCGGCTCGGCCTGGGCCGCCGCGAGCACGGCGGTCGCGGGGCGGCGTCCGGCGGCGACGGCCTTCTTGACGGCGGCGCGGGCACGGCGCGCCGCGATCGCGGCCTCGGAGGCGGCGCGCCGGTCCACCTCGGGCGGCGAGGGACGGCGCACGGCCTCCGGGCGCGAGGAGGCGCCGGGATCGGGGCTGACGGTTTCAGCGGACAAGGGTCTCCTGGATGTCGGTCGCGCGGCGGGTGATCTCGGCCGCGATCCCCGAGGGGCCGGCGCCGAGCACGCTCCGCGACTCGCTGACGATGGTGGCGGCGCTCAGCGCGCCGAACAGCCGCTGCGCGTCCGCGACGGCCGCGCCCTGGTGGCCGAAGCCGGGCGCGAGCACCGGGAGTGCGGGGTGCAGAGGTTCGTCGATGCCGATGCCGAAGTCGCCCAGGGCGACCGTGGCGCCGAGCACCACGCCGATCGAGCCGATCGACGCGCGAGCGTGAGCGTCGTTCCAGGATGCCACGTCCGCCACGACCGCGCGTGCCACGGTGGATCCCGCCCGGCCGCCGTCCTGCACGAGGGCGCGCTGCACGGGGCGGGCCTCGGGGTTGGAGGTGGCTGCGAGGACGAACACGCCCTTGCCCGCCTCCTCGGCGAGGGTCAGCATCCCCTCGAGGGAGCCGAGCCCCTGGTAGGCCGCCGCGGTCATGGCGTCCGCCTCGAGCGGTGAGCCCGGCCGGAGCCACGCCTCGGCGTAGGCGGTGACGCTCGTGCCGATGTCGCCGCGCTTGACGTCGGCGATCACCAGCAGTCCGGCCTCGCGCGCGTCGGCGAGCACGCGCTCGAGCGCGGCGTAGCCCGCCGAGCCGTGCCGCTCGAAGAACGCGATCTGCGGCTTCACCACGCCCGCACGGCCGGCCGCCGCCTCGACGACCGTGCGTCCGAAGCTCTCGAGCCCGGCCGCGTCGTCGGCGAGGCCCCACGCGTCGAGCAGGTACGCGTGCGGGTCGATCCCGACGCAGAGCCGGCCGTGCGCGGCGAACGCCGCCTCGAGGCGCGAGCCGAAGGAGGCGGTGCCCGCCGCGCCGCCGCTCACGCGGTGCGCTCCGCGCGGCGCAGGGCGTAGTCCTGCAGGCTCGTCACCTCGAAGGGCTCGTTCGCCGCGTCGAGCGAGGCGACCGCGGCCGCGAGCTGGGCGATCGTGGTGAACAGCGGCTTGTCCGCGGCGACCGCGGCGGCGCGGATCTCGTAGCCGTCGGCGCGGGTCGCTCCTCCGCTGGGCGTGTTGATCACCACGTCGACCTCGTCGCGGGCGATCAGCTCGACGATGGAGGGCGCGTCGCCCTCGGCGGTCTCGCTGTACTTGCGGACCACGCGGGCCTGGATCCCGTTGCGGTTCAGCACCTCGGCCGTGCCCTCGGTCGCGAGGATGTCGAAGCCGAGCTGGCGCAGGCGCAGCGCGGGCAGGACGATCGAGCGCTTGTCGCGGTCGGCGACCGAGATGAAGACGGTCCCGCTCGCCGGCATGCCGCCGTACGCGGCGTCCTGGCTCTTCGCGAAGGCGCGCGGGAAGTCGCGGTCGATCCCCATGACCTCGCCGGTGGAGCGCATCTCGGGCCCGAGCAGCGAGTCGACGATCTGGCCCTCCTTGGTGCGGAAGCGCTTGAACGGCAGGACCGCCTCCTTCACCGCGATGGGAGAGTCCATCGGGACGTCGGAGCCGTCGCGCTCGGGCAGCAGGCCCTCGGCCTTCAGCGCGGCGATGGTCTCGCCCACCATCAGGCGCGACGCGGCCTTCGCGAGCGGGATGCCCAGCGCCTTCGACACGAACGGCACGGTGCGCGAGGCCCGGGGGTTCGCCTCGAGCACGTAGAGCACGCCCTGGCCGATCGCGAACTGGACGTTCAGCAGTCCCCGGACGCCGACGCCCTGCGCGATCGCGAGGGTCGCCTCCCGCACCTGGTCGATCTGCCGGCGGCCGAGCGTCACCGGCGGGAGCGTGCACGCCGAGTCGCCGGAGTGGATGCCGGCCTCCTCGATGTGCTCCATCACGCCGCCGATGTAGAGCTGCTCGCCGTCGAAGAGCGCGTCGACGTCGATCTCGATCGCGTCGTCGAGGAAGCGGTCCACCAGCAGCGGGTGCGCCTCGTCGATGATCCCCTCGCCGGCCATCCGCTCGAAGTAGTCCTCGAGCTGGGGCGTGCCGTAGACGATCTCCATGCCGCGCCCGCCGAGGACGAACGACGGACGGACGAGGACCGGGTAGCCGATCTCCACCGCGACCTCACGGGCGCCGTCGAGGTCGGTCGCGGTGCCGTTGCGCGGAGCGAGAAGCCCCGCCTCGTCGAGGATCCGCGAGAACGCGCCGCGCTCCTCCGCGAGGTCGATGTTCGCTGGGGTGGTGCCGAGGATGGGCACGCCGGCCGCCTCGAGGCCCGCGGCGAGCCCGAGCGCCGTCTGGCCGCCCAGCTGCACGACGACGCCGACGAGCTCGCCGGACTGCGACTCCGCGTGGATGACCTCGAGCACGTCCTCGAGAGTCAGCGGCTCGAAGTAGAGGCGGTCCGAGGTGTCGTAGTCGGTCGAGACCGTCTCGGGGTTGCAGTTGATCATGATCGTCTCGAAGCCCGCGTCCGAGAGCGCGAACGAGGCGTGCACGCAGGAGTAGTCGAACTCGACCCCCTGGCCGATGCGGTTGGGGCCGGAGCCCAGGATGACGACCTTGCGGCGGTCGGCGGCGACGACCTCCGTCTCCTCGTCGTACGAGGAGTAGTGGTACGGCGTGAGCGCCGGGAACTCGCCCGCGCAGGTGTCGACGGTCTTGTAGACCGGGCGCACGTCCAGCGCGTAGCGGGTGCGGCGGACCTCCGCCTCGTCGAGCCCGCGGAGCTCGGCGATCTGCGCGTCCGAGAAGCCGTGGTCCTTCGCCAGGCGGAGGAGTCCGGCGTCGAGGCCGTCGTGCTCGCGCACCAGGTCGGCGATCTCGTTGATCAGCACGATCTGGTCGAGGAACCAGGGGTCGATCTTCGTGGACTCGAACGCCTGCTCGACCGTGGCTCCCAGGCGCAGCGCCTGCTGCACGGTGACGATGCGGCCGTCGGTCGGGGTCCTCGCGATCTCGAGGAGCTCCTCGACCGAGCGCTCCTGCGCGCCCCAGTGGAACGACGAGCCGCGCTTCTCGAGCGAGCGGAGCGCCTTCTGCAGCGCCTGCGCGTAGTTGCGGCCGATCGCCATCGCCTCGCCCACCGACTTCATGGTCGTGGTCAGCGTCTTGTCGGCGGCCGGGAACTTCTCGAACGCGAACCGCGGGACCTTCACGACCACGTAGTCCAGCGTCGGCTCGAAGCTCGCCGGCGTCACCTTGGTGATGTCGTTCGGGATCTCGTCCAGGCGGTAGCCGATGGCGAGCTTCGCGGCGATCTTGGCGATCGGGAAGCCGGTCGCCTTGGAGGCGAGGGCGGAGGAGCGGGAGACGCGCGGGTTCATCTCGATCACGATGATCCGGCCGTCCGCCGGGTCGATCGCGAACTGGATGTTGCAGCCGCCGGTGTCCACGCCCACGTCGCGGATGATCCGGATGCCGATGTCGCGCAGCTTCTGGTACTCGCGGTCGGTGAGGGTCAGCGCCGGTGCGACGGTGATCGAGTCGCCCGTGTGCACGCCGACGGGGTCGACGTTCTCGATCGAGCAGACGACGACCGTGTTGTCGGCCGTGTCGCGCATGAGCTCGAGCTCGTACTCCTTCCAGCCGAGGATCGACTCCTCCAGGAGAACCTCGGTGGTGGGGCTCTGGTGCAGGCCGTCGCCGACCATCCGCACCAGCTCCTCGCGGGTGTAGGCGAAGCCGGAGCCCAGGCCGCCCATGGTGAACGACGGGCGGATGACGAGGGGGTAGCCCAGGTCCTCGGCGTACTCGATCGCCTCGTCGACGGTGTGCGCGATGTAGGACTTCGCGACGTCGGCGCCCGCGTCCAGCACCAGCTGCTTGAAGATCTGGCGGTCCTCACCGCGGTTGATCGCCTCGAAGCTCGCGCCGATGAGCTCGACGCCGTACTTCTCGAGGATCCCGAGGTCGTGCAGCTGGATGGCCGCGTTCAGGGCCGTCTGCCCGCCGAGGGTCGGCAGGATGGCGTCCGGCTTCTCCTTGGCGATGATCGCCTCGATCGCCTTGGGCGTGATCGGCTCCACGTAAGTGGCGTCGGCGAAGTCGGGATCGGTCATGATCGTCGCCGGGTTGGAGTTGACGAGGATCACGCGCACCCCCTCGGCGCGCAGCACGCGGCAGGCCTGGGTGCCGGAGTAGTCGAACTCGACGGCCTGTCCGATGACGATCGGGCCGGAGCCGATGACCAGGACGCTCTGGATGTCTTCCCTGCGCGGCATTACTTCTGCTCTCCGATGCTGCTGGTCGTGGGGATGTCGGTGGGCTCCGAGGCCCCGCGCCCGGCCGTGCGCTGCACGACCATCTCGCGGAAGCGGTCGAAGAGGTGGTTGGAGTCGTGCGGGCCGGCCGCCGCCTCCGGGTGGTACTGCACCGAGAAGGCGGGGATGTCGAGGCAGCGCAGGCCCTCCACGACCGAGTCGTTGAGGGAGTAGTGGCTGACCTCGACGCGGCCGAAGCCCTCGGGCGAGTCCAGCTCGCCCTCGATCGGCGCGTCCACGGCGAACCCGTGGTTCTGCGAGGTGATCTCCACGCGGCCGGTGAGCTTGTCGAGCACGGGCTGGTTGATCCCGCGGTGGCCGAACGGGAGCTTGTAGGTGCCGAAGCCGAGAGCGCGCCCGAGCAGCTGGTTGCCGAAGCAGATGCCGAAGAACGGCAGGTCGGCGCGCAGGGTGGTGCGCAGCAGCTCGACGTGGCGGTCCGAGGCCTCGGGGTCGCCGGGGCCGTTGGAGAAGAAGAGCGCGGACGGGTCGAGCGCGAGCACCTGCTCGGCGGTCACGGACTCGGGCAGCACGTGCACGTCGAAGCCGCGCTCCGCGAGGTAGTCGACCGTCGAGGTCTTCACCCCGAGGTCGATGACCGCGACCGAGCCGACGCGCTCGCCGCGGGCGGGCACCGTGTACTGCTCGTCGGTCGAGACCGAGGAGGACAGGTTGAGCCCCTGCATCTGCCGGCCGCCGAGGACCAGCGCGAGCTGCTCCTCCTCGGGGAGGGCGAGGTCCTCGCCGGAGAACACGCCGGCGCGCATCGAGCCGGCCGAGCGGATGTGGCGGGTGATCGCCCGGGTGTCGACGCCGGAGATCCCGACGATGCCGTCGGTCTCCAGGTCGTCGCCGAGGGAGCGCTGCGCGCGGAAGTTGGAGACGACGCGGGAGGGGTCGCGGACGACGTAGCCGGCGACCCAGATGCGGCGCGACTCCATGTCCTCGTCGTTGGTCCCGGTGTTGCCGATGTGGGGCGCGGTCTGCACGACGATCTGGCCGGCGTAGCTCGGGTCGGTCAGCGTCTCCTGGTAGCCGGTCATGCCGGTGGCGAAGACGATCTCGCCCAGGGTGCGGCCTCGGGCGCCGTAGGCCTGTCCCCGGAATCGTCGTCCGTCCTCGAGGACGAGGACGGCGGTGGGTTCGGTGCTGAGGCGTGTCGTTGGCACGGACTAGGAGCCCTTCTGGGTCGTGTCGGGGCCGCCGTCGGCGAGCGCGAGACGGTGATCCCGGCCTCCCT